>CAJBOO010000067.1 GCA_903956845.1 uncultured Burkholderiales bacterium
ACCACGTCTTTGCTGGTGAAGTGCGTCATGGCGATGCCAGGCACGCGGCGCAACACCCGCTCTGCGTCCACCAAGCCACTGGGGCTGCCTTTGGGCAAGTCAATTTGACTCACATCGCCCGTGATCACGGCCTTGGCACCAAAGCCAATGCGTGTGAGGAACATCTTCATTTGTTCGGGTGTGGTGTTTTGCGCTTCGTCCAAGATGATGAACGCGTTGTTCAAGGTGCGTCCACGCATGAAAGCCAAGGGGGCGATTTCCAAAGCGCTGCGCTCAAACGCTTTTTGTACCTTGTCAAAGCCCATGAGTTCATACAAGGCGTCATACAAAGGCCGCAAATAGGGATCGACTTTTTGGCCCAAATCGCCTGGCAAGAAACCCAGCTTTTCGCCGGCTTCCACCGCAGGTCGGGTCAGGATGATGCGTTGCACCGCGCTGCGCTCCAAAGCGTCGACCGCGCTGGCCACCGCCAAATAGGTTTTGCCCGTGCCCGCCGGGCCAATGCCAAAGGTGATGTCGTGTTGCGCGATATTGTCCAGGTAGATGCCTTGTGTGGGGGTGCGAGCGCGCACATCGTTGCGGCGTGTGGACAACGTCAAGCTCCCGTCATCGCGCACCGGCATGTGCTCGTCGCCAGCTAACATGAGTTGCACTTGCTCTTTGGGAATCGCTTTGCCTGCGCGTTCGTACATGGCTTGCAACACCTCCAAAGCCCGCTCCGCTTTGGCCTTGTGCCCATCTATTTTGAATTTTTCATGGCTGTGGGCAATCTTGACCTCCAAGGCCAATTCAAGGGTGCGCAAATGTTCGTCCAATGCACCGCACAGGTTGCCTAAACGGGTGTTGTTCGCAGGGGAGAAGGTGTGGCGCAGTATCAAGGGGTGGGCCCGTATTGCATCTCGCCATTGCCAAAAGACCAGTTTTCTTTCGCCACCTCAACCAAGCTGATGAACACATCCTGCTGGCGCATGCCCAGCGCTTGGCTGAGGTCGTCGGCGATGCGTCGGTAAAACTTTTTCTTCAATTCGATGCTGCGCCCGGCGTTGAGGGTGACTTGAATGAACACGATGTGCGCTGAGTACTCGATGCCCAAATAACTGTTGGCCACATTCAGTTCACTGCCTTCATGCGTGGTGATGATTTGGAATTTGTCGTCTGCGGGCACATGGATTTCTTCGATCATGGCGCGGTAAACGATCTCACCAACCGCTTTGCCAAAGCCTGCGGGATGTTGTTTTCCATGGTCGATTCGGACGAGAGGCATGCGTTACTTTCTGATGAGATTCATGGGTCTGGGCAAAGCATACCCCAAGGGCTTGCAGTTGGGTGCAGAGTGCTCGGCGTTTCACCCTGATAATCCAACCCTACTCAGCGACAACCCACATGATCGGCAAACTCAGCGGCATCCTTATCGAAAAAAATCCACCGCAAGTGCTGGTGGACTGTCATGGCGTGGGCTATGAGGTGGATGTGCCCATGAGCACTTTTTACAACCTGCCCGCCACGGGGGAGAACGTCAGCTTGCTCACGCATTTCGTGGTCAGAGAAGATGCCCAAATCTTGTATGGCTTTGCCAGCCAAGAGGAGCGTGCGGCATTCAGGCAGTTGATCAAAATTTCAGGGGTGGGTCCGCGCATGGCTTTGGGGGTGCTCAGTGGTTTGAGCGTGGCCGAGTTGGCCCAAGCGATTGCTTTGCAAGAGGCAGGGCGATTGGTGAAGATCCCAGGCATCGGCAAAAAAACCGCCGAACGATTGCTGCTCGAACTCAAAGGCAAGATGGGCAGCGACTTGGGTTTGAGCGCCAGCACAGCGACCCACAGCACCCACAACGACATCATGCAAGCACTCATGGCGCTGGGGTATTCAGACAAAGAGGCCACGCTGGCATTCAAACAGTTGCCAGCTGACGTCACTGTCAGCGATGGCATCAAACAAGCCTTGAAAGCCTTGGCCAAGTAAACCATGAGCATCCAAACAGACGATTTCGCCTCCGAGCCTCGAGTGGTGTCTGCCGCGCCAGTCAGCCCGAAAGAAGAAGCGATTGAGCGAGCCCTTCGCCCCAAGTTGCTGCAAGAGTATGTGGGGCAAGCCAAGGTGCGTGAGCAACTGGAAATCTTCATTGGCGCCGCCCGCAGCCGCGAAGAAGCCTTGGACCATGTGCTGTTGTTTGGCCCCCCAGGCTTGGGCAAAACCACCCTCAGTCACATCATTGCCCAAGAGTTGGGTGTGAACTTGCGACAAACCAGCGGACCCGTGTTGGAAAAGCCCAAGGACTTGGCTGCCTTGTTGACCAACTTGGAAAAAAACGATGTCTTGTTCATCGATGAAATCCATCGACTCTCCCCTGTGGTGGAAGAAATTTTGTACCCGGCGCTGGAGGACTACCAAATCGACATCATGATCGGTGAAGGCCCCGCGGCGCGCAGCATCAAACTGGATTTACAACCTTTCACGCTGGTGGGTGCCACCACCCGTGCAGGCATGTTGACCAACCCATTGCGAGACCGGTTCGGCATCGTGGCCCGATTGGAGTTTTATTCACCCGAAGAATTGCTGCGCATTGTCATGCGCAGTGGCGGTTTACTCAAAGCGCAATTGGATGAAGCCGGGGCCTTCGAAATCGCCAAGCGCTCGCGTGGCACGCCCCGCATCGCCAATAGGCTATTGCGGCGTGTGCGCGACTACGCGCAAGTCAAAGCCAATGGCCAGATCAGCCAATCCGTGGCCCAAGCGGCCTTGGCCATGTTGGATGTCGATCCCCAAGGCTTCGACCTGATGGACCGCAAACTCTTGGAAGCCGTGATTCATCGCTTCGATGGCGGCCCCGTGGGATTGGACAACATCGCAGCCAGCATCGGCGAAGAGCGCGACACCATCGAAGACGTGATCGAGCCGTTTTTGATCCAGCAGGGTTTTTTGCAACGCACCCCCAGGGGCCGCATCGCCACTTTGGCGGCATACAAGCACTTGGGTGTGGTGCCGCCGGCCAGCGCAGGCGGCTTGTTTGTGGATCAAGCGGACTGAAAGCTCAAGCGCCTTTTTCGTCCAATGCTTGCGACAGATGTGCTTCATCTGCCCATCCGACAAGCTGCAAGCCCTCCGGTGTCCACAGCAGGCGATTGATGGCTGTGTTGCGCAAGCCCCAGGTCCGAGGTGCATGCAAAGCTTGGCGCGTCGCCAAGCGGTAAAGGATATCGAGCACCCCGCCATGGGTGACACACACGATGTGCTGACCCATGTGTCGCGCAGCGATTTCGTTCAGACAGGTGTGGATGCGCTCTGACAACATGAGCAGGTTTTCACCCCCGCCTGCAGGCGTCCATTCGGGCAGGCGTTGCTTCCATAGCAAAGCGTCATCTGGATGCTGGCTTTCAATTTCCTGCCACGTTTTCCCTTGAAAGTGCCCCAAATGGCGCTCTCTCAATGCCGGGTGTGTGGCGATTGGCAAGCCATGCGCATGGGCAATCGCTTGGGCGGTGGTCATGGCGCGCGACAGGTCACTGGCGTACACCGCATCAATCGATTCATTTTTCAAGGCCTGGGCCACTTGATCGGCTTGCCACAGGCCTTGTGCGTTCAAGGGAATATCGGTGTGCCCTTGAATGCGTGTCTCGACATTCCAGTCCGTTTCACCGTGGCGGATGGCCAAAATTCGAGTCGATTGCATGGGGGTCAGTGTAATGAACTCAAAAATAGTGCAAAATAGCACGATCGTTCTTTTTTGATTTGACAGTGAATCCGAACACACCCACCCCCCTCGACACCGATCAAAGCACGGCGCGACAGCGCGTCATGCACAAAGGCCAACAAACCAAGACAGCCATTGTCGATGCTGCCTTGGGACTGGCCACGCAAATTGGCTTGGAGGGATTGAGCATTGGCGCGCTTGCAGAGGTCATGCAAATGAGCAAGTCGGGGGTGTTCGCCCATTTTGGTTCTCGCGAAGAGCTGCAAATCTCCGTGATCAGGGAATACCACCAGCGCTTCGAGGCGGAGGTCTTTGAGCCAGCCATGCGATCACCCCGTGGGCTGCCGCGCCTCCAGGCCTTGTTTGCCAATTGGATGCAACGGACCAGCGCAGAAATCGATTCAGGCTGCCTCTACATCAGTGGCGCAGCCGAATTCGATGACCGGCCTGGCCCGGTGCGCGATGCCTTGGCCAGTTCTGTCAAAACCTGGCTCTCGGCAGTGCACCGTGCGGTGGTCAAGGCCAAAGAAGAGCAGCATTTGTCAGCAGACACCGATGCGTCACAAATGTCTTTTGAAATCCATGGCCTGATCTTGGCCCTGCATTACGAAGCCCGATTTTTGAAAACCGCGAAAAGCCTGCACCGCGCCACACATGGCTTTGAGCAAATTTTGTTGCGTTACGGCGCCAAACCCTGATCGTCAAAAGGAAACACCATGCCCATTTACAACCCTCCCCTGCGAGACATGCATTTTGTGATGAACGAAGTGCTGCACGTGCCAGAGGCGCTCAAAGCCTTGCCAGCCCATGCCGAATTGGACGCAGACACGATTTCGGCTGTTTTGGAAGAGGGCGGCAAATTCGCTGCCGAGGTGCTGTTGCCCATCAATGCCTCGGGTGACCAAGAAGGCTGCGTGCTCAACACGCAAACCCATGAAGTCACCACTCCGACAGGCTTCAAAAAAGCATACGCCCAATTCGTTGAAGGCGGTTGGACCGCGTTGAGCTGTGACACTGCTTATGGTGGGCAAGGCTTGCCCCTGGTGGTGAACCAGTGTTTTTATGAAATGCTCAACAGCGCCAACCAAGCCTGGACCATGTATCCAGGCTTGACACATGGCGCTTATGAGTGTCTGCATGCCCATGGCTCGGAAGCGCAAAAGCAGATGTACCTGCCCAAAATCACCAGCGGGGAATGGACGGGCACCATGTGCCTGACCGAAGCCCATTGCGGCACCGATCTGGGTTTGCTCAAGACCAAAGCAGAGCCTCAAGCCGACGGCAGTTACTTGATCACGGGCAACAAAATTTTCATCAGCGCGGGTGAACACGATTTGGTTTCCAACATTGTTCACTTGGTGCTGGCGCGTTTGCCAGACGCACCTGCAGGCAGCAAAGGCATCAGCTTGTTCGTGGTGCCCAAATTCTTGGTCAATCCTGATGGCAGTTTGGGTGCGCGCAACGGCATTTACTGTGGCGGTCTGGAGCACAAAATGGGTATCCATGGAAATGCCACCTGCCAAATGGTGTTAGACCAAGCGGTGGGCACGTTGGTGGGTCAGCCCAACAAAGGTTTGGCAGCCATGTTTGTGATGATGAACGCAGCACGCATTGGCGTGGGCATGCAATCGCTGGGATTGACCGAGGTGGCATATCAAAACGCCTTGGCTTATGCCAAAGAGCGTCTGCAGTCTCGCAGTTTGTCCGGTGTCAAAAGCCCGGACAAGCCCGCAGACAGCATCTTGGTTCACCCCGATGTGCGCAAAATGTTGCTCACCGCCAAGGCGTATGCAGAAGGAGGACGCGCACTGAGTTTGTATTGCGCGTTGTTGATCGATCAAGAACTGAACCACCCAGAAGAGCAAGTGCGCAAAGACGCTGCTGAAATGGTGGCGCTGCTCACGCCTATCGTCAAAGCCTTCATCACCGATAACGGTTGGCTGGCAACCTCGGGTTGTCTGCAGGTCTTGGGTGGACATGGTTTCATTCGCGAATGGGGCATGGAGCAGTTTGTGCGGGACGCTCGCATCAACATGATTTACGAAGGCACCAACACCATCCAAAGCCTGGACTTGTTGGGACGCAAAGTCTTGGGTAACCAAGGGGCAAGCTTGAAAAAATTCGGCAAGCTGATTGCTGACTTGGTCGCCGCTGAAGCGGGCAATGAGGACATGGCGCCGTTCACACAGCCACTGGCCAAGTTAGGTCAGCAAATGACCCAGTTCACCGGCGAAATTGGCATGAAGGCCTTGAGCAACGCAGATGAAGTGGGCGCGGCCTCGGTGGACTATTTGCGCGTCACAGGGCATTTGGTCTTTGGATATTTCTGGGCGCGCATGGCGCAAGTGGCCCTGCAGGCAATCGCCCAGGGCAACACCGATCCGTTTTACAAAGCCAAAGTGCAGACCGCTCGTTTTTACTTTGCCAAACTGTTGCCAGAAACCATGTCCTTGATGCAAACTGCCCGCGCCGGCAGCGATGTGTTGATGGACACGGCTGACGTGTTTGCTTGATTCACCACCACCACCACCTAGGAGACGACAAATGAAGACCTTATGGACAGCTGCATTGACTTTGTGGGCCGCATCGGCCTGTGCACAAATGACCCCCGTGGGCACATGGCACACGATTGACGATGAAACCAAAAAACCCAAGGGTGAAGTCACGATCACTGACAACAATGGTGTGCTCACCGGTGTGGTTGGCCGCTCATTGGTGGATGACCCCAAAGCCAAAACCATTTGTGACCTGTGCAAGGACGACCGCAAAGACCAGCCCATCGTGGGCTTGGAATTCATTCGCCAAGTCAAGCAAGAGGGCACCAAAAACATTTGGGGAGGTGGTGGAAAAATCCTGGACCCAGGCAACGGCAAGGTCTATACCGTGGAAATGGAACCCATTGAAGGCGGCAAAAAAATGAAGGTGCGCGGATACATTGGCCCGCTGTACCGCACCCAAATTTGGCTCCGTGTGGATCAACCCAAATAAGGACGCAGTGATGTCACATGTATTGCACAACGAAGAGCAGGGGGTGTTGACCTTGACCCTGAACCGGGTGGACAAGAAAAACTCTCTCACTGCTGCCATGTATGCAGACTTGGCTGACGCGCTTGACAAAGCCACGGCCGACGCAGGCATCAAAGTGGTGGTGATTCAGGGTCACGAAACGGTGTTCAGTGCAGGCAATGACATCGCTGATTTTTTGCAGCAACCCCCCGCCAATGAAGACGCTGCGGTATTTCGCTTTCTGCGGGGCATCACGGTTTTCCCCAAGCCCTTGCTGGCGGTCGTGTGTGGCCCGGCCGTCGGGGTGGGCACCACCATGCTGTTCCATTGCGACTTGGTGTATGCGGGAGACAACGCGGCTTTTTCCATGCCCTTTGTCAACCTGGGCTTGTGCCCCGAAGCCGGTTCGAGCTTGTTGGCCCCCGAGCTCATGGGTTACCACCGTGCCGCCGAAGCCTTGTTGATGGGTGAACCCTTCATGGTGGACGACGCCCTAGAGATGGGCTTGGTCAGCCGTGTCTTGCCGCCCACGGAAGCCAATGCATACGCACACCAGCAGGCACTCAAAATCGCCACCAAACCCCTCACCTCATTGATGGAAACCAAGCGCTTGATGAAGTCTGGCAAAGCGCCCAAAGTATTGGCCCGTATCCAAGAAGAAGCCATGAGCTTCGGACGGATGCTAAAAGAGCCTGCAGCCATTGAGGCATTCAGCGCCTTCATGGAAAAACGCAAACCGGTCTATTGAGCCGGGGTATCGCGCCGCTGGATGGTTTGAGGTTTGCCGCTGGGGTCAATCGCCACGTAGGTGATGTTGGCTTGGGTGACCTTGAGGTAATTGCCTTGCATGCTGAACCGCTCGGCAAAAACCTCGACGGTCACGGTGATCGAGGTATTGCCAATGCGTTGTATTTTGCTGAAGAAACTCAGGATGTCACCGACCTTGACCGGTTGCTTGAACACAAATTCATTCACCGCCACCGTGGCAATGCGGCCATTCACATAACGGGCAGGTAAGACCGCGCCCGCCAAGTCAACCTGGGCCATGACCCACCCGCCAAAAATGTCTCCGTTGGCATTGCAATCGGCAGGCATGGGAATGACTTTGAGCACCAGTTCGGCATCCGTTGGCAAGGTGGGCGTGGTGGTGCGGGAGTCGGTCTTGGTGGTCACAGGCACAATCAGCGTTGTTGAATCCAACCCCTATTGTGCGACATGCGTCATACCGGCTCCAGTTACCCTCGTATTCCTACCCAATCGGTATCGCTTGATTCCGAGTCGGATTGGGGCACTTTGAAGCGCCTCTTTCCCTACTTGTGGGAATACAAGTGGCGGGTGCTGGCGGCGCTGTCGTTCATGGTTGGCGCGAAATTGGCCAACGTCGGTGTGCCGTTGTTGCTCAAGGACTTGATTGACAGCATGACGCCCCAACCCACCGTGGCAGATGCGGTCTTGGTGGTGCCGGTGGCCTTGTTGATGGCCTATGGTTTGTTGCGATTGTCAGTCTCTGCCTTCACTGAACTTCGTGAACTGGTGTTTGCCGAGGCTACCCAAGGGGCTGCCCGCAAAATTGCTTTGCAAACTTTTGAGCATTTGCACCAACTCAGTTTGCGCTTTCACTTAGAGCGTCAAACTGGCGGCATGAGCCGCGACATTGAGCGTGGGGTGCGGGGCATTGAGTCCTTGATTGCCTATTCGCTCTACAGCATCGTGCCCACCTTGATTGAAGTGGTCTTGGTCTTGACCATCCTGGGTGTGAAATTTGACAAGTGGTATGCCATCATCACCTTGGCGGCCTTGGCCAGTTACATATATTTCACCGTGACGGTGACTGAATGGCGGACCCAGTTTCGCAAACAAGTCAACGAATTTGATTCGAGTGCACACACCCGTGCCATCGATTCGTTGTTGAATTACGAGACCGTCAAGTACTTTGGCAATGAGGCATTCGAGGCCAAACGCTATGACGTCAATTTGGACAAATTACGCAAAGCGCGTATCAAAGCGCAAAATTCCCTGAGTGCCTTGAACATCGGTCAGCAAGTCATCATCGCGGTGGCCTTGGTGGGCATGTTGTGGCGGGCAACCCAAGGCGTGGTTGATGGTCGCATGACGCTGGGCGATTTGGTCATGATCAATGCCTTCATGATCCAGCTCTACATACCGCTCAATTTCCTGGGCGTGATTTACCGAGAGATCAAGCAAAGCCTCACCGATTTAGAGCGCATGTTTGACTTGCTTGAAAAAGAGCGAGAGGTGGCAGATGTGTTGGCAGCCAAGCCACTCCAATTGCAGCAACCGCCTGAAGTCCGGTTTGACAACGTGTTTTTTGCCTACGAGCCTGATCGCCCCATCTTGCACGGCATCAGCCTGACAATCCCTGCTGGCAAAACCGTGGCGGTGGTTGGGCCTTCTGGGTCTGGAAAATCCACCTTGGCCAGGTTGCTGTTTCGCTTTTACGATGTGCAGCAAGGCGGTATTTACATCGACGGTTTGGAGATCAGGCAGTTGACGCAAGATTCCGTGCGGGCTGCGATTGGCATCGTGCCGCAAGACACCGTGTTGTTCAATGACACGGTCTACTACAACATCGCGTATGGCAACACCCAAGCTTCCAAAGCGCAGGTAGAAGAGGCGGCACGCGCAGCACGCATCCATGGGTTCATCGCTTCAACGCCGCAAGGCTATGAAACCATGGTGGGTGAGCGGGGTTTGAAGTTATCGGGCGGTGAAAAGCAACGCGTGGCGATTGCCCGTACCTTGTTGAAGAATCCTGCGATTTTGATTTTCGACGAAGCCACTTCCGCCTTGGACAGCACCAATGAGCGCGCCATCCAAGCTGAGTTGCGCGATGCGGCCCACAACAAAACCACCCTGGTCATTGCCCACCGGCTGTCGACCGTGGTCGATGCGCACGAGATCGTGGTGATGGATGCAGGCCGTGTGATTGAGCGGGGAACGCACCAGCAGTTATTGGCGGCGGATGGGCGTTATGCCCACATGTGGTCCTTGCAGCAAAGCCAAGAGGAAGACCCGGCTTAAGGCAAGTCGGTGTCTTCGGTCCCTGCATTGTTCTCGCGCGGCCCCACTTTGCCCAGCTTGGCTTTGAGCGATTGGGGTTCGCCTGTCAACAGCGCGGCATACATGGTGGTGTTGGACAACACTTTTTTCACGTAATCACGGGTTTCGGTGAAGGGCACACACTCGGCCCAAATGGCGCCTTCCAACACCGGGCCATTGCGCCATTTGCGTGGCCTGCTTGGACCTGCGTTGTATGCCGCTGCGGCCATGGGCAAAGAACCTTGGAAATTGTTCAGCACGAGTTTCAAATAACCTGTGCCAATCGCGATGTTGGTATCGCGCTGGTTGAGTTGATCGGTTTGAAAGTTTTTCATGCCCAGTTTTTTGGCTGTCCACTTGGCTGTGGCGGGCATGACTTGCATCAGGCCTGAGGCGCCCACGGAAGAACGCGCATCCATGACAAAGCGGCTTTCTTGCCGAATCAAACCGTAGACATAGGCTGCTTCCAAGTCGATGTCTTTGGTGCGTTCCACCACTTGGTCTTTGTAGGGCATGGGGTAGCGTTGACCCACATCCATGGGACTGCTGCGTTCGCTGGTATTGATGCATCGGTCCCAAATCTCTTGTTCGCAGGCCCACTGGGCTGCAGCCAATTTCTCACGTTCACCCATGCGACCTTTTTTGCCCATGCCGTCGACCAAACCGGTGGCGTAATTCCATTCGCGCACACCATCTGCCCGCAAGCCAATGCGGATGGCATGCATGGCACGTTGCAAACTGGGGTTGCTTTTGACGGCAGCCATTTCTTGTGCAGTGGGTGCGGGCGGCCGGGCAGGCGCCATGATTTTTCGACCTAATTCTTCTTCTGCTAACTGCTCGTAAAAACCCTGGGGACCAGCGATGCTTTGCAAGGCAGTGGCAACGTTCGGGCTGAGCGGACTGCCTTTGGGTTGCTTGGCCATCTCAGCGCGAGCCAACCAATACACCCACGCAGCTTCTTTTTGGTGTGCAGGGCTCATGGCTTTGATCGCTGACTCGACCGCAGACCACTGTGGCGTGCTGTCAGCCCGCAGTGCGGCGCGCACTTTCCAAGCCAGCATCTCGTCCGTCAAATGGGCACCGTTGCCAGCCTGGGCGTAGTGATCGAGGGCATCGTTGTCGAGTTGCATGGCAGCTTGGCGACCGATCACGCCCCACAGCCATTGTTTTTGCTCGACATTGAGCTGTTGGCCTACTTTGCCATTCAATTGTTTGATGGCTGCTTCGTGGTCATTGGCCGCGAATTTCGCCAAGGCCAGTGTGAGCCACTCCGACGTTTCCTTGCCAAAGCTGGGTCCACGCAGATTCAAAAAACGTGGCGGGTTGGCCATCAAATCGTCTAGCCCTTTCAAGCTTTGTCCAGAGACGATGCGCAATGCATCCTTGGCAGCTTGCTTTCGGTTGAATTCCACCATCAAGCGGGCTTTGCGCCAAATCTCAACGCTGGGTACCCGCTTGGCCAAAAAGAGTTGCTCCACCCCGAACGTGCAACCGTCCTCGGATTGGCGTTGGGCTAACCAGGTTTTTCGAATGAAATCTTCTTGTGCAGCAGTGCCTGTGAGTTTTTTCTGGCTGATGTCCAACCAGGTGGCATAACACTCGACCTCTTTGTCGTCATGCATTCGGTAGAGAGCGTATTCACGTTCGAACTGAGACCACTCTTGGCGTTGACCCAACACCAGCAGCCAGTCATTGCGCAGGCGGTCTTCCTGGTAAGTGCCCGCGAAGCGTTCTAAAAAAGCTTTGACTTCGCTGTCTGAGGCGTCTCCCAAACGAACGCGCAACTCCCAATAGGCGGCCCAAGGTTCCAGCACATGGCCTTTGGCCAGTGGTAAGAGTTGGGTGAGTTTTTTGCGGTCATTTTGTGCAAAGGCAGCGCCCATGTCTCGCAGCACAACATCGGCCTTGTCTAAATGGACTGCAGCCGTGGGGGTAGCAGCTTGTGCCACCATCACCCCACCACTCAGCACAACCCTCAGGCAGGTACGGATCACTGATTCAAGCATGACACAATCAAGTTACTCAACAGTTGGTGATTCTCCCATGGACAAAAAAGCCCTTCGTGAAGAATTGATTCGTGCCCGGTTGGATTTGCCCGATCGTGCGCAGCGTGCCGATCTCTTGCAAAGCGTCATGCGGATTTGGTTGTTCGATCGCAAGGATGCCGTCATCGGTGCTTACTGGCCCATCAAGGGTGAGTTTGATCCGCTGCCTGCGCTGCACCGTTGGAAAGAAGATGGCGAGTTGTTGGACGACCCGGTGTTGAGACGCATTGGATTACCAGTGGTGGACAAACAAACCAAAACACTCACCTTCCATGCCTGGTACCCAGGCTGTGACATGGAGGAAGACGCCTACAACATTCCCAAGCCCAAGGACACGGAAGTGGTTGTGCCCACGCTGTTGTTTGTGCCTTGTGTGGGATATGGGCCTGGCGGCTATCGACTGGGCTATGGCGGCGGTTTTTACGACCGCACGTTGGCGCAATTGAAGCCAGCGCCATTCACGGTGGGTCTGGGTTTCACCGGTGGTTTTTTGTCTGATTTTGTGCCCGAGGCGCACGATGTGCCGCTGGACGCATTGCTGAATGAAAACGGCGTGGTTTGGCCGACGACTGGTTATTGAAACTGGCAAAGGGCTGCCAAGGGTTGCCTTGATGGATTGCTTATGATGCAAGCTTGATCAACCTGGGTTCCCATATTCCTTATGTCCAAAGCATTTGCCAGCCAAAGCGACCTGACCGACAAACAGATCAGCTTCACCCAACTCAGTCCGCATTGCTGGGCATACACCGCAGAGGGCGACCCCAACTCGGGCGTCATCATCGGCGACAAATACATCTTGGTGAGTGATGCGACCGCCACGCCGTTGATGGCGCAGGACTTGATCGCCAAGATACGCTCGGTCAGTGACAAGCCCATCAAGTACGTGCTGTTGACGCACTACCATGCGGTGCGCGTGTTGGGTGCCAGCGCCTACCTCGCCGAAGGGGCCACCGAAATCATTGCCAGCAAGGGCACGCACGACTTGATCGTCGAGCGCGGTGCCGAAGACATGCAAAGCGAAATGGACCGTTTTCCCAGGTTGTTTCGTGGCGCCGACAGCGTGCCGGGATTGACTTGGCCCACGATGGTGATTGGCAACGGTCAACCCGGACGACAAGGCAGTTTGCGCATCGATTTAGGTGGTGTGCAAGTGGACATTTGGCATCCGGGCGCAGGCCACACCCGAGGCGACACCATCGCTTGGGTCGAGTCTGAAAAAGTGTTGTTCAGCGGTGATTTGGTGGAATACCAAGCAGGTGTGTACACCGGTGACGCCCACCTGGCCGAGTGGCCTGCGACCTTAGAGGCCTTGCGTGCCTTGAATGCCCAAGCCATCGTGCCTGGTCGCGGAGAAGCCATGCAAGGCCCCGCCAATGTCAACAAGGCGCTGGACTACACCAAGCAATGGGTGGAAACGCTTTTCAAATGCGGTCAAGAGGCGGTGGCCCAAGGCATGGATTTGAAAGCGGCCATGGCGCACACACGCCAACACATGGACCCTGTGTTTGGCAAGGTGTTCATTTACGAGCACTGCTTGCCTTTCGATGTGAGTCGTGCCTTTGACGAAGCGCAGGGCATTCAAAACCCCCGCATTTGGACAGCTGAGCGAGACAAAGACATGTGGGCGTCGCTGCAAAACTGATCTTCAGCTTCCCTGCTTGATCAGTTCGCGCACATCCTCTTCATAGCCTTTGAGCACTTTCACAGCCTGCGTGCGTTGCTCAGGCGTGGTGGTGTTGTGCAATTGCGCCGTGGCTTCGCAATTACGGCGTTGGCGTTTTTTCAAGTAGGCCGCATAAGCCGGGTCGGGTGTGTTCAACAGCCTGCCCATCCAGGCATGAATGAGTTCGCGGGCTTGTGTGACATCGGGTTTGTCCATGGCGATGCGTTGCAACACCTGCACTGCATCGGCTTGCTGGCGCAATCGCTCTTGGTAGGTTTTGTCTGGGTCGTAGCCTGAGTTGACTGCCAATTCACGCAGCAGCAGGCGCTGCTGTTTGTTCAATTTGCCATACAAGCGCTCGGCATTGTCCAGGCCTTTTTCCGCTTGGACATCCCATTGAACAGTCTGTGGCTCACCCAATTTCCAGTCCCGTCGCCAAGTCTGGTTGTGGCTGTCCAATTTTTTTTTCAAATGCGTCAATTGCTGGGGTGTGAGTGTCATCGCCAGTTGCGTGATGGGCTCTTCCATCTGCGTCAGCATCGGCGGCAGGCTGTCTCGCATGTCCTCGAACAAGCCACACACCTGATCCGCCTGGATGTTTTGCTTGGCCAGGGCTTGCATGCGTTGCAACCACACGATGTAATCGGGCAATTGTGTTTGTCTGTGCCAGGTCAATTGCGCCTGCAAGGCATTCAACACTTGCACCTCTTGCGCTGAGTTCAGATCCAGGTGCGGGTTGACCCAAGTGAACATCAGCCAACGCGGGGCGTTGTTGTAACCCGTGACTACCAGGCTACAACCTGCCAAGCCAACCACACAACAAGTCAGCCATGTCCATTTGAGCCATGAAATGAAATTCAGATAACTGGGCATGGATTGATTGGGCTCCAGATGCATGTGTCTTGACCGGAGCGATTGTGACAGGGCGACAAGTCATGGTGACCACTGTGTTCAAGGGGCTTTCTTTCGTTCCTCGACAGGTTCAAGGCGTGCTATCGGCGCGCAACTTGCGCCAAGCGGATGGCCGCAGCAAGACATGCCATAAGCTGTAACACAGGAGAAGGCTGACCCCCACTGCTGCCGCCAACAAATCCCAACCGGAAGCCACCCCTAAAACAGAAGGCAGTTGGTATAAAAACACCTGAATCGTGGTGATGGTCAGCAAAATCGCTGCCAATATCCATCGACGCAACCAGACTGACCCCGAGAACAAGACCACTTGCATGGTGAGAATCACCCACAGCGGTAACCACATCATGCTCATGGCAAGCATCACGCCTGATTCAATCAACACAAAAGCGATGAGATGCAAGATGCCTGCATGGATTCGCAACTGGGGCCAGCGCATGTCCATCACGACCGCGACCAGCCAATTCAACAGACCCATCCATATGGGAAAGAAGGTTTTCAATGGGTGTTGCTGTTCGTTCGTCTCAGTGATGAGCTCGGGTAAGGCGATCAACACCATGATGTAAATGCCGATGGAGACCAACCCCACCAAGGCAGGTAAGCGGTATATCCAAAGCAAAACCAGGGTCGAAAGTAACGTGAGACTTTCTGAAAACAGCATGGGCACTGCTGTAGGCCAGATCACCCGAAGCTGTTGTCCCGCAGACCAAAACACGACGGACAACAATAGGACACAAAGCAAACTGGCCAAATTCGCTGATACCTGCCTGTCTTGGCGCTGAGACCATGCCAGCACAGCCAGAAACACGGCGGCGCAGAGCCCAGCTGCCAGGGACAAAGCCCAACCTCCATCAGCCAGAAACCTAGACAAGCCCAACAAGCAGGCCACCCCCATGAAACCCAGCCCCATGGGCAGCATGGTTTTGTGCAGGCGAGATACGCCCAGCGTGGATGTCGGTGGGTTGGGTGTTGAAACGTCGATGGATGCTTGCATGTGCGCCCCTTTGCTAGGTGTTGAACGTTCTGCCTGCTTGGTTATCTCCAAAGCAAGGTCAAGTCGGAAAGTTGGAAAATTGTAATATAAACAAGTTAATTAATGAATTATATAAATATATAAGTACTATATACAGACAGAGAACTTCGGCAGATGCATTCAACTTGGCGTCGGTCAAAGCACCCTCATCAGCAGGGTGAGGGTGACTGATAATCCTTGTCATAAAGGAAATCAGCGCATGAACAGTGTGGATGTGGCAGTGATGGCAGCGGGTAAAGGTACCCGCATGAAAAGCAATTTGCCTAAAGTGCTGCATCGCCTGGGCGGTCGTACTTTACTAGACCATGTGATTGACACGGCTGATGCCTTGCAAGCACGGCAGGTGGTGGTCATCACAGGTCACGGGGCGGCGCAAGTGGAAGCCAGCTTGCATGGACGCCAGCACTTGCAATGCGTGCGCCAAATGCCCCAATTGGGCACGGGACACGCCATGCAACAAGCGGTTCCGGTATTGGCCGACGACGGGGTCACCTTGGTGTTGTCTGGCGATGTGCCGTTGATTCAGGTTGACACGTTGCAAGCCTTGTTGAGCCTGTGTGATGCGAAGCATCTGGCCCTGCTCACCTTAGAAACACCCACCCCCACCGGTTATGGCCGTGTGGTGCGCAATGCCCAAGGGCAAGTGCAAGCGATCGTGGAAGAAAAAGACGCCACGCCTGCGCAACGCCAAATCACCCTCATTTACAGCGGCATCATGGCTGTGCCCACCCGCTTGTTGCGCACTTGGCTGGCACGTTTAGACAACCACAACGCGCAGCAAGAGTATTACCTGACCGATGTGGTGAAGTTGGCGGTGGCCGATGGGACAACTGTGGTGGCGCATGCCATCAGCCAAGCCTGGCAAGTCGAGGGTGTCAACAACCCGGTGCAGTTGGCTGCCTTGGAGCGGGCCTACCAGCATTTACAAGCCGAACAATTCATGCAGGCAGGCGTGCGTTTGGCAGACCCTGCGCGTTTCGATGTGCGTGGACAGTTGACCTGCGGTCAAGATGTCGAGATCGATGTGAACTGCGTCTTTGAAGGCAAAGTGCATTTGGGCGATGGTGTGCGCATTGGCCCCCACTGTGTGATTGCCAATGCCGACATCGGTGCAGGCACCATTGTTCAAGCCTACACACACATCGATGGCGAACAACAGCCCGTGACCATTGGCCGAGATGCACGCATCGGGCCATTTGCCCGCTTGCGTCCCGGCGCAGCCTTGGGCGACGAGGTTCACATTGGTAATTTTGTGGAAGTGAAAAACTCATCCATGGCCCGGGGGGCCAAGGCCAACCACCTGGCGTACTTGGGTGACGCCACCGTCGGTGAGCGGGTCAATTACGGGGCTGGCAGCATCACCGCCAATTACGATGGTGCCAACAAACACCGCACCGTGATTGAAGCCGATGTGCATGTGGGCAGCAACAGTGTGTTGGTCGCGCCAGTCACCTTGGGCGCGGGTGGCACGATCGGTGGGGGCTCAACCATCACCAAAGACACCGCGCCAGGTGCCCTCACGGTGACGCGGGCCAAGCAAACCAGTATCGACAACTGGGCTCGCCCGGTCAAAACAAAAAAATAAAGGACAGTATTTATGTGCGGCATTGTGGGCGCGGTTTCAACGAAAAACATCGTTCCTGTGTTGGTTCAGGGTTTGCAAAGGCTGGAATACCGGGGCTATGACTCGTGTGGCGTGGCTGTCAACAGCACGACTGCGCAAATGGGCCAGGCACCGGGTTTACAACGCGCACGCAGCACCGACCGCGTGGCCGAACTCATCGCGCAAGTCAACGAACCCACGGCAGGTTTGCAAGGCTTCACGGGCATTGCACACACCCGCTGGGCGACCCATGGCGCACCTGCTGTGCACAACGCCCACCCGCATTTCAGCCGAGACCGCATCGGCTTGGTGCACAACGGCATCATTGAAAACCACGAAGAGCTGCGTGCAGAGTTGCAGGCCAAGGGCTATGTCTTTGTGAGCCAAACCGATACCGAGGTGATGGCCCATTTGATCGACTCCTTGTACCAAGGTGATTTGCTGCAAGCCGTGTTCCAGGCCACGCAACAACTGCACGGTGCGTATGCCATTGCGGTCATGGCCAAGGACGAGCCACACCGCGTGATCGGTGCCCGTGCAGGCTCGCCGCTGATTTTTGGTCTGGGCCAAGGCGAACACTTTTTGGCCAGCGATGCCATGGCATTGGCAGGGGTGACCAACCAAATTGTCTATTTGGCCGAAGGCGATGTCGTTGACGTCCGCGTGGACAGCTACCAGGTGTATGACCAACAGCATCTGCCCGTTCAACGTGAGGTGTTGACGGTGCATGCGCACAGTGGCGCTGCGGAGCTGGGGCCCTACAGCCATTACATGCAAAAGGAAATCTTCGAGCAGCCAAGAGCCATTGCCGACACCTTGGAAGGCATCGAAGGCATCGTTCCCGAGTTGTTTGATAACCCTGCCCATACCTCACCCGGCTTGGCGCACAAGGTCTTGTCAGAGGTGGATTCAGTGCTGATCTTGGCCTGTGGCACCAGTTATTACAGTGGTTGTGTGGCCAAGTATTGGATAGAACGGATCGCCCAATTGCCCTGCCAGGTGGAAGTGGCCAGTGAATACCGTTACCGTGATTCCGTGCCCAATCCGCGCAGCCTGGTGGTGACGATCAGCCAATCAGGCGAAACCGCAGACACTTTGGCTGCCTTGCGCCACGCGCAATCTTTGGGCATGCCACACACCTTGACGGTGTGCAATGTGTCTACCTCGGCCATGGTGCGCGAGTGCGCCTTGGCCTACATCACCCGCGCAGGGGTAGAAATTGGCGTGGCCTCGACCAAGGCCTTCACCACCCAATTGGCCGGTTTGTTTTTGATGACCCTTGCCTTGGCCAAAGCCAAGGGCCGCTTGAGCACCGAAGCCGAGACCCAGCATTTGAAAGCCATGCGGCATTTGCCGGTGGCTTTGCAAAGCGTGTTGGCACTCGAGCCCCAACTCATCGCCTGGGCGCAAGATTTTGCGAGCAAAGAAAACGCTTTGTTTTTGGGGCGAGGCCTGCACTACCCGATCGCTTTGGAAGGTGCGTTGAAGCTCAAAGAAATCAGTTATATCCATGCCGAGGCTTACCCAGCGGGTGAGCTCAAGCACGGCCCGTTGGCTTTGGTGACGAATGCCATGCCAGTGGTGACCGTCGCCCCCAACGACACCTTGCTTGAAAAACTCAAAAGCAATTTGCAAGAGGTGCGCGCACGCGGAGGCGTGTTGTATGTGCTGGCCGATGCCGACACCCGCATCAGTTCCAGCGAAGGCGTGCATGTGATTCGCATGCCCGAGCATTACGGCGACTTGTCACCCTTGTTGCATGTGGTCCCCTTGCAATTGCTGGCTTACCACACGGCCTGTGCCCGGGGAACGGATGTCGACAAACCACGCAACCTGGCCAAAAGCGTGACCGTCGAATGAAAAACGCTTCATCCCGCATGCCCAGTTTGTTCATTCCCCATGGTGGGGGACCGTGTTTTTTCATGGACTGGAACCCCATCGATGCTTGGGACCAGATGGCGGATTTTTTGAGATCAGTCTCCAGCACCTTGCCACGCCAACCCAAGGCCATCGTGATGGTGTCTGCCCACTGGCTGGGCCCAAAAGTGATGGTGACCAGCGCAGCCCATCCTGAGTTGATTTACGACTACCACGGCTTCCCACCGCACACCTACGAACTCACCTATCCCGCGCCCGGAGCGCCTGCGTTGGCCGACCACATCGTTGCCTTGCTTCAAGCAGCCCACATCGACAGTGCCACTGACCCCACTCGTGGTTTTGACCACGGCATGTTCATTCCTTTGAAGTTGATGTTTCCACAGGCGGACATTCCGGTGGTGCAGGTGTCATTGCTGAGTTCACTGGACCCCGCTCAGCATGTGGCCATGGGCCAAGCCTTGGAGTCTTTGCGTGACCAAGACACCTTGATCGTCGGCAGTGGCATGAGTTTTCACAACATGCGTGCCTACGGTAATCCCCAATATGGTCCGGTATCAGACGCCTTTGATGCATGGTTGACCGAGGCTGTCCAGGCCAATCCTTCAGTGCGCAACCAACAGTTGACCCACTGGACTCAAGCCCCGCACGCCAGAGACTGTCATCCACCCCGGGCAGAAGAGCATCTGTTGCCCTTGATGGTGGCAGCGGGTGCGGGTGGACAGTCACTGGGCCGCAAAGTGTTTTCAGACAGGGTCATGGAAACCACCTTGTCGGCTTTCGCATTTCAGGAAGTTGCGTCGCATGCCTAAGCCATGGTGCCTGGGCAGCGCTCAGCTTGGGTGTGGGGCGCCTAGCGGGGACCATGAGCTTGTTTGATTTGCCGCCATTGCCCCACTGCTTCTCGCCCGAGCACGAACAGTTTCGCGCCACCCTCAGAGGGTTCGTTGCCTGCGAAATCTCGCCTTTTGTGAACGAATGGGACGAGGCAGAAACCTTTCCCCTGTCTCTTTACCAAAAGGCCGCTGCCTTGGGCATCACCGGCATCGGCTACGCAGAGGAATGGGGTGGCACACCCACCGATGTGTTTTACAAAATCATCTTGGCTGAGGAATTTGCACGTTGCGGCAGTGGTGGTGTGCAAGCGTCCCTGAATTCACACACGATTGCCTTGCCCCCGATCGCCGCAGTGGGTTCATACGAACTCAAGCAACGGGTATTGCCACCCGTGCTGAGCGGCGACAAGGTGGCGGCATTGGCGATCACTGAGCCCGGTGGTGGCTCGGATGTCGCGTCACTGCAAACCACCGCCGTACTGGACGGTGACCACTACGTGGTCAACGGCGAAAAAACCTTCATCACCAGTGGCATGCGCGCCCACTTCATCACGACAGCCGTGCGCACCGACCCTGGCAGCAAAGGCGCCAATGGCATTTCCTTGTTGGTGATAGATGGCGACACCCCAGGCCTGACACGCAGCCCTTTGAAAAAAATGGGTTGGTGGTGTTCCGACACCGCGCACCTGCACTTTGCAAACTGCCGTGTGCCCGCGAGGTATTTGGTGGGGGAAGAACACCACGGGTTCAAATACATCATGGCGAATTTCAATGCCGAGCGTTTGAGCATGGCTGCGCTTGCGTATGGCTATGCACAGGTGTGTTTCGAAGAGGCACTCGACTGGGCTCGCCAGCGTCAGACCTTTGGACAAGCACTGTCTGAGCGGCAAGTGGTGCGCCACAAATTGATGGACATGCACATGCGCATCGTTGCCGCCCGCAGCACGGTGCATGAACTTGCCTACCGCATCGAGCACAGCCTGGGTGACCCAGCCGCGTTGGTGGCAAGCATCGCCATGGCCAAGGTCTTGGCCACGCAAGCCATGCAGTTTTGTGCCGACCAATCGCTGCAAATTTTGGGTGGCATGGGGTACATGCGCGGCACACGCAGCGAACGCATCTACCGCGAGGTCAAGGTGATGATGATCGGCGGTGGCTCGGAAGAAATCATGAAAGACCTGGCCGCCAAGCAGTTGGGCATTTGAAGCAAGGAAACCCATGCAACGCATTTGCCAAGACCTGCTCGACGAGTACCAAGCCCTGGCGGCTTTGTGCGACACCCTCACGTCCGCGCAATGGCGGCAACCCACGCATTTCCATGGCTGGAGCGCCTGGGACGAAATCGCCCACCTGTGCTACTTTGATGAAACCGGTTTGCAGTCGACCACCGATCCCCACGCCTTCAACGAAGCTGCTTTGCCCTTGGCCAAACGTTTGTACGCTGGCGATCAAATCAGTGCCATTGCGCGGGAACGCTATGCCCATTTGGATGGCCCTGCATTGCTGGCGCATTGGCGAGGCCTGCACACCGCTTTGGTTCAAGCGCTGTCCCATTGCGATCCGAAGGACCGTTTGCCTTGGTATGGCCCACCCATGGGAGCTCGCTCGTTTGCGTCGGCACGGTTGATGGAAACTTGGGCACACGGGCAAGACGTGTGGGACTTGGTCAAGCGTGAGCGTCCCCGCACCTCTCGCTTGAAGCACATCGCACACTTGGGGGTGACCACCTTCAAGTGGACGTTTGTGAATCGCCAGTTACCGGTACCCGATGTGTTGCCCTGCGTCACACTCATTGCACCCGATGGTGAAAGCTGGGTTTGGAACGAAACTTCGAACACCCATGTGGTGCAGGGAAGTGCCCATGACTTTTGTTTACTCGTCACGCAACGCAGGCACTTGCATGACACCGGCTTGCAATACCAAGGTGAGGGTGTGCGCGAATGGCTGTTGATGGCGCAGTGTTTCGCGGGTCCGCCCGCGGATGGCCCCATGGCAGGCATCAGGGTGTGACAGTGGGTGAACCGCTGTCCTGGCACCACCAGGCCGAGATCACACAGGCCTTGGCGGGTTTCAAGCGTGGTGAGGGGCCACACACCTTGTCGGATCTCAGCTTCGCCAATGTGTATCTGTTTCGCCAAGCGCACCAATACCGCTACCTGGGTGGTGCATGGCCTTGTCTGCAAGGCGTGGCCTACGACGGCCAGCGAACGGTGCTGCCGCTGTTTGATGTGGCCCAGGCACCGCGCCCAGTGTTGCAAGCCCTTCAAGGCGAGGCAGGGGCGGTTTTTTTTCCGGTAGCCGAATCGCAGTTGAGGGGCCTATCGGCTGCGCAATGCCAATGGCATGCCTCGCGTGACGACGCTGACTATGTCTACCCAGCCGACCAATTCAGGCAATACGCTGGCAGTGGGCTGCACAGCAAGCGCAATTTGGTGAGGCAATTGCTTGATGCCGGCGAGGTTCGTGCGACACCCTACAGCGTGGACCTGGCCACTGAGGCACAACGGGTGTTGCACGATTGGATGCGCGTCAAAGGCAAGCCTGCGGGTGATGCAGATGAACTCCCTTGTTTGGAGGCCTTGCAACACGCCGACCGATTGGGTTTGCAGGGGTATCTCTACCATGTGCAAAACCAGGTGGCGGGCTTTGTGTTGGCTGAAAGCCTGGCACCCGGTGTCTGGGTGATGCGTTTTGCCAAAGGCATGGACCATTTCAAGGGCATTTACCAATACATGTTCCAGCATGTGTGTTTGGCCACACCCACGTTGCAATGGCTCAATTTCGAGCAGGACCTGGGTTTGCCCAACCTGCGCCAAACCAAGTTGTCTTACCAACCCGCCTTGCTGCTGCCCAAATACAGGCTGCGGCTTAGCCACTTGGCGCAAGACAGCATGTCGCAGCCGGCGTAGCCTGCTGCTTTGCACATCTGCACACCATGGCCCAACTCGAATCCCTCCTTTCTGTCAGCAGTGACACTTTCCAAGCCAACCGCCAAGGCATGTTGGCCTTGCTCGAGCAGGTGCGAGCCTTCGAGCAGCGCACCGTTGAAAAGTCCACTGCATCCAAGCCCCGGTTTGACAAACGCCAACAGTTGTTGCCTCGCGAGCGTCTGTCCTTGTTGCTTGACCCAGGCACGCCATTCCTCGAGTTGTCTACCCTGGCGGGCTTGGGCCTGGACCACAAAGACCTGGCCAAGAGCGTGCCAGGGGGCGGCGTGATCGCCGGCATCGGCGTGGTCAGCGGTGTGCGTTGCATGGTCAATGTCTCGGACTCAGGCATCGATGCGGGCGCTTTGCAACCCATGGGTTTGGACAAGCAACTGCGCATCCAAGACATCGCCTTGGAAAACAAATTGCCTTATGTGCAATTGGTGGAAAGTGCAGGCGCCAACCTGATGACCTACCGGGTGGAAGACTTTGTGCGCGGTGGCAGTTTGTTTCGCAACATCGCGCGTTTGTCGGGCGCGGGTCTGCCAGTGGTCACGGTCACGCATGGCTCGTCCACCGCGGGGGGTGCTTACCAAACCGGTTTGTCAGACTACATCATCATGGTGCGAGACCGTTCACGCGCATTTTTGGCGGGCCCACCCTTGTTAAAGGCAGCCACTGGCGAAGTCGCTACCGAAGAGGAGCTGGGCGGCGCGGTGATGCACACCAGCATTTCAGGTTTGGGAGACTACCTGGCCGAGGACGACCGCGATGCCATTCGCTTGGCTCGCGAGGTCATGGCGCACATCGAATGGGACCGCATCACACAAGACCCCAGCCGCCCCTTCAAAGCGCCGCGCTTTGACGCGGAAGAACTGCTGGGCATCATGCCCATGGACCACAAGCGACCCGTGGACATGAAAGAGGTGATTGCCCGCCTTGCCGACGACTCGGCATTTTTGGAATTTGGGGCCAACTACGGCAGCGCCACGGTGTGCGGCCACATCACGCTCGAGGGTTGGCCGCTGGGCATCGTCACCAACAACGGGCCGATCGACATGGCCGGCGCGAACAAGGCCACGCATTTCATCCAAGCCTGTTGCCAAAGCCGCACACCCATCCTTTACCTGAACAACACCACCGGCTTCATGGTGGGCAAGGCCTATGAGGAAGGCGGCATCATCAAGCACGGCTCGAAGATGATCCAAGCCGTCACCCATGCCACCGTGCCGCAAATCACCCTGTACTGTGGCGCGTCGTTTGGCGCGGGCAACTACGGCATGTGCGGTCGCGGCTTTCATCCACGCTTTTGCTTCAGTTGGCCCAACGCCAAAACCGCTGTCATGGGCGGTGAGCAAGCCGCCAAAACCATGGCCATCGTCACGGAAGCCGCGATGAAACGCAAAGGCGAGGTAGACCAAGCCGCTCTCGATGACTTGCAGCAGCGCATCATCGAACGCTTTGACAGCCAGATGAGTGTGTTTGTCACCAGCGCCCACGTGCTGGACGACGGCGTCATCGATCCGCGAGACACCCGCAGCGTGTTGGCCGAGGTGTTGGCAGTCTGCCGACAAGCCGATGCGCGTCAACCCCAACCCATGCAATTCTCAGTCGCCCGCCCATGAAACTCAGCCACGAACACCACGAATTGCAGCGCTCAGTCAAACGCTGGATAGACGATCACATCAACCCCCATGTGGACGAGTGGGAGGCCGCAGGGCGGTTTCCCGCGCACCAGGTGTTCAAGCAAATGGGCGACATGGGGTGGCTGGGCTTGTGCAAGCCAGAGGAAAACGGTGGCGCAGGATTGGATTACTCCTTTGGCGCGGTGCTGGCCGAAGCCTTGGGGCACATCGACTGCGGTGGCGTTCCGATGGCCATCGGCGTGCAAACCGACATGGCCACGCCTGCCTTGGCCGAGCATGGCAGTGCTGCCTTGCGTGCTGAATTCCTGACGCCAGCCATTCGTGGTGAGTTGGTGGCTTGCTTGGGAGTGTCCGAGGTCGGTGGGGGCTCGGACGTGGCCTCGATCAAAACCACGGCAAGAAAAGACGGGGATGACTACGTGATCAATGGCGGCAAGATGTGGACCACCAATGGCACACAGGCCGACTTTTGCTGTTTGCTGGCCAACACCTCCGAGGGTGCGCCACACCGCAACAAGTCACTGATCATCGTGCCGATGAACAGCCCTGGCGTCACGGCTTCCAAGCCCTTGAAAAAAATGGGCATGCATTCCTCCGACACGGCCCAACTGTATTTCGACAACGTGCGGGTGCCCCAGCGACACCGCATCGGAGAAGAGGGCATGGGTTTCATCTACCAAATGGAGCAGTTCCAGATCGAGCGTTTGTGGGGTGCGATGAACAACGTCGGCATGGCGCAACGTGCGATCGACACCACCATTGCCTATACCCGCGAACGCCAGGTGTTTGGCCGATCGATCTTGGACAACCAAAGCGTGCACTTCAGATTGGCCGAGTTCCAAGCCGAGCTCGAATGCCTGAGAGCCGTGTGTTGGCAAGCCATCGAACACATCACCGACGGTGTCGACGCCACCTACTTGGCCACGGTGGCCAAGCTCAAGGCCGGTCGACTCATGCGCACCATTGCCGATGGTTGTTTGCAGTTCTGGGGTGGCATGGGCTATGTCGATGAAAGCCCCATTTCTCGCATTTACCGCGATGGCCGTTTGACTTCGATTGGTGGTGGCGCTGACGAAGTGATGTTGCAAATCTTGTGTAAAAGCATGGGAATCTTGCCGCGATGACCGCCACGCCCTTCAGCAAAGTCCTGGTTGCCAATCGAGGCGAAATCGCTTTGCGGGTGATGCGCACAGCCAAAGCCATGGGTTACCAAACCGTCGCGGTCTATTCACGCGTCGATGCAAACGCCCGCCATGTGGCCCAAGCCGATCAAGCTGTGTGCATTGGTGAGGCATTGCCGTCTCAGTCGTACTTGAACATGCCCGCCATCATCTCTGCTGCGCGCTTGAGCGGCGCGGACGCGGTGCACCCTGGCTATGGTTTTTTGGCTGAGAACGCTGACTTCGCACAAGCCTGCGCAGACGCTGGCCTGGTGTTCATCGGTCCCTCGGCCCAAGCCATTCGCAGCATGGGTGACAAGGCAGGCGCCAAGCGCTTGATGCTTGCAGCAGGCGTGCCATGCATCCCTGGATACCAAGGCGTGGACCAAAGCCCCACCCGTTTGGCCCAAGAAGCCCAGGCCATGGGCTACCCCGTGATGATCAAAGCCACCGCAGGTGGGGGTGGGCGTGGCATGCGCTTGGTCGACAGCGCAGAGACCTTTGCAGACCTGCTGCAAAGCGCGCAATCGGAAGCCTTGAACGCGTTTGGTGATGCGACTGTCATCTTGGAGAAAGCGCTGGTGCAAGCGCGGCACATTGAAATCCAAATCATGGCCGATCGGTATGGCCATGTTGTTCATCTGGGCGAGCGTGATTGCTCGGTGCAACGTCGACACCAAAAACTGATTGAAGAAGCGCCTTCGCCTGCGGTGGATGCCGAGTTGCGTCAACGCATGGGCGAGACCGCCGTCGCGGCAGCCAAGGCCATCGGCTACGAGGGCGCAGGCACCCTGGAATTTTTGCTTGATGCCCAAGGCCAGCATTTCTTCATGGAGATGAACACCCGCTTGCAAGTCGAGCATCCCGTGACCGAGGCGATCACAGGTTTGGACTTGGTAGCGATGCAGTTGCGCATCGCTGCGGGTGAGACGCTGGGACTGCAGCAACACGATGTGCAGTTCAAAGGTCATGCGATCGAGGTGCGCTTGTGCGCCGAAGACGCCTTGCAACAGTTCATGCCGCAAAGCGGCCAGATGTGGCGCTGGGAGATGCCCGAGTGCTTACGGGTGGAACACGCTTTGCACAGTGGTGCAGAGATCACGCCTTTTTACGACTCGATGATCGCCAAGCTGATCAGCGTGGGGCAAGACCGCGAGGATGCACGACGACAACTTCAGGTGGGCCTGCAAGATGCAGTGGCTTTGGGTGTCACGACCAACCAGGCTTTGTTGGCGCAGTGTTTGGCGCATCCGGTGTTCGTGGCTGGTCAGGCCACCACGGATTTCGTTGCCACGCACGAAGCAGCGTTGACGCATTCAGACCCTGCATCCCTTCAACAGCTGTTGGCGTTGGCGTCAGCGGTGTTGCTCGCCCATGCCCCAGGGGCGGCACCCGTGCCCAGTCCTCGACGGGTCTTGAACCGCTTGCCCCATGTGTTGCAACTCTCGCTCGGTGGCGTCACCCAATCGGTCACCGTGCTGCAAAGTGCTGCGCATGTGTACCAAGTGCACGCAGCGCAAGGCGGGCCTTGCCAAATTGAACTGCATGACTTGCACTCGCAGTCACCAAGCACTGACCGCGATACCCAAGGCGTTCAACAGGGGCGAGTCCGTTTCAGCTGCAACCAGCTGATGCAACACGCATCATTTGTGCAACAAGGGGCGAAGTTGTGGCTGCATTGGCAAGGGCAAAGTTGGGCGGTGCATGACCGGACCCGTGCGGCCTCAGCCAAGCCAGACGAGGGCAGCGGGGATGGCAAGTTGCGAGCGGCCATGAATGGTCGGGTGGTGGCTGTCGCTGTCGCAGTGGGTGAGCGCGTGTTGCGTGGCCAAACATTGTTGACCTTGGAAGCCATGAAGATGGAGCATGTTCACACCGCCACAGCCAACGGGGTGGTCACATCACTCCACGTGACCGTTGGCGACCAAGTCGCTGCCAGCCGAGTGTTGGCAGAGATTGAACAGGACATACAGGAGAAGACATGAGCGACGCGGTGAAGTGCGAGGTAAAAGGTGCGGCGTTTTGGATCACAGTCAACCGACCCGACAAGCGCAATGCGATCAATGCCGAAGTGGTGCAGGGGATACGACAGGGCTATGCCCAAGCGCATGCCAACCCGGCGATCCGTGTCATCGTGTTGACAGGAGCCGGCGACAAGGCCTTTTGCGCGGGGGGCGATTTGCAACCCGACAAAGGTTTTGTGTTTGATGTGTCTCAACCCAATGTGCCTTATGCCGACATGTTGCGCGAGGCGCGCCAAGCCACGCTGCCCAGCATTGCGCGGGTCAACGGGGTGTGCATGGCGGGCGGCATGGGTTTGTTGGGCATGACCGACATGGCTGTGTGCGCTGACCACGTGCAGTTTGGGTTGCCCGAGGTCAAGGTGGGTGTGTTCCCCATGCAGGTCTTGAGCGTGTTGCAAGGCTTGGTGCCCGCCCGCAAACTGCATGAATGGGCCTTGAGCGGTGAGCCGTTTTCAGCCCAAGAGGCCTTGAGCGCTGGCTTGGTCAACCATGTGGTGCCTGTCCATGAATTGGACCCCAAGACACAGTGGTTGATTGACCGTTTGGTCGACAAATCACCCACGGCCATTCGGCGTGGCAAATATGCCATGCGCGCCATCGCCGACATGGGATTCGAGCAAGCCCTGGCTTACACCGAAAGCCAAATTGCCCTGCTTGCCCAAACAGAAGACGCCAAAGAAGGCCTGGCGGCATTCAACGACAAGCGGCAACCGGTCTGGACTGGGCGCTAAGCGCCAAGGGAAAACCCCGAGCCCATCAGGCTTCAAGTGCGCCTACCTTAGCCTGTTGAACCCCAGTGGGGGTCCGTGTGGACAGTCGGAGACCTTGGGTGCGCAAATTCGAAACGGAGACAACCTCGCCACAATCTGTGATGTGGATCACCCCTGCGCGGGTTTTCTATCACGGACTTTTGGGCGAGCCATCCTTGCGCAGCATGGGTTCGGTCACCGTGTATGTGGCGGTCAGTGGGCACATTCGCATCCAAATGGACGGTGGCGAGTGGCAGACCACCGAGCTTGCGGTGGTGCCGCCGTATGTGCCACACCAGGTGTGTGCCGATTCGCGCTTCATCACCTTGATGCAATTCGAAGCCGAGAGCGTGCGCTTGCCTGCGTTGCCCGCTTGGCTGCAAGCGCGTGGCGCGGTGGATGCGCCCGAACAGGTCCAGGCCTTGCGCGAGAAGCAATTGCAACTGAGCCAATGGGCGGCTTGTGTGGATTTAGACACCCTCGACTTCGACCAGACCTTGTTGGGCAGCGCTTTGCCGTCCAAGCCGATGGATGCGCGCATCGCCATGGTGTTGCGTCATCTCCAACAAGACCCAGCGGCAAGCCTGTTGGCGCAAGACTACGCCGCCATGGCACACCTGTCGTTCTCGCGTTTTTTGCACCTGTTCAAGCAAGAAGTGGGTGCACCTTTTCGCAGTTTCCGTACCTGGAAACGTGCGCGCAACGTGTTGCACCATGTGGTGAGACAAGACGCCAATTTGCTGGATGTGGCCTTGGACGCAGGTTATCCCGACTCGACCCACTTCAGCCATTCGATCCGGCAGATTTATGGCTTGAAACCCAGCGACATGTTTGCCGGTTCACGGCGACTGCGTGTGCACGCCCAAACCGCATCCTTGACCGGTGCCTGAGGCCTGCCTGGGGTCAGTGGGTCGATGTTTGCGCTTGCGCGGCAACCGACGGTGGCACCAGCAGTTCGAGGTCCAACAGCATTTGTGCCATTCCCTTGCCCAAGGGGTCTATGCGGCAAGAGGCTGGGCCGCCGCCGTCCAGTGCTTGGTGCAACATGAAGTTGATGGCTGAGATGCCTGGCAAATAGAAACGCTCAACCTCCCCGTGCACCAAGTGTTGGACATAAGCTTGCACCACCTCGGGCGTGAGACGTGCCCATAACAAAGGCAGCCATTCTGGGCGGCGTGCCACCACACCTATGTTGGCGATGTCGCCCTTGTCGCCGCTGCGGGCCCACGCCAGTTGAACCAACTTGACGCTCACCTGGGGTTCAGGTTGTTCCAGCCAAGCGGCCACGGGCAGGGCTGGCAAAGCTTGGGCACTGCCATGGGTGAGTGCTGTGGGGACATCGTGGCGCTGGCCATGGAGATGGAAGCAGACCTGTACCTGGTCCTTGTTGAGCAACACCGAGAAGGGTTTGATGAGCGGCGATGCAGTTGGTCGCCCAACGCCCGGACCGGTCGTGCCGGGTGACCAAGAGGTGCCCGAGGGAGCGATTTCACGGGCAAAGATGTCCAGCGCTTGGCGACTGGGGTGGCTGGCGGTGATGCGCACCATCACCTCGCGTGATGCGCGGGTTTGGGCATGTTCGCCATACAAGGTCTCGGCACCGAACAAATCGATGCGGGTATCGGTGAAGTCGTCAAAGCCCGCTTGCGTCAGCAATGGGCGGCAGCGTTGCAACACCGCTTCGCCGGTGCGTTGTGCTTTGGCTGCGGCGTCGATGCCAATGATGACCATGCTGCCGGTGCATCGGTAGCCTTGCAAGCTGGTGGCAGACACTTTGTAAAACGGCGTGGGTTCGCGTCCCCGTGCGCCCGACACCCGCACCGTCTCGGGGTCGAGTTGGCTGATGTGCACTTGTCGGAAATCACACACCACATCAGGCAACACATAGGCACTGGGGTCGCCAATTTCATACAGCAATTGCTCGGCCACTGCCGCACGCAATACCTTGCCGCCAGTGCCTGGAGGCTTGGTCAATTCAAAACTGCCATCCGCGTGGACGTGCACGATCGGGTAACCGATCGCGTGCCAATCGGGGATGTCTTGCCAGTCAGTGTGTAAGCCACCGGTGGCTTGGCAGCCGCACTCGATGATGTGCCCGGCCAAGCTGCCCCCCGCCAGTGGATCAAAGTCTTGTGCAGTCCAACCGAAGGCATGGATGAGCGGCCCCAGCGTGGTCGCGCTGTCCACGCATCGGCCCGTGATCACGATGTCTGCGCCTGCATCCAGTGCACGGGCAATCGCGAAGGCACCCAGGTAAGCATTGGCGCTCAAGACGTGCTCGGGCAGGGGTTCGCCACTGAACATGTCGGTGCAGCCTTGTGCTCGCAGTGAAGGCAACAGGGCAGCGACATCGTCGCCTTCCACCACGGCGATGCGTGGTTGCAAGCCCATGCCCGCGGCCAAGTCGTGCAGTGCCTTGGCGCAAGCTTGTGGGTGGATACCCCCCGCGTTGGCCACCACCTTGATGCCTTGGCGCATCACCTCGGGCAGCACGGATCGCATGGCGATGTCGACAAAGTCGGTGGCGTATCCCATGTCGGCGTTTTTGCGGCGAGCAGCGGCCAAGATCGCCATGGTGGTTTCGGCCAGGTAATCAAACACCAGGTAGTCGATCTGCCCGGACGCCACCAACTGCGGCGCACCCACGGCACTGTCGCCCCAAAACCCTGAAGCGCCACCCAGCCGAACCACTTTGTCTTGTGTCACACCTGCCCCCTGCCCATCGTTGCCAATCGTGAGCTTAAGCGCAATGGCACGTGCCTGACTTGTGTCCATTGGCTAAGCGGTCAGTCCGAAACGCCAATGGGTTAGCCCGCATGGTCAGTCGCAGGGGTAATCGGCTAGCATGCGAAACCTCGGCATCGCGTCGCTCAAGACACCCATTTCCCACCATGACCCACACCTCCGATTCCCGCCGTCAATTGTTGAAAGCCGCCGCCGGTGCTGGCGCTTGGTCTGTGTTGCATCCGCATGCTTGGGCGCAAAACGCAGAATTCAAACTCAAGCTGGCCAACAATTTTCCAGCCACCCACCCGACCAATCTGCGGATGAAAGAAGCCGTGGACGCCATCCGCGCCGAATCCAAAGGTCGGGTCGACATCCAGCTCTTCCCCAACAACCAGCTCGGCGGCGACACCGACATGCTGTCGCAGGTGCGCTCGGGCGCGATCGACTTCTTCATGCTGTCTGGCTTGATCTTGCAAACCCTGGTGCCCGTGGCGGGCATCAACGGTTTGGCTTTTGCATTCAAGGACTACCAAACCGTGTGGGCCGCCATGGACGGCGAACTGGGTGCGCATGTGCGCGGCGCGATCGCCAAAGTGAACCTGTTTGCCTTTGAGTCTTGTTTTGACAATGGCTTTCGCAACATCACCAGCTCCACCAAACCGATCCAAACGCCCGCCGATTTGCAAGGCTTCAAAATCCGTGTGCCGGTCAGCCCCTTGTGGACTTCGATGTTCAAAGCCTTGGGCGCCTCGCCGGCCTCGATCAACTTCAGTGAGGTCTATTCTTCCTTGCAAACCAAGATCGTCGAAGGCCAAGAAAACCCCTTGCCCCTGATCGAGTCAGCCAAACTGTACGAAGTGCAAAAGTACTGCTCGATGACCTCGCACATGTGGGATGGCCAATGGGTCTTGGCCAACCAAAAGCGCTGGGGTGCGCTGCCCCCTGATCTGCAAGCCTTGGTGGCCAAGCATTTCAAAAAGGCCGCCCAGGTGCAGCGCGACGACATTCGCCGTTTGAACAATGTCCTTGAAGCGCAACTCAAGTCCAAGGGCATGGTGTTTAATTACCCAGACGCCAAGCCATTCAAAGAGGTGCTTGCCAAAGCCGGTTTCTACCAAGAATGGAAAACCAAATACGGTCCTGAAGCGATGGGCAAGCTCGAGAAATACACCGGTCCATTGGCATGACCCTGATAGGGCCAGAGCGGGTATTGCGCGTGTTGGCCGAATGGCCTGCAGCATGCTTGGTCCTGGCAGAAATTGGCGTGCTGTCTGCTGGCGTGGTCAGCCGTTATGTGTTGCAGTCCCCACTCACCTGGTCTGACGAACTCGCCTCGGTGTTGTTCTTGTGGTTGGCCATGCTCGGCGCAGTGGTGGCCATGCAGCGCAATGAGCACATGCGCTTGACGGTGTTCGTGGCCAAGTTGTCGCCCCCCACACAGGTGGCTGTGAATACCTTGGTGGCTTGCCTGTCGGTGTTGTTCTGCGCGGTGCTGTGGTGGCCCGCTTTTGAACACATGAACGAGCAATGGGTCATCCTCACGCCTGCTTTGGAAATCCCGGATGCGCTGCGGGTGGCCGCGGTGGTGGTGGGTTTGTCTCTCATGCTGTTGCAATCCTTGCTCCAGCTGGTTCGCCAGGCTCGAGGTGCTCAGCTGCTGCTGTCCCTGGGCATCTTGGGGGTCTTGGGCGCAGCGCTCACGTTGGCCAGTCCTTGGTTGATGAACTGGGGACACCTCAATTTGTTGATCTTCTTTGTCGCCCTGGTGGGCTTGTGTGTGGTCATCGGTTTGCCGATTGCTTTTGCTTTTGCCTTGAGCACGGTGGCGTATTTGCAGTTTTCCACCAGCACACCGCTGACCATTGTGGTCAGTCGCATTGACGAGGGCATGTCCCACCTGATTTTGTTGTCCGTGCCGCTGTTTGTGTTTTTGGGTGCTTTCATCGCGGTAACTGGTTTGGCCAAGGCCATGGTGGATTTTTTGGCGACCCTGTTGGGTCACTTGCGTGGCGGTTTGCAATACGTGTTGCTGGCAGCCATGTACTTGGTCTCAGGCATTTCAGGCTCCAAGGCAGCCGACATGGCGGCCGTGGCCCCGGCGTTGTTTCCTGAAATGAAGCAACGGGGCGCACACCCAGGTCGCTTGGTGGCGCTGTTGGCGGCCTCTGGGGCAATGAGCGAAACCATCCCACCCAGCTTGGTGCTGATCACGATTGGCGCGGTCACCGGTGTGTCGATTTCCGCCTTGTTCGTCGGCGGTTTGGTGCCTGCGCTTGTTGGTTTGTTGGCTTTGTGTGCGGTGGTTTATTGGCAGGCCAAGACAGACAACACCGTCTTGGTCGAGCGTGCGCCGATGTCGCAAGTCTTGAAATGCTTTTGGCTGGCCCTGCCCGCCTTGGCCCTGCCTTTCGTCATCCGATCAGCCGTGGTCGAAGGCGTGGCCACCGCCACCGAGGTGTCGACGATTGGCATTTTGTATACCTTGGTGATCGGTGTGCTTTTCTACCGCCAATTGGATTGGCGTCGCCTCTTCCCCATGTTGGTGGAAACCGCTTCTTTGTCGGGCGCGATTTTGCTGATCATTGGTTGCGCCACCGCCATGGCCTGGGCCTTGACCCAATCAGGCTTTTCACGCGACCTGGTTGCTTTGATGACGCAAGTACCCGGGGGAGCCACGGGTTTCATGCTGGTGTCCTTGGTGGTGTTTGTGTTGCTGGGCAGCATGCTCGAAGGCATTCCCGCCATCGTGTTGTTTGGGCCATTGCTGTTTCCGGTTGCCCGCGCTTTGGGTATCCATGAGGTGCATTACGCCATGGTGGTGGTGTTTGCGATGGGCTTGGGGCTGTTTGCACCACCAGTGGGCGTGGGCTTTTACGCTGCTTGCGCGATTGGCAAGGTCGACCCTGACCAGGCCTTGAACCCCATTTGGCCTTACCTGGGCGCTTTGCTGCTGGCGCTGTTGGTGATTGCCTTTGTGCCTTGGGTGTCCATCGGCTTTTTGTGAGCCGCGACCAAGCGCTGCAAATCGTTGACCAGGTCAAACGCATCGGTGAAGCCCACTTCTGTGCGCAAGCGATGGGGGTCCCCCACCATCACCGGGATGTCATGCAAAGGGTCTGGCCTGGCTCCCCACTTGAGCAGATCTTCACGCCCCAGCAACCGCGCCAACTGACGTGACACGTCGCCGGTGCGCACGCCCTGACCCGAACACACATTCACCGCGCCAGTGACATCGCTGCAGAGCAAGGCTGCCATCGCCTGTGCTGCCCACCAGGTGCTGACGAAGTCACGCACAGGCCGTCCTGATCCACACAAGGCAGGTTCGCCGGCGGACAGGGCGTTCAACACCGAAGGCACCAAACGCGGGGCTTGCTCGCCAGGACCAAACAACATGAACAAGCGTGCCCAAGCGGTTTGCACCTGAGGGTGCGTGGCCGTCAAGGACTGCAAGTGCTCAAACAGGGCCAGCTTGGCTCGCCCATAAGGGGTGCTGGATGCCAAACGCCTGGTTTCTGGCCAGGGTGTTTCATCGTTGGTGTCGAAGGCCGCGTATTCCGCACAAGTGCCCACGCCCAACAAGCGCTGACCCCCTGTCGTGACAAACACATCCGCCAGGTGCTTGGACGCTGCCAGCCAATCGTCATTGGCATCTGCGTGCCAAAACACACCATGCTCGACATACCAAGCGGCATGCACCAAGTGAGTGGGGCGCAGTTGTTCGAGCAAGGCCGTTTGCGCGTTCAGATCCAGCAAATCGACTTGGTGCCAGGTGACACCCGCGATGCGCGGGGGATGCGGGGACCGGGTCACGGCGTCTACCTGCAAGCCTCTGTCCAACAAGGCTCGCAGCAGCGGTTGACCCACGAAACCACTGGCACCGGTGAGCAAAACACGTTCAAGCATGCAAGGGCCAACGTTGGTCTTTGTCTGACACGACCAATGGTTTGGCAGGCCAGGGAAGGGCAAAGCGTGGGTCGTCCCAGCGCACACCCCTGGCCAAATGCGGCTCGTGTGGGGTGTCGATCAGGTACTCCAGCACGGTGTGATCGCTGAGGCTCAAAAACCCGTGTGCAAAGCCTTTGGGAATGAACAGCGCGTTGCCTGCTTGTGCGCTCAACTTCACGCACCAGTGGCGCCCCCAGGTGGCTGAACCCTCACGCAAGTCGAGTACGACATCGAAAGCCTCGCCTTGGATGCACCGAACCAGCTTTTGTTCCTGCGCAGGCGTTTGTTGGAAATGCATGCCACGCAAGGTCAGTGCGCGGGTGTTTTCTGACAAGCTGTGTTGCTTGGGTGCGAAGTGGATGCCGTGTTGTGCAAAGCTGTCGGCGCACCAAGTGCGGCGAAACAAGCCGCGGTGGTCGCGGTGCGCGTCTGACGACACTTCCAGCAAACCGGCAAGGGGGGTGGTGTGAAAGCGCATCAGTGCAATCGCATGTCGGGCGTGGCCGTCCAAATGCGTCCCTTGAAGCCAGATTGGCGCAACTCGTTGACGATTTCATCCGCGATGTTCCAAGGCAAGACCAAGATGTCGTCGGGCACCAAGGTCAGCATGGCTTCGGGTGTCAGCACCGGGATATGGCTGCCTGGCAACAAGCGCCCTTGCTTGCCCGGGCTTTTGTCTGCCACGGCCAAAAAGGTGGCGTTGCTCACGCCCGCTGCATTCAAAAACGTGTTGCCTTTGGCGGCCGCGCCATAGGCCGCCATCCGGTGGCCTCGGTAGCGTTGTTGGCCAAGCCATGTTCGAAAGTGCGACAGCACCGCTTGCACGCGTTGGTCAAAGCCCTGGTAGTAGGCATCGCCTTGCAAGCCCAGTTGCGATTCCAACTCGCGCACAGCGGTCAATGCCTTGCTGGCGTGGACCAAGGGATCGGCCTTGGCCAGCACGCGCAGCGAGCCCCCATGGGTGGCGAGTTGCTCAATGTCAAACACATGCAAACCGTGGCGGTTCAAGACGTTTTCCATGGCGAGTAAAGACCAGTAGGCGTAGTGTTCGTGGTAGATCGTGTCGAACTGAATACCTTCGACCAGTCTCACCAAATGAGGCGCTTCGATCGAGACCACGCCCTGCGCACCTGCCAACGCGGCCAAACCGGCCACAAAGCCGTTGATGTCAGGCACATGGGCCAAGACGTTGTTGGCCACCACCAGGTCGGCATGTCGTCCCCGCTTCTCCACCAGAGCGCGGGCCGTGTCCACGTTCAAAAAAACCACCTCGGTGGGAATGCCGTTGGCGATGGCTTGCGCGGCAATGTTGGCAGCGGGCTCGATGCCTTGGCAGGGGATGCCGGCTTGCACAAAATTCCTCAGCAAATAGCCATCGTTGCTGGCGACTTCGACCACCAAGCTGTCATGGTTGAGTTGGAGCTTGTCGGTCATGGCTTGGCTGAATTGCGCGGCATGCGCCAACCAAGTGGCCGAGGCAGACGAGTAGTAGGCGTACTCGCTGAAGATCGAGGCGGCATCGACCACCGTGTCGAGTTGCACCAACTTGCAGTGCTCGCACACCTTGACGCGCAAGGGGTAGACCGGTTCAGCCATCAGGTCGGCTTCTTTGGACAAATAGGCATTGGCCACCGCCATCGTGCCCAAGTCACAAAAAGTCAGGCTCAAACGCCCCCCGCAGGCGCGGCATTTGCGCAGGTGTTGGGATAAATCATTCATGGGTGTTGCCCTTTCCAAAATAATCAGCAATCGCTTGGGCGCTGTGGACAGACATGTCTTCGCCCGCCCGCCATGCCTGGTACCAATGGGCTGTGTGCACGATCGCTTGCGCTGTGTTCCAGGCGGGTTGCCAGCCCAGGGTGCGTCTGGCCAGGCTGCTGTCCAAGGCCAGTCGCTTTTGCTCGGGCATGTCTTCGCGTGTGTGGCACGTCCATGGCAAGACTGCGCCAATGGCTTCTTGCCAGTGGTCGAGCAAATCCATCACCCGGATCTCGGCTGCTTGCGGACCGATGTTGAGCGCCGCTGGCACGGCTGCCTGCGCCGTTGCCAAGGCTTGTGCGGTCAGCAAGTAGGCATGCAATACATCCAGCACGTGTTGAAACGGGCGGGTCGCGTGGGGGTGGCGAATGGACAGGGTTTGGCCAGCCTGTTGCGCCCGCACCAGGTCGGGGATCAATCGCTCGTGGCCAAAGTCGCCCCCGCCAATCACGTTGCCTGCGCGCACCGTGGCCATGGGTGGCAAAGAGGGCCCGAAGCTGTGTCGCCAGCTGTCGATCGCGATTTCAGCCGCAGCTTTGGATGCGCTGTAGGGATCGTGTCCGCCCAAGGGGTCTGATTCTTTGAATGGGCGGCCGGTGTTGTCGTTGCGGTAGACCTTGTCCGAGGTCACCATCACCGCGGCTTGCACCTGGGTCAAACCGCGCATCGCTTGCATGAGGTTCACGCTGCCATTGACGTTGGTGGCAAAGGTGCCTGCTGGGTCTCGAAAACCATCGCCCACCAAGGCTTGCGCGGCCAAATGAAACACCACCTCTGGTTGGGTTTGGTGCACGGCGCTGCGAAGGGCATCCGCATCGCGGATGTCCAGTATGAGGTGCGATGCCAGGCACTGATCGACACGCATGAACGCAAACGCGGACGTGGCCGCGGGGGCCAAAGACACGCCTGTGACTTGTGCGCCCAGGTGGTGCAACACCTTTGACAGCCATGCACCCTTGAAGCCGGTGTGGCCAGTGACCAGCACGCGTTTGTGCCGCCAAAAGGCATGCGCTGCTTGGTTCACCAGCTTCTCCATGGGGCTTGGCCTTGTGCCCACAATTGCTCGAGCTGGTCGCGGTCACGCAAGGTGTCCATGGGTTGCCAAAACCCGTTGTGGTCAAAGGCATGTAACTCGCCGTCGTCGGCCAAGCCACGCAGCGGTTGCTGCTCCCACACGGTGTCATCCGATTCAATGCGCGAGAGCACTTGCGGCGAGAGCACAAAAAACCCGCCGTTGATTGCACCCCCATCGCCAGCCGGTTTTTCAATGAAGGCGCTCACCCGTGAGCCGTCGCGTGCCAATGCGCCAAAGCGTCCAGGGGGGGTGACCGCGGTCACTGTGGCTTGGCCGCCATGTTGTTGGTGAAACTCCATCAAGCGGGTGATGTCCACATCGGACACGCCATCACCATAGGTCATGCAAAAGGCTTTTTCGTCTTTGAGCAAATGCGCGACCCGCCGCAAGCGGCCACCGGTTTGCGTGTTCTCGCCCGTGTCGATCATGCTGATCTGCCAAGGCTCGGCCGCTGGGCGCAGCACTTGCACCTCGCCGCTGCACAAATTCACCGATACGTCGGAGGCATGCATGGCGTAGTTCAAAAAATAGGCTTTGATTTGCCAGCCTCGGTAGCCCAGGCAAATGACAAAGTCGTTGACCCCGTGACTGGCATACATCTTCATGATGTGCCACAGGATCGGTTTGCCTCCGATCTCCACCATGGGTTTGGGCCGCAGACTGGTTTCCTCAGACAAGCGCGTTCCGCGCCCGCCAGCCAATATCACTGCTTTCATTGCGATGCCACCTTGTGAGCGAGTTGGTAAAAATCTTGAACAAATCGGGTGCTTTGTCCCAGTGGGTGGGACAACATCATGGGCCGCAGGTGGCTGCGCAAATGCAACCTGCGTGCCGGGTCGCTGGCCAATTCAGCCGCTTTGTCTACGTACGCTTGGGTGGAGAAGGTCGCCAAATCGCCCACACCCGCGTTGTTCAAATTGGAATAAGACAAGCGCTCTGGAAAGCCCGCCCCGACCAAGCTGATGGTGGGCACGCCCATCCATAAAGATTCACAGGTGGTGGTGCCACCCACGTGGGGCAGGGTGTCGAGGGCGATGTCGATCTCGTTGTAATGCTGCAAATGGGTGCCCCGAACCCCAATGAAGTCCAGCCTGCTGGGATCGACATCGCGTTGGGCAAACAAATTCCGGGCGTTGGCTTGGAACACCGGCGAACTGGCTTCAGGGCGTAAAAACAAAAAGTGCGAGCCAGGCACGGCTCGCAACACCTGGGCCCAGGTGTCGATGCATGCGCGGGTGTATTTGTAGGG
>CAJBOO010000068.1 GCA_903956845.1 uncultured Burkholderiales bacterium
GGTCACCCCGAGGTGTACATCATGATCTTGCCGGCCTTCGGCATCATCAGCCAAATCGTGCCTGCGTTTTCACGCAAGCGTTTGTTCGGCTACGCCTCCATGGTGTACGCCACATCGTCTATTGCGATCTTGTCCTTCATCGTGTGGGCTCACCACATGTACACCACTGGCATGCCAGTGACTGGCCAGCTGTTCTTCATGTACGCCACCATGCTCATCTCTGTGCCCACGGGCGTGAAGGTGTTCAACTGGATCGCGACCATGTGGAAGGGTTCCATGTCCTTTGAAACCCCCATGCTGTTCGCCGTGGGCTTCATCTTCGTGTTCACCATGGGTGGCTTCACCGGTCTGATCCTGTCCATGGCACCGATCGACTTGCAGTTGCAAGACGGCTACTACGTGGTGGCTCACTTCCACTATGTGTTGGTGGCGGGTTCCTTGTTCACCATGTTTGCTGGCTACTACTACTGGTCGCCCAAGTGGACGGGCGTGATGTACAACGAAACACGCGGCAAGATCCACTTCTGGTGGACCCTGATTTCCTTCAACGTCACCTTCTTCCCTATGCACTTCTTGGGTTTGGCGGGCATGCCACGTCGCTATGCCGACTACCCCATGCAGTTCGCCGACTTCAATGCCTTGGCCTCGGTTGGTGCGTTTGCCTTCGGTTTTGCACAGGTGTATTTCTTCTTCTTCATCGTGTTGCCCACCATGCGTGGTCAAGGCGCACCTGCTCCCCAGCGCCCCTGGGAAGCAGCCGAAGGCTTGGAATGGGAAGTGCCTTCACCCGCACCTTTCCACACCTTTGAAACCCCACCCAAGCTCAACGCTGATGCCAACCGCATCGTTGCCTGATCTTTGCTGAACACAAGTCACCACCCATGGGATTGCGCCAAAACAACCTGTTGATGCTGCGTAAGCTGGCGGTGGTGGCCTTGGGCATGTTTGGCTTTGGCTATGCCTTGGTGCCGGTTTACAAAGCTATCTGCGAGATGACCGGCGTCAACATCTTGGCCTTGGGTGAAAAAGAATTGCCTGGTTCAGGCAATGCCCGATTGGCCAAGGCTGACAACACGCAAGTCGACACCAGCCGCACCATCACGGTCGAGTTTGACGCCAATGCGCGTGGTCCTTGGCAATTCAAGCCCATGCAAAGTTCGGTGCAAGTGCACCCCGGCGAGATGACCACGGTCATGTACGAGTTTCAAAACGTGCAAGACCGCGCCATGTCTGCCCAAGCGATCCCCAGCTATGCCCCGCGTGAAGCGGCTTCGCATTTCAACAAGCTGGAATGTTTTTGCTTCAACCAGTACACCTTGGCCCCAGGCGAGAAAAAGCAGTGGCCCGTGGTGTTCGTGATTGACCCCAAATTGGCCAAAAACGTCAACACCATCACTTTGTCCTACACCTTCTTTGAGGTCGGCAGCCAAACACCCCCAGCCCCAGGCAGCAAGGTGTCGGCGTTGGTGACAAAAGGTGATGGCGTATGAGCGAGCCGCTGGTGACTGAAACCCCAGTGATGGCACCCAAACGTCCGTTTTGGCGTTCGATCGTTGCCGTCGCTTGGTCGTTCATCGGTATTCGGAAAAACAGTGAGTTTCAAGAAGATTTGTCACACATCACCCCCTTGCATATCTTGGGCGTTGGTTTGGTGGCAGGTTTGTTATTTGTGATCGGATTGATTGTTGTCGTCAATCTGGTGGTTGCGAAATAAAAGGAGTCGAGAGATGAGCAGCACAGCACATGGCGCAAAGCCTTATTACTATGTCCCAGAACCCTCACGCCACCCAGCGTTTGCGGCTTTTGGTTTGTTTTTCGTCATCCTGGGCGCGAGCCAGTGGATGAATGACGCAAGCTGGGGCAAGTATTCCTTGTTTGCTGGTTTGGCCATTTGGTTGTTCGTGCTGTTCCAGTGGTTCAGCGATGCCGTCCATGAAAGCGAATCTGGCAAGTTTGGTCACAAGATCGAGTTGTCTTACCGCTGGAGCATGAGCTGGTTCATCTTCTCTGAAGTGATGTTCTTCGGTGCATTCTTCTCAGCCTTGTGGTGGGCACGTGTGCACTCTGTGCCTGAGCTGGGCAATGCTGAAAACGCGCTGTTGTGGCCCAACTTCAAGGCTGCTTGGCCCAGCATCGTCGCCGGTGCCACGGCCTCTCCTGCGGGCATCATCGAGCCCTTCCAAACCATGACACCGTTCTGGTTGCCCACGATCAACACCGCGTTGTTGTTGACCTCTGGCGTGACGCTCACCATCGCTCACCACGCTTTGCTGGAAAACAACCGCAGCAAGACCATTCAATTCATGTGGCTCACTGTCTTGTTGGGTGTTGTGTTCTTGTTCGTTCAAGGCTATGAGTACTACCATGCCTACCAAGATCTCAACCTCAAGTTGACTTCTGGCGTGTACGGTTCCACCTTCTTCATGCTGACGGGTTTTCACGGTTTTCACGTGTTTGTGGGCATGTTGATGCTGTTGTTCATCACCTTGCGTTTGCAAAAGGGCCACTTCAGCTCAGACAACCATTTTGGTTTTGAAGGCGCAGCTTGGTACTGGCACTTTGTGGACGTGGTTTGGCTGGGCCTGTACATCTTGGTGTACTGGCTCTGATCGAGTTGCACAGCAAAAAGGGCCGCAATCGCGGCCCTTGTGTTTTTTCAGGCAGCAGGCAAGATGGGAATCCCGGTCGGTTGCACCCAACCCATTTTCCAGCTGACCAAGATGCACAGGAACAAGACAATCGAGATGCCCACCCGGAAAGCCAAGGCCCGCATCATGCGACTGGTTTTGGGCGTTCCTTCGGCATCACCCTTCATCATGAAGATGAGCGCTGTGCCCAAGGCAGCCAGCACACCTAAAAAAGCAATGGCGATCAATATTTTCATGAGCCGATTATCCCGTGAGATCCATGCGAGCAACTGACAGCACTTCAATGCCCTGGCGCAAGGCGGTGGTGGCTATCGCAGCCTTGCTGGGGGTGGTGGTCACCTTCTATTTGGGCATGTGGCAACTCTCGCGTGCCCAAGAAAAACTGAGCTTGCAAGCCAGCGTCGAGGCGCAGGCAGCATTGCCCACTGTGCAAGCAGCCGATCTGGCGGGCACACCCGACCTGTGGCAACAGGTGCACCGCCCTGTTGCCCTGCAAGGCCAATGGTTGATGCAGCACACCATTTACCTGGACAACCGCAACCACCATGGAAAGGCGGGTTTTTGGGTGATGACACCCTTGCGATGGGCACCAGGACAGGTGGTGTGGGTTCAGCGCGGTTGGGTTCAACGCGACCGGGTGGATGCCACCAAAGCCCCGCAAGTTGATACGCCCACAGGAGAGGTGGTTGTGCAAGGGCGGATCGCTGCGCCTTTGTCCCACATGGTTGAACTGGGCCAAACCA
>CAJBOO010000069.1 GCA_903956845.1 uncultured Burkholderiales bacterium
GCATGGCAGGTAACTTAGGGTTTGATGTGGTCTTGGTGTCCGACGCCACAGCCACGTTTGATCGGCAAGGCGTGGATGGCGAGGTGATCAAGGCCGAAGAAATTCACCGCGTGCATTTGGCCAGCTTGCAGGGCGAGTTTTGTCAGGTCACAACGACGGGCATGGTTTTGATGCCCCCAATTTAGCCTGCCTCTTGCATCCAAGCCGGAATATCCCGCTGCCCATGCAACACCCGCCAAACATCAATATGGTCTGGTCGCTCAACGTAAAACACCAAATGCGGATAGCGCGTCAGGGGCCAAGACTGCAAGCCAGGCAAATTCAGTTCGTGGGCATAGCGTGGGGAACCCGTTCCTGGGTGGCGGCTGATGTGGGCAAATGCACTTTCCAGCTCATCAATGAAGCCGATGGCCGCACTGGCTGCGTCAATCTCTAAGTAGTGGCCGATGGCCTCTTCAATATCTTGATGGGCCACATGACGCGGGACAACTGGTTTGGCGTTCACGCCTTGTTGCGGGTCTTGTTGGCTTTGCCCACCCGTTCGCGCAGCCCCACAAAGTAAGCGGGAGTGACGGCTTGTGTGGGCTGAGAACCTGCACCCTCTAAAAGCAAGTTGTGCAGTTGACGCCGGTCTTGGTCTTTGCGGATCAATTCCCGAACGTATTCGCTGCTGGTGCCAAACCCACGTTGGCTGACCTGCTCATCAACGAAAGACTTGAGTGCTTCGGGGAGGGAAATGTTCATCGTGCTCATGCGACAAGTGTAAATTTCTTGGCAAAATTTGGCAAGAACTTCTATCCGTGTCCTGACCCACTGGAAGTAAGCGCCAAATGCCTGCATTCAGCCTGCCCTTAACATCTCCCCCTATGAATTGGCTAGACACTATCAAATGGGATGCCCAAGGCTTGGTGCCGGTCATCGCCCAAGAACAGGGCAGCAAGGACGTGCTGATGTTCGCCTGGATGAACCGCGAGGCGCTGCAAAAAACTGCAGAACTCGGCCGTGCGGTGTATTTCAGCCGCTCGCGCAACAAGCTGTGGTTCAAGGGCGAAGAGTCGGGCCATGTGCAAACCGTGCACGAGATTCGCCTGGATTGCGACAACGACGTGATCTTGCTCAGCGTCACCCAAACCGGGCACGACCCCAGCATCGCCTGTCATACTGGCCGCCACAGTTGCTTTTACCAACGCTGGCAAACCAGCCCTGACGGCGGCCAATGGCTGAGCGTCGAACCGGTGCTGCAAGACCCCGCCACCATTTACAAAGCCCACCCATGACCACCCATGACACCCTGATCCGCCTGGCTGCGGTCATTGAAAGCCGCAAGCCCGAGTACGGCGGCGATCCCGACAAAAGCTATGTCGCCCGCTTGCTGCACAAAGGGCCTGACGCTTTTCTGAAAAAAATTGGCGAAGAAGCCACTGAAACCGTGATGGCTGCCAAGGACCTGGACCATGGCGGTCAGCCCCAACACCTGGTCAATGAGATGGCCGACCTGTGGTTTCACTGCCTGGTGGCGCTGTCCCACTACCACTTGAGCCCCGAGGACGTGCTGCAAGAGCTGTCGCGCCGTGAGGGTTTGGGCGGTCTGGAAGAAAAAGCCCTGCGCAAAGCCCAGGCCCGCGAGTTAGGCGAAGATTAAGCCTCAGGCTTCCCCACACCAGAGTACACCATGCAAACCGACCCTTCATGCATCTTTTGCAAAATCGTCGCTGGACACATCCCCAGCAAAAAAGTCTATGAAGACGAAGAGATTTTTGCCTTCCACGACATCAATCCTTGGGCGCCCGTGCATTTTTTGCTGATTCCCAAGATGCACATCCCTTCGTTGGCGCAAGCCACCGCTGAACACGCCGCGCTGTTGGGTCGCATGATGGTGCTGGCGCCACAGCTGGCCCTGCAAGAAGGCGTGAATCCCTATCCCAAGGGTGGTTTCAGGCTGGTGACCAACACCGGCGAAGAGGGCGGCCAAGAGGTTCACCACATGCATTGGCATGTCATGGGCGGCCCGCGCCCCTGGTTGCGCGGCTAAGACTAGAATTCCATCAGTTTATTCAGGAGCATCCCATGGGATCATTTTCAATTTGGCATTGGTTGATCGTTTTATTGATTGTTGTCTTGGTCTTTGGTACCAAAAAGCTCAAAGGCATTGGTGGTGACCTGGGTGGCGCGGTCAAGGGTTTCAAGGACGGCATGAAGGATGGCGCTGCCAGCCCAGACGACAAAGCCGCGGCCCCTGCTCAACAAGTGGCTGCAACAGCGACCAGCGCTGACAAAGCTCCCATCGACGTTGAAGCCAAACCCAAGTCCTGATCGATGTTTGATCTAGAGGTATCGAAACTGGCCCTCATTGGCGCGGTGGCGCTGGTGGTCATCGGCCCAGAGAAGATGCCTCGCGTGGCCCGCACCATTGGCACCTTGCTGGGCAAAGCCCAGCGTTATGTTTCA
>CAJBOO010000070.1 GCA_903956845.1 uncultured Burkholderiales bacterium
ATGCTGATGATCTTGTTGGGCGAAATGAAAGCTGGCCAAGGGGATTCGGGTGGGGGCTACTCGCTCATGCTTGAAGCGGCCCGTAAAAGCGGCGACGAGCAACTGTACAAACGCGCGGTGGAAATCGCCTTGGCAGCCCGCTCGGGTCAACCAGCTTTGAACGCGGCCAAAGCTTGGAAGCAGGCGCACCCCAAATCCCAAGAAGCCAACCGCTATGTGCTGCAAATCCACGTAGCACTCAATCAATTGCCTGACAGCATGTTGCCGTTGCGCACAGAGATCTTGCTCACCCCTGAAGCCGAGCAAGGCAAAGCCATCATGGACATCGCGTCGCTCTACACACAGGTTCAAGACAAAGAACTGGCGGTTGCCGTGGTCGAGCAGGCCCTGGTGCCCTTTGCTGACAAACCCGCTACCGCCGCAGCAAGCTGGACCACGATTGGTCGCATGCGCGTGGCTGCCAAAAAACTCCCAGAAGCGCTGGACGCGGTGAAAAAAGCCATCGCCCGCGACCCCAAAGCCATGGAACCCGGCATGTTGGCGCTGGAATTGTTTTCATTGGGGGTGGATGGGGCCGAAAATATTCTGCTGCAAGTGCTTGGCACCGCCGACACAGCCGCGCCCTTGCGCATCTCGTATGCCCGCATCCTGATTGATAACCAACGCAACAACGACGCCAACACCCAGCTCGAATGGGTGATCAAGCATGCGCCCGCTTTCAGCGAGGCCTGGATTCTGCAAGCAGCCATGCTGATTGACAGCAGCAAAGATGACGAAGCCCAAAAAGGTCTGCTGCGTTTCATCGCATTGGAAAAAGACAAGGAAGGCGCACGTGGCTTGCCCCAGGCTTACCTGATGTTGTCGCAAATCGCCTTGCGGCAAAAAAAGACCAGCGAATCTGAAGCCTGGCTCAACAAAATCGATGACCCAGAGACCTTGGTGCAAGTGCAAGTGCAGCGGGCCAACCTGCTGGCCAGCCGTGGCAATGTGGCCAAGGCGCGTGAATTGATTCGCCAATTGCCCAATAACACCCCACAAGCCAATCGGGTCAAGCTGCAAGCAGAAGTCAAGATGCTGCGCGACAACAAACAATACGAGCAGGCCTACCAGGTGCTTGTGGCTGCGGCCAAAGAGTCTCCCGATGACCTGGAACTGCGCTACGAGGTGGCCATGATGGCCGAAAAAATCAACCGCATCGACGAGATGGAAAAGTTGCTGCGCAGTGTGATTGAGGCCAAGCCTGATTTTCAACATGCCTACAACGCGCTCGGTTTTGCTTTGGCAGACCGCAACATCCGCCTCAAAGAAGCCCGCGAATTGATCGTGACCGCCTTGGAATTTTCACCCGACGACCCGATGATCACCGACAGCTTGGGCTGGGTCGAATTCCGCATGGGCAACAAAGTGGCTGCACTGGCCATCTTGCAGCGGGCCTACGACGCCAAAAACGATCCAGAAATTGGCGCGCATCTGGGTGAAGTGCACTGGAGCTTGGGTCAACGCGACAAGGCGCTCAAGTTGTGGCGCGAATCCAAACGCATGGCCCCAGACAATGAAATCCTGCTCGAAACCCTCAAACGCCTGAAGGTCAAGCTTTGAGCCTGGCAGGCCACATGCAGCGCCTCACATCAGGTCTGTTGATGTTGGCCTTGGCAGGCACCCTGCCTTCCTGTGCCTTGTTTTCTTCCCCCCCCAAACAAGCCGCCTTGAAGGCCACCGGTCACTGGGAAGGCCGTTTGAGCCTCAAGGTTTTGCAACAACCGCCCGAGCAATTCAGCGTGAATTTCGAGTTGAACGGCTTGCCCCAAGCCGGTGAGCTGTACCTCTACTCGGCGCTGGGCACCACCTTGGCCGTGGCACGTTGGAACCCTCAAAACGCTCAGATGCTGCAAGGCCAAGAGGTTCAGACCTTTGCATCCATGGAAGCCCTGACCCAAACCATCACCGGCTCAGCCTTGCCGGTGCCAGCGCTCATGGCCTGGCTGGACCAAGACGGCCCCGAATTGCCGGGTTGGACTTTGAGGTCGGAGTCAACCGCGAGCGGGCGGCGCATCTATGCACAACGCCAAACGCCCCTGCCCGCCTTGCAACTGACCTTGCTGGTCGATCCGCCTCGCTGAGCCTGGCCATGTCCTCTCTTCACCATGTGCCCGCACCGGCCAAGCTGAACTTGTTTTTGCACGTCACAGGCAAACGCCCCGACGGCTACCACCTCTTGCAATCTGTGTTCATGCTGGTCGATTGGTGGGATGTCTTGCATTTCGACCTGCGCACCGATGGGCTGTTGCTGCGCGAGGACCTGACCGTGGCCCTGCCTGCCGATGACCTGTGCCTGCGTGCTGCCCGTGCATTGAAAGTGGCTTCTGGCACACCGCTGGGTGCCATGATTCAAATAGAGAAACGCCTGCCCGCGCAAGCGGGTTTGGGCGGTGGTTCATCAGACGCAGCGACCTGCTTGCTGGCCCTGAACCGCCTGTGGGGCCTGGATTGGCCACTGTCGAGGCTGTTGCCCATCGCACTGACTTTGGGTGCGGATGTGCCTTTTTTCGTGCGTGGTCACAACGCTTGGGTGCAAGGCATTGGTGAGGATCTCCAGCCTGTCAGCCTGCCTCGCGCCCGCTTTGCCATCCTCAAGCCAAGCCTTGGACTAGAGACCGCGCATATCTTCCGCGACCCGGCCCTGAAAAGAGACACTTCTCCTGCTACAATTTCCGACTTTGCTGCACAGCCATTTGCCTTCGGGCGTAACGACTTGCAAGCAGTTGCCCAAGCGTTGTCGCCTGAGGTCAATCAAGCCCTTGAGTGGCTTGAAAACCAAGGTTTACAGCCCCGGATGACTGGTTCAGGCAGTGCGGTGTTTGCCCTTGTTGGCCCTCAAACGGTTTTAAGCAAACCGCCCCCAGGCTGGCAGTTGCAAATGTGCAGCAATTTGGAGATTCATCCCCTGGCTGGGTGGGTCTCCAGCGACGATTAGCAGGAAGCCTGTTGAAATACAGGTTTCCCGTGTAGGGGAGTCGCCAAGTTGGTTAAGGCACTGGATTTTGATTCCAGCATGCGAAGGTTCGAATCCTTCTTCCCCTGCCACCCTTTTGCTTTGAACGGAAGCGGCAAGGGTTTGCGGCACACACTGCAAACCTTTGCCCTTTGTTTTTTTAACCTCAGGTCGTCATCATGTCGAACCCCCAACCGGATTTCATGGTTTTCACCGGCAACGCCAATCCTGGCTTGGCTGCTGAAATTGCGGGTCATTTGGGCATTGGTTTGGGCGCAGCTGAGGTGGGCCGCTTCTCCGACGGGGAAGTCACGGTCGAAATCAAACAAAACGTTCGTGCCCGCGACGTCTTCGTGGTGCAGTCCACTTGCAACCCGACCAGCGAAAACCTGATGGAACTGCTCATCATGGTCGACGCCCTCAAAAGAGCGTCCGCCGAGCGCATCAGTGCGGTCATCCCCTACTTTGGCTATGCCCGCCAAGACCGCCGCCCCCGCTCGTCCCGCGTGCCCATTTCCGCCAAACTGGTGGCCGATTTGCTGCAAACCGTGGGCGTGGCCCGGGTGCTGACCATGGACTTGCATGCCGACCAGATCCAGGGTTTTTTCAATATCCCCGTGGACAACATCTACGCGTCGCCCGTCTTGCTGGGCGATTTGCGCCTCAAAAACTATGACGACCTGATCGTGGTGTCGCCTGATGTGGGCGGTGTGGTGCGGGCCCGCGCCCTGGCCAAGCAGCTCGATTGCGACCTGGCCATCATCGACAAACGCCGTCCCAAAGCCAATGTCAGCGAAGTCATGCACGTGATCGGCGAGATCGACGGGCGCAACTGCGTGATCATGGACGACATGATCGACACCGCTGGCACCTTGGTCAAAGCCGCCGAAGTGCTCAAAGAACGCGGCGCCAAAAAGGTCTACGCCTATTGCACGCACCCTATTTTTTCTGGTCCTGCCATTGAACGCATCTCCAAGGGTGACGCCCTGGACGAAGTCGTGGTGACCAACACCATTCCCTTGAGCGCTGAGGCGGCTCAATGCCAAAAAATTCGCCAACTCTCCGTGGCACCGTTGATCGCTGAAACCATCCAGCGCATCTCCAAAGGAGAGTCGGTCATGAGTTTGTTCTCCGACCAAGACCAGCTTTTTTAAAGCGGGGCCTGCGGTTGGGGGGCAATGTTGTGGGGCGGCTAGCTGCCCCGTTTTGAAACCGGAGTCACACTGGTCGCGGTGGACTTCTTTTGGAGATAGCCATGAAATTCGTCGCATTTGAGCGCACAAAGCAGGGAACGGGTGCGAGCCGCCGTCTGCGTATCACCGGTCGCACGCCCGGTATCGTTTACGGTGGGAAAGCCCACGAACCCCAATCCATCGAGTTAGACCACAACGCCTTGTGGCATGCCCTGAAAAAAGAGGCATTCCACGCTTCGATCCTCGAGATGGAATTCAACGGCAAGTCTTCCAAAGTGTTGTTGCGCGATGTGCAATACCACCCTTTCAAACAACTCGTGTTGCACATCGACTTCCAGCGCGTTGAAGCCGACACCCTGTTGCACATGAAAGTGCCACTCCACTACAGCGGCCAGGAAAATTCACCTGCGGTCAAAGCCGATGCTTGTTTGGTCAACCCCGTGATCACCGAACTCGAAATCGCTTGCTTGCCAGCCGATTTGCCTGAATTCATCGCGGTGGACTTGAGCGGTCTGAAAAAAGGCACCTCACTGCACGTGAACGACATCACCCTGCCCAAGGGTGTCAAAGCCGTGGTCCACGGCAAAAACAACCCCGTGTTGGTGAGCGTGGTGTCTGTGGCCGAAGAAGCCGCACCTGAAGCTGCTGCCCCTGCAGCCGCACCTGCCAAAGGCAAAGGCAAGAAGTAATTCTTCGCCTGTGTCCTGAAAGAGCCCGCCTTGCGCGGGCTTTTTCATGCGGATTTTTTGCCCCGGATAATCTCCCACCATGATCAAACTGTTTGTCGGCCTGGGCAACCCAGGCGCTGAGTACGAAGACACCCGCCACAACGCTGGCTTTTGGTGGATCGATCAGTTGGCGCAGCAACTGAAAGTGCAGTTACAGCCCGAGAAAAACTTCCATGGTTGGGCCGCACGCACCACGTTCCAAGGCGAAACCCTTTGGCTCTTGAAACCCGCCACCTTCATGAACCTGTCTGGCAAGTCGGTGGCCGCGCTCGCTCGGTTTTACAAAATCGACCCAGCCCAGGTGTTGGTCGCACATGACGAATTGGATGTCGTGCCTGGCGAGGCCAAGCTCAAGCTGGGCGGCAGCCACGCCGGACACAATGGCCTGCGCGATATCCATGCCCAACTGGGTACAGATGCTTATTGGCGACTGCGCCTGGGCATTGGCCACCCCGGTGTCAAGTCGGAAGTGATTCACTGGGTTTTGAAGAAGCCTTCACCAGACCAGCGAAAAGTGATTGACACTTGCATTGAACGCACCCTGCCCGCCGTAGCCTTGATGGTGAGCGGCGACATGGTGAAAGCGACCCAACAGGTGCACACCAGCAAGCCGCCCAGGCCCAAACCGCCAAGACCGGCGGCGGCCCCTACCAAGGAAGGCGCATTGCATGACACACCCCACACTCCCCCAGGCCCTGAGCCTGGCGCTGCTTAGCCTCTGCCTGGCCTCGCCGCTGGGCGCTCACGCCAAAACCAAAGCAGCCCCGCCGCTGCAGTGCGAAAAAGACGGTCGCATGCAAGCTTGCGACGATCAACCCGAGCTGTCCAAGCCGACAAAAGGGGGTGCGTTCAAAGCCCAGGCCAACGGCTTGAACGAAGAAGCCGCCAAACCGGCCAAAAAGAAGAATAAGAAGGCTAAGAAAACAGCCAAGAAAAAAGCCAAACCCAGCGTGGCTGACTAAAGCTCAGGCCGCTCGCCCGGCCTGCGCCTGCAGGTCGCGGAATTTGGCCCACAGGCTGTCTTTGCTTTCGATGTGCTCGGGGTTCACCGGGATGCAGGCCACCGGGCACACCTGCACACACTGCGGTTCGTCATGGTG
>CAJBOO010000071.1 GCA_903956845.1 uncultured Burkholderiales bacterium
CAGTAGCAAGCCGATCAAACCGCATGCACCCAACAAAAATCGGTGGGATTTGAAAAAAAAGAGGACTTGAGTGATGTCGAGGACCTCTTCTGAGCGAGAGGTTTGAGGCTGAATTTGCATCGAACAATTATGGACGATGCAAAGCGAATAAATTTATTGAATTAATCAGTCAAAGAGATACACATTAAATCAAGGCTTGAGGGCAAGCTGCTTGCGCGTTGACCTCCAAACATGGCGCACTCCTATGGAAAGCACGCCCAACACAAATCCTGACAACAAGGAAAGGACGAGAGACAGGCGTTTGTTGGGAAACACGGCTTGCTGCGATGCATACAGCGGCGCAGCCAAATAGGTTTCTTGGGTTTGCGGTTTGCCCAGAGAGATTTCCAATTCACTGATGGCGCTGCGCAAGTCCTTGACTTCGTTTTCTTTGCTCAGGCTGGTGGCAAGCACCAAGGCATTGGCAGAAAAGCGTTCGTCTTTAAACTGGAATGTTTGCTTTTGGGTTTCCAAGTACTTGGTCACTTGCTCTGCGGCCACAAGTTTGGCCTTCAAGGTTGCTAGTGCGTTTGTCTTTTGTTGAATGATGGGTTGTGCCAACAGGTTTTGTTTTTCACGGATGTCTGCAAGCACAGCCTCTAAGCATTGTTGCGCGGCCATGGGACTGTCACTTCTGTAACTGAAGCCAATCAGCGGTGCTTGTTTGTTTAAGATGGGATTGAGTTTTTTGGCCAAGCTTCTGCTGGGTGTTTGGTCGCCATCCGTGTCACAAGCTTTCCATGCATTGGGAGAAAAATACAAAGGCAGTTTGATTTTTTCAAGCATGACCGCAGGTGTTTCCACAGGGGTATTGACCACCATGGCCATTTGTATGTTCATGGTGGCTTCGTATTGCTTGGGCGCTAAAAAACCAAAGCCTAAACCCAACAAACCACAACCCAGTGTGGACGTGGCAATCCAGGAGGCGTTGTCAATGAAAAACCGAACGATGTCCAACAGACTGATTTCGTCTTCGGCCAGGTCTTGGGTGTCATGGTTGTTCATTCGGAAATCATAATCGAATTTAGAAACAACAAGTTTCTGTTCAGACTTGTCCCAGGTAGTCTCGCTTGCCAATCTCTACCCCGTTATGACGCAAGATGGCATAGGCTGTGGTGACATGAAAGTACACATTAGGCATGGCGTGGCCCAGTAAAAACTGCATGCCTTTGTAATGCGTTTCCTTGTCGCCACGTTTGGTAACGATGTCCTTGTCCTCCGTGCCGTCAATTTGCGCCGGTGTGAAACCCTGCACATAGGCAATGGTTTTGGTCACTCGAGATTTGAGTTCTTCAATGGTTTGCTCGTCATCGGCATACACCGGGCTTTCAACACCAGCCAAGCGAGCCACCACACCCTTGGCGGTGTCGGTGGCGATTTGCACTTGCCTGGTCAATGGCAGCATGTCCGGGTACAGGCGAAATTGGGTGAGCGCAGACTCGGTCCATTTTTTTGCCTCCACGTGCTGTTGTGCTTTCTCTAACAAATGGTTCAAACTGTTGAGCATGTTGACGATGCGTGGCACGCTGGCGTGGTACATGGAGATGGACATGGCAATGCTTTCTGTGAGTTGGATGGACGCGATGCTAAGGCATATGTGTTACCCCTCTTGGCGGACTATTTTTGTGGATCAACACATCTAGGATAATCAAAGCAGGTTGGGGCGTTAGCTCAGTTGGTTAGAGCAGAGGACTCATAATCCTTTGGTCCGCGGTTCAAGTCCGCGACGCCCTACCAATTTTTTGCGTGTTAAGATGCTCGCCAGTGCGGCTGTAGCTCAGCTGGATAGAGTACTTGGCTACGAACCAAGGGGTCGTGGGTTCGATTCCTGCCAGCCGCACCATTTCCTACCTTATGAATAAAGCGTTTACCCGCGAGTCCCCTCCAGAAGACGACGACGAGGAAAACCTCTTACCCGCCATGCCTGCGGGTTCCAAGAACTACATGACGCCCCAAGGCTATGCCAGTATGCGGGCCGAATTGCTGTCCCTCATTGATGAAGAGCGCCCCAAAGTGGTGGAGATTGTTCATTGGGCTGCCAGCAATGGTGACCGGTCTGAAAACGGCGACTACATCTACGGCAAAAAACGTTTACGCGAGATCGACCGACGCATTCGCTTCCTGACCAAACGATTGGAGTTGGCCAGTGTGTCTGACCCGAGTGTTCACCATGGCAACGACCAGGTGTTTTTTGGCGCGACCGTTACCTATGAAGATGCGCATGGCAAGTCCAGCACGGTCACGATTTTGGGCATTGATGAAGCAGACAGTTTGCAAGCACAGGTGAGTTGGGTGTCACCCATCGCAAGGGCCTTGCTCAAAGCCCGTGTGGGAGATGTGGTGAGGTTGCAAACCCCTTTGGGTGTGCAAGACATTGAGGTGGTGAAAGTGGCTTACCCTTCGCCGTCATCCTAGCCAGTCTGAGCAAGCTCACTGGCCTGCCATGCCCTGCAATGACACTCAAGCGTGTCGATGAGCACTGCTGCGTCGAGCACTGCTCACCGATGGCAGTCTTTGCAATGCACCCAACACGCTGTCGAGGTGCGTGACGTCTTGCACCGCAATGAGGAAGCGCAAGTCGGTGGCTTGTTGACCACTGACTTCGTCGGACATGCTGACCAGTTTGATGTCTGCTTGTGCCGTTGTGATCGCGGAGGCCACACTCGCCAAAACACCTTTGCCGTTGAGCACGGTCACCACGATGCTCGACTCAAAACTGCGCACAGGCTCGTCTGACCATTCCACGGCAATGAACCGCTCGCTGTCTTTGTGTTTCAAGCGCTGCGCCACGTGGCATTCGGCGGTGTGCACCAACAAACCTTCTCCGCGTCCCAAGTAACCCACGATGTTGTCGCCTGGCAAGGGGTGGCAGCAAGACCCGTATTGCACAGAGGCGTTGTCACTGCCGTCCACCACCACAGCCCCTTGTGAGAGGGTTTCATGCGCCGTGAATCGCTCGCGGCTGATCAGCAAGGGGTCAGGACGCTCGCCCAAGTCGGCCAACAACCCTACCAAGCGTTTGGCCACGATGCTGGCCACGCGCTTGCCCAAGCCGATGTCGGTCATCAGTTCGTTGCGGTTTTTGCTGCCCGTGAAATGCAGTAACTTGGCCCAGGAATGACGGTGTGTCGCATCCAAGGCAGGTAGTTGGGTGAAGCCTTCTGCTCGCAAAGCTTGCGCCAGTAATTTTTCTCCCAAGTCTTGCGACTCAGACTGGGCGCGGGTTTTGAGGTAATGCCTGATCTTCGAACGTGCCCGGCCTGTGCGTACAAAACCCAACCAAGCAGGGTTGGGCGTTGAAGTGGGGTCTGTTTCCACCGCAATCACATCGCCATTGCGCAGTTCGGTGCGCAATGGAACGGTCTCGCCGTTGATCTGTGCAGAGGTGACATGGTCGCCCACGTTGCTGTGCACGGCATAGGCAAAGTCAATGACAGTGGCGCCTCGAGGCAAGGCCATGATGTGGCTCTTGGGTGTGAACACATACACCGCGTCTGGAAACAAATCAACTTTGACATGGTCCCAAAATTCGGCAGCGTCGCGGGTTTCGTCCTGGATATCGAGCAAGGACTGCAACCATTGGGTGCCCAGGCGCTCGGCTTTGTCGTTGTGCTCGTGGGTTTTGTAAAGCCAATGCGCGGCCACGCCAGTTTCAGCCACCAAATGCATGGCTTCGGTGCGCAGTTGAAACTCCACATTGATGCCTGCAGGCCCCACCAAGGTGGTGTGCAGCGATTGGTAGCCATTGACCTTGGCGATCGCGATGTGGTCCTTGAATTTGCCAGGCACAGGTTTGTAAAGCTGATGCAACATGCCCAAACCTGTGTAGCAATCAATCACGTGGGGCACCAAGATACGCATGCCATAGATGTCGGTGACTTGCGCGAAGCTCAGGTGCTTGCCCTGCATTTTTTGGTAAATCGAGTAGAGCGTTTTTTCGCGACCAAAAATTCGCACATCCAACTTGCCTTGGCTGAAAGTCGTCTCTACTTCTTTTTGCAATTTTTGAAGCAAATCGCGACGTCGGCTACGGGCTTTTTGCACTGCTTTTTCAAGGATGTGATAACGCCATGGTTTCAAGTGCCTGAAGGCCAAATCTTGTAATTCGCGGTAGGTTTGGTTCAAACCTAAGCGATGCGCAATGGGTGCATAAATTTCTAGGGTTTCGCTGCTGATGCCCTGCCAGCGGTGCCGTGGCATGGCCTCCATGGTGCGCATGTTGTGTGTGCGGTCAGCCAACTTGACCAAAATGACGCGTACATCCCGCGCCATGGCCAACAGCATTTTGCGAAACGACTCAACCTGTCCTTCTTCTTTGGTGTCAAAGCTGAGTTTGTCGAGTTTGGTCAACCCATCCACCAATTCAGCCACGGTGGCGCCAAATTTCTCCAGCAAATCTGCTTTGGTGACGCCGCAGTCTTCCATGACGTCGTGCAACAACGCGGCCATCAAGGCTTGTGCATCGAGCTTCCATTCTGTGCATTGCAAAGCCACGGCAATAGGGTGGGTGATGTAGGGTTCACCGCTGCGTCGGGTGACGCCCAAATGGGCTTCGTCTGCGAATTTGTAGGCGCGACGCACTTGTTCTATGCCATCCGCGCCCAGGTATTCCAACTTGGCCACCAGCGAAGCAAAACTGGCCGCAGCAGCGTTGCTGGCAGCCTTGTGATCGACGGGTGTTTTTTCTGCGGTGGCCATGGCCCAACTGTAGCGTCTTGTGAGCGAATACTCTGCTTAGACGAAAAAAAAGCACTGCCTTGGGCAGTGCTTTGTGGTCTGCGGCGGGGGTTCAAGCCCGCTCAAGGGGTCAGCCGGGTACTTTTTTGAGCATTTCCAGGCCGATTTTGCCCGCAGCGATTTCACGCAAGGCAGTCACGGCAGGTTTGTTCTTGCTCTCGATTTTGGCTGTGTGACCCTGAGCCAGCATGCGGGCACGGTAGGTGGCGGCCAACACCAATTGAAAGCGGTTGGGGATTTGTTCGAGACAGTCTTCAACGGTGATGCGTGCCATGGTGTGGTGCTCCGGGGTGTTTCAAGAGAGGTTAAGGGCCTGAAATACGTCAGACCTGCTTCTGCGCTGCGACGCGTATTTGAGTCTTTGCGCATGGACAATGGCTTTGAGGTCAAACAAGGCCTTGTCGAACAATTGATTGATTATAACGAAGTCGAATTCATGGGCTTGGGCCATCTCTTGCGCGGCATTTTGCAATCGCACCTCGATGACTTCAGGGCTGTCTTCGCCTCTGCGCTGCAAACGTGCACGCAGCTCTTCCCAGCTGGGGGGCAAGATGAAAATCAGCACGGCGTTGCTGAAGATCTTCTTGATTTGAATCGCGCCCTGAAAGTCAATCTCCAAGATCACGTCCAAACCCTTGGCAATACGTTCTTCGATGGTGGCGCGTGAAGTGCCATAGCGGTTGCCGTGCACATGGGCCCATTCCAAAAAGGCATTGCCTGCGATCATGGCGTCGAATTCATGGTCGTTCACAAAAAAGTATTCACGGCCGTGAAACTCTTGTCCTCGGGGAGCGCGGGTGGTGTGTGACACCGAATGCTGCACGCCTGCATCGAGCTCCATCAAGGCTTTCACCAAACTGGATTTGCCCGCGCCACTGGGCGCCGCGACCACATACAAATTGCCAGGGTAGGTATTCATCATTCGAGGTTTTGGACTTGTTCACGCATTTGCTCGATCAGCACTTTCATGTCCAACGAGATGCGTGTGAGCTCGATGGCGCTGGATTTGGAGCCCAATGTGTTGGCCTCGCGGTGGAGTTCTTGGATCAAAAAGTCCAGGCGTTTGCCCACACCTTCTTTGTGCGATTTCAGGTTCAACAAGCGCGCGATTTCGTCCAGATGGGTTTTCAATCGGGTGATTTCTTCTGCCACATCTGCACGGATGGCAAAGCTGGCGGCTTCAGCCAAGGCGCGTTCATGAACTGCTTCTGGCAAGGCTTTGGCATCTGCCAGCGCCAAGGCTTCGCGCCATCGCTCTAAAAATTTTTGCTTTTGCAACTCGACTGTTTGGGGCACCAGAGGCAGGGCAAGGTCCGCCAATACATGCAGTTGTTTGGCGCGTGACAAAAGGTCTTGCGCCAGTCGCTGGCCTTCGCGTTGTCGGGCTTGACAGAGTTGATCGAGTAAGTCGGTGGTCAAGTTCAACACTTGTGCAGACACGTCTTCTGCCAAGGCAGGCGGGGCGCTGGACAAGCGAATGATGTCTGCCACCGACAAAGGTTTGGCTTGCGGCAGCCACATGTGCACTTGGTCTTGCACCCCCACCAGTTGCTGTAGCAAGTGGGAATCGGGTGCGGCCATGCCGGCGTGGTGATTGGATTCGAGGTGGGCACGCAACTCCACCTTGCCGCGTTTGAGTTGGCCGTTGATCAATTCGCGCAGGGCGGGTTCTTGGGCACGCAACTCGTCTGGCAAACGAAAGCTCACATCCAAAAAACGGCTGTTGACCGATCGGATTTCCATGCCCAGGCGCATGCCAGGGGAGGTAGAGGCTTGTGCACCCAATGGGGTCTGTGCACTGGCATAGCCGGTCATGCTTTGCAGGGACATGGCACTCTCAGATTCAAAAACCGCATTATCTCAGGCATGGCTTGGCCAACCTGAAGGACAATCACGTCTGTTTTTCAAAGGCTTTGACATGACCACTACCGCGATTCCTTCACGCCAAACACGCGCCACCGATGAGTTGCGTCAGGTGCGCATTACCCGCCACTTCACCATCCATGCCGAGGGCTCGGTTTTGATCGAGTTTGGTAACACCAAGGTGTTGTGCACTGCATCTGTCGAAGAAAAAGTGCCGCCACACAAACGCGGCAGTGGCGAAGGCTGGGTCACGGCTGAATACGGCATGCTGCCGCGTGCCACGCATACCCGCAGTGACCGCGAAGCAGCCAAGGGCAAGCAAAGCGGCCGAACACAAGAAATACAGCGTTTGATTGGACGTTCATTGCGTGCCGTTTTTGATTTGAAAAAACTCGGCGAACGCACCATCGCGTTGGACTGCGATGTGTTGCAAGCCGATGGCGGTACCCGCACCGCTGCCATCACCGGGGCTTTTGTGGCGGCACAAGACGCGGTCAATGGCTTGATGCAAAGTGGCAAGTTGTCTGTCACGCCCATCACCGGGCATGTGGCCGCCATTTCGGTGGGCTTGTTGCATGGTGTGCCTTTGCTGGATTTGGAATATGTGGAAGATTCCAGTTGCGACACTGACATGAACGTGGTGATGACCAGCCAAGGTGGTTTTGTGGAAGTACAAGGAACGGCTGAGGGCGCGGCTTTCACCCGCACAGAGATGGACCAACTGTTGACCCTGGCAGACAAAGGCATTCGCGAGTTGATCGATTTGCAAACCGCTTCCTTGGCCACCTGAGGTTTGGCCTTGAAAGAAATCGTCCTCGCCTCCAACAACGCCGGCAAATTGGCTGAATTGCAAGCCATGTTTGCGCCTTTGGGCCTGACCTTGCTGCCGCAAGCGCAACTCCATATCACCGAGGCAGAAGAGCCATTTTTCACGTTCATTGAAAACGCCTTGGCCAAAGCGCGACATGCCAGCTTGCACAGTGGTTTGCCTGCGTTGGCCGATGACGCGGGCTTGTGTGTCGACGCTTTCAATGGCCTGCCCGGCGTACAAACCGCTTTTTATTGCACCCAGTTTGGCTACCTCAAAAGCGACGAAAACAACCGCCAAGCCTTGCTCGAACAAATGGCGCACGAGACCAATCGTCGCGCAGCCTTGGTCAGCACCTTGGTCGCTGTGCGCAACCCGCTTGACCCTGAACCACTCATTGCCGTGGGACGAGTCGTGGGAGAGATCACCCATGAACCCCGAGGCAGCCATGGTTTTGGATTTGACCCGGTGATGTACATCCCGTCCATGCAGCAAACCTTTGCAGAAATGCCCGAGGCCACCAAAAATGGCCTGAGCCACCGCGGTCAAGCATCGCGATTGATGAGTGAGCTGATGCGAGAACGTTGGTTGGCATGAACCTGGACATTGCGCACCTGATGCGCCCAGGCACCTTGAACCTGCCTGCTTTGCCCGCTTTATCGGTCTATGTGCACCTGCCATGGTGCTTGAAAAAATGCCCCTATTGCGATTTCAATTCCCATGAGTGGCGAGGCCGCAGTGGGTCGCACGCCAGTGACCCCTCCAGCTTGCCAGAGTCGCTTTACCTGGATGCCTTGCGCGCCGATTTGGAGGCCAGTTTGCCGCTGGTGTGGGGCAGACCGGTGCACAGCATCTTCATTGGTGGGGGTACACCCAGTTTGTTTTCACCCGAGGGTATCGGTCGATTGGTGAGTGACCTCCGGGCCAGGCTGCCCTTGGTGCCCGATTGTGAAATCACCCTAGAGGCCAACCCAGGCACCTTTGAGAAAGAACGCTTTCATGCTTTTCGCGCAGCCGGCGTGACGCGCTTATCGGTCGGTGTGCAAAGTTTCAACGATACGCACCTGAGGGCACTGGGTCGGGTGCACAACGCCGCGCAAGCGCATGCAGCGGTGCTGGAAGCCTCACAGGCCTTTGAGACTTTCAATATCGATCTGATGTATGCCTTGCCAGGACAATCCATGTCGGCGTTGTCGCACGATGTATCGCAAGCCTTGTCGTTCAAGCCACCGCACTTGTCGATTTACCACTTGACGATTGAGCCCAACACCTTGTTTGCCAAACACACGCCTGCAGGCTTGCCAGAAGACGATGATGCCTATGACATGTTGGACACCATCACCGCACAGACCGCGTTGCATGGCTTGGAGCGATACGAGGTATCCGCCTTTGCGCAAAGCGGGCACCGCTGTTGGCACAACACCAACTATTGGCAATTTGGTGATTACTTGGGCCTGGGCGCGGGTGCCCACAGCAAGCTGTCTTTTGCCCATCGGGTGTTGCGCACTGTGCGGCATCGCGAACCCAAGCTGTACATGGACAAGGCCTTGGGTGAGGGTGCGGTGGCACAAAGCCATGAGGTGTCACGGGCCGAACTCCCGTTTGAATTCATGCTCAACGCGTTGCGCTTGAAGGATGGCTTCGATCTGTCTTGGTACACCGATCGCACTGGCTTGCCACTTTCAACCATCGAAGCAGCCTTGCAAGAAGCCCAAGCCAAGGGCTGGCTGGAACTCGACATGCATATAGCCAAACCCAGTGCGCGTGGGTTTGATTTTTTGAGCGATTTACAAGGCCTCTTTTTAGCTGGTTAGAATCTACCCCGCTGAGACACACACGTACAGGAAGCGTGGCAGAGTGGTCGATTGCACCGGTCTTGAAAACCGGCAACGGGAAACCGTTCGTGAGTTCGAATCTCACCGCTTCCGCCAATCCATGCAATCAAGGCCATTCAAGCATGCGCATACTGCTGATTGAAGACGAACCCAAGATTGCATCCTTTGTCACAGAAGGCCTGCACGCTGTAGGCATCCAAGTCGACCTGAAATCCGACGGACCAGACGGACTGCAAGCGGTGCTTGCCGCCCAACACGATCTCGTTGTACTCGACATCATGCTGCCAGGCATGGATGGTTTTGAGTTGATGCGCCAGGCGCGCAATGCAGGTGTCATGACCCCGATCATCGTTTTGAGCGCCAAAGCAGACTTGCCCGACCGCTTGCTGGGCTTTGACATCGGCGCCAACGACTACCTCGCCAAGCCATTCTTCATGGAAGAACTCATTGCACGCATTCGTGCCTTGCTGGGCAGAAGCCTGGGCCGCAGTGAAGAGGTGGTGGTGGTCGCAGGCGTGACCTTGAACCGTGTGACCCGAAAAGTGCAATGGATGGCGCAAAGCACGGTCCTGAGTCAGCGTGAATTCATGCTGCTGGACTATTTGATGCGCAGCCCTGGGTATATTTTTTCACGCAAGCAAATTTTGCTGCACGTCTGGAACTTTGACTTTGATCCCCAAACCAATGTCGTGGATGTGTGCGTGCAGCGCATTCGCAAGAAATTGATGCCTGAAAAAGACAGCGCTCAGCCATTCCCCATTCAATCCATTCGGGGTGTGGGCTATCGCATCAGCCTGGAAAGCCTGGCGTGAAAAAATCTTTCAGACTGCGATTGATCTTGCAGTTTATTTTTTGCATTTTGCTCGTGTCTGTCCTCAACCGTGGGTTTAGCCAGTACTTTGCCAATCAATATGTGCAAGAGCGGATTGAAGCGGGCATGGTCAAAGTGTTGCAGCAATGTGGCGACCGATACAAGCGGGGTATTGGCGCCCACGAATGCTCAGAAGAGGTTCGCGCCAATTCATGGATGGAAAGCTTGCCCAAAAGCTATGTGTTTTGCGACAAGGACTGGCGAACCATGGACAAGCCAGACGTAGGACTGTGTCAAAAAACACAAGATGCCAACTCGATCTGGCACGTGTTTGATAGCCCAGAGCACATGGGTTTTGAATCTGCCGAACTCACGTGGAATGACAAAGCTTGGCATGCCATACGCCAGGCCAGCACAGGACGTGTCTTGATGGTCAGTCAGGCGGTGCTCGACCAATTCATCGAAGAGTTATGGGGCATTCGCAACCGGGTGATGCTGTATGTCTTTCCCGTCATTTTTTTGATGATGTTGGTGGTGAGTTGGCTCATGACCACCGCCATGCTGCGGCCACTCAACAGCATCAAAGACACCCTGGAAAAATTGTCTTCCAAAAACCTCAGTGAACCATTGGTTGTCTCAACGGCTTACGCCGAGTTCGAGAGGTTTACGTCTGTGTTTGAAGAGTTACGTGGCAGATTGCACAACAGTTTTTTGCAGTCGCAGCGTTTTGCTGCCGACGCATCCCATGAATTGCGCACACCTCTGACGATTTTGCGCGGCCACGTGGAAATGGGCATTGCTGAATTGCCCGCGGGCTCGGAGGCGCAAATCCGCTTGCGGCTCATGGGGGAAGAGATCGAGCGACTGATTGACATCACTGAAAAACTGCTGTTGTTGTCTAAAGCCGATGCCAACAGCATCAAGCTTGATTTGGTCGAGATCAACTTGAGTGACGTGATCAACCAATTTGCTGCCGACGCGCAGTTATACAGGCCCCATTTCAAGGTCACCACGGCTATCCAGCCCCAAGTGATTTGGCGATGCGACAAAGGACTGGTGAACCAATTGGTGCAAAACATCTTCACCAACGCCATCAACTACAACCTACCCAATGGTTGGCTGGATTTCAAGCTGCACCAGGCAGACGGCTCGTTTGAGTTGACCATTTCTAACCCCACGAGTGAGGTGGTCGCCGATTTATCAGGACGTGCGTTCGAGCGGTTTTACCGAGGTGATTCGTCCCACACGCGTCAGGTGGATGGGCATGGCTTGGGTTTGAGTTTGTGCATTGAGATCATGCACCTGCACCATGGCCAGATCACCTTGCATACGGATGGGCAAAACCTGGTGCATGTCAGCGTCAAGGCGCCCCTGTCGCCACCCAATACATGGGTGGATTGACCGCTTAAAACCGGTAACCAAGACCCACGGTGTAGCGGTTCAAATCGGGCACGGTGTAGTAATCGGCTTTGACAAACAGGTTGCGTGTGAATTTGTATTTCACATTGACCAAGAAGCCATTTTTGGCCGATTGCTTATCGGTCTTGGCATACACCAAGTTCAATCCCGCGTCCACATCGGCATGCAAGCCTGAGCGAACACCCGCAAAGACGGAGTAAGTGCTGTCTGTTGTTTTGGTCAGCAGGGTGGTGTCCGTTGATGCATAACTGATCAGTGCGATGCCATCGGTGTGGGCAAGGATGGGCAGGCGCACACCCAAACCCACTTGTGACTGAGCCACCGTGAATTTGGTGTTGTTGGTCAGTGTCTTGTGGGTGCTGCCATGGCCGCCCTGTAAGAAGAAGTTGGGAGACAACAAATAAGTGCCAGTCACGCCGTAACCGGTCAACGTTCGTTTGACCCCTGACGAGGTGACATCCATGGAGGTATAGCCCACGCTCACTTCGTTGTAGTCAAGCCCTGGTTCATTGGGACTTTGCGCCATGACAAAGCTTGTCATCATGCCAAGCAGTGCTGCGACATACCCTTTGTTCATGTGAATCTCCTGTGTATTGAGAGATCTTATGAGATTTACCAAGGGCAGTTTCTTCAGGGTGTATTGGAGTCCAGCAAACCATGACGCATCGCCAGCAAAGTGATTTCTGATTGGTTGGCGAGTTGCAACTTCTGTTTGATTTTGTAGAGATGGGTGCCCACTGTGGAAGAAGACAAGTTGAGCGTTTCCGAAATTTGCATGACAGATTGACCACGGGCCAATTGGACAAAGACTTCAAATTCTCGCGGCGAGAGTTTTTCTATCGGGCTTTCGTCCCCATCCAAGTCTTGCATGGCCATGCGTTGCGCGATGACCGGATCGATGAAACGTTTTTTCTGGGCAACCATGCGAATCGCATCGATCAGGACTTCAGGCGCGGTGCGTTTGGACAGGTAACCCAATGCCCCGGCTTGCAAGGCGCGTTTGGAATAGCTGGTGTCTTCGTGCGCAGACAAGGACAAGACGCGAACTTGTGGGTCTTTGGCGATCAGGCGTTTGATGGCTTCAATGCCACCCATGCCTGCCATGGCGATGTCCATCACCACCACATCAGGGTGGTGCAGTTCATACATCTGCAAAGCCTCTTCACCGCTGGAAGCTTCAGCCACCACTTCGACGTCGTCCCAGGTTTGCAGCAAGACCTTGAAGCCACCACGCACAACCGCATGGTCGTCCACCAACATCAGTTTCAATTTAGCCATGGGGTGTATTTTGGCTCAGTGGCAACACCGCATGCACCCGAACCCCAGAGGGCACCAAGGCTTCAAAGTGCAATTGACCGCCCAGACCTTGGGCGCGTTCGCGCATGCCGATCACACCAAAGTGACCTGATTCGGCCCAATGGGCCGATGGCCCCCGTCCGTTGTCGCGCACCTCCAGGGTCACGCTGTCTCCAAGGATGGCCACTTTCAGATCGATTTGGCTGGCTTGGGCATGCCGCAGGGCATTGGTCAGCGACTCTTGCATGATGCGGTAGGTGGCCGTGGCCAGTGCTTCACTCAAGGTGTCCAAAGCCTCGTCCAACCGGAGTTGAATGTTCACTTCAGGGTGACGGGCGCGTGCATCTTCCAGCAGGTCTTGCAAAGCGTCGGCCAAGCCAAATCGGTCCAGGGCCAAGGGCCGCAACTTGCTCACGAGTTGGTGTACCTCCTCGTAAATCGCGTCGGCACAGGACACGACCATATGGGCAGACGACTCGATTTGCGCGTCCATGCCTTTGGCGCGGTGGGCAATGGCCAAACCAACACTTTTGATGGCGGTGACTTGCTGCCCTAACTCGTCATGCAACTCGCGTGCAATTTGCCCGCGCACTTCTTCAATGCGCGCTTGAATGACCTGGGTGAGTTCGCGGTTTTGCGCCAAGGCTTGGGTTGCTTCACGCGCTTTCACCCGAGCTTCGATGCCGTCTTGCACCGATTGCGCCATGGCATTGAAGGCTTGACCCATTTGCTGGGCCTCTTGTCCTGGCATGGGGGGCAGTCGGGTGGCATAACTGCCTGCGCTGATGTCTTGCAAGCCTTGCACCACTTGTTGGATGGGCCTGAGCACACGTCCGACCAACACAAACACCAAGACATTGCCCAACACAAACCCGATCAGCACAGTGGTGAGGATGGGCACAAAATCATCCCAACCATCGAGCACCGCACGAGAGGGGTCGGCCCAGACCAACAAGCGGCCTTGGCTCAATTGGATTTCACGGGTGGTCACCGGCGGTGTGACGATGTCGCTGTACCAAGCAGGCGCATCCCGACCGGCTTTGTAAACAGGTGGGGGGGAGTGGTAGAGCACCAGGCCTTGTTCGTCTTGCAATTCGATCTCGTGGGCACGAATGCGACCCACGGACACCAAGAAGCGCGCCATGTCAGCCAAAGAGGCGCTGCTGGTGTTGGCCTGTACCCGCGAGAGCAGTTGGGTCGCCACCATGCTCGCGCCGTCCATTTCTTCGCGCACGCTGCGGCGTGTGTCTTCGATTTGCAGCCCGATCAACAAGGATGCAAACGCGGCCAACAACAGGCCAATGATCAGGTTGATTTGAAGGCGCAACGACATGGTCATCTTTCCTGGGCCCGGTTCACCATGGCATCGATGGCGCTCACCACGGCAGGGGTCATGGCAGATTCAAACAGGCTGTGACCAGCCTGGTCTATCCATTCCAAGCGGCTGTGGGGCAGGGCTTGATGCACGGCCCAGGCTGAGTCGGGGCGGCATATCCAATCCAGGCGGCCATGCAAGAGGTGGATGGGTAGCTCGCGTAAACCTTGCAGGTGAGGCAAGAGCCCGTCAGGGGGGAAGAAGCAGGCGTTTTGCAGGTAATGGCTTTGCAAACGGTATTTGGCAAGTAAGGTCTCTTTGGCCGAGTCACTCAAGCCAGCAGGTGTGGTCGCAGTGAAGGTGCGTTGGGTCAGGGCGTTTTCCCAAGCTTGCCAGGCTTGCGCGAGGGCGACCGCTGTTGATTCAGGGGCTGTTTGGATTTGGTCGTAAAGATAGTTGCCTATGTGGTCGCGGTGGGCTTGAGGCAGCGCTTGTGCCAGGGCAGCCCACGCATCGGGCAGGCATTGCCGTGCGTCTTGGAAAAACCATTGCAAATCAGGGGGACGCGACAAAAACACGCCGCGCAACACCAAACCCAAACACGCTCGAGGGTGCGCTTGTGCATAGGCCAGGGCGAGTCCGCCGCCCCAAGAGCCACCCACGACCAACCATGCCGAGATGCCCAGTTGCACACGCATGCGCTCGATGTCTGCAATCAAGTCGTCCGTGGTGTTGGCTGTCAAAGCCGACTGTGCCAGCGAACGTCCACACGCGCGTTGGTCAAACAGCACCGCGTGGGTGGTGCGTGGATTGAACAATTGGCGGTGTTGCGGGTGGCAGCCCCCGCCAGGCCCGCCGTGTAAAAACACAATGGGCAAGCCCTGGGGGTGACCGCATTGCTCGAAATACACCTGGTGACCCGCTAGCTCAGGCAAAAATCCATGCGCAAAGGGCTCGCAAGCGGGATAGAGGGCAGGATCGGTGTCTTTGGACATGGCGTGAATGCTAGTCGCTTTGGCCGGCGGGTGCTGTCAAAGCAGAGCTTGCGTGGAAACCCTAGGTCAGTATGCAGAAATTCATGAGGGGTGATTCCATGCTTTGCGGATGGTGCAAACCGGGGGCGCAAGGCACAGTTCGTCCTGTGTTCGAAATGTCTTCGGACACACACCACCGCAATCAGCGGCAACTTTTGGAGATACACCATGAAATGGCAAACACCTGCAGCAAGCGACATGCGTTTCGGTTTTGAAATCACCATGTACATCGCTAACCGCTGAAACCAGCCTTGTCTGTCGGGCTGTCCCGACAGACATCTTTTTTTCCTGTTTTATTTTTTCCTGTTTCATTCCGCGCATGGCGCGGATTTTTTTCTAAAGTGGGCTGATCAGTGAAAATTCATGTGTTGGGCTCTGCAGCCGGTGGTGGCTTCCCCCAGTGGAATTGCAACTGCCCCCAGTGCAGCGCGGTCCGTACCGGCAGCCCGCATCACCGCCCCCGTACCCAATCCTCGATTGCCGTGAGCGCCAACAGCCAAGACTGGTTGTTGGTCAATGCTTCACCGGATGTGCTGCAACAAATCAAAGCCTTTCCCGCCTTGCAACCTGCCCGCGCTTTGCGCGACACAGGCATCGCCGCGGTGATGCTGATGGATGCACAAATTGACCACACCACCGGTTTGCTGATGCTGCGTGAGCACCGACAAAAGCTGCCCTTGTGGTGCCACCCCCTGGTGCGTGAAGACTTGAGCACGGGCAACCCCTTGTTCAAGGTCTTGGACCATTACTGTGGCGTGGACTTCCATGCCTTGTCACTCGACACGCCTTTTGACATTGACGGCTTGCCTGGCCTGTCTTTGTCGGCCCTTCCCCTGCTCAGCAACGCGCCCCCTTACTCCCCACACCGAGACAAACCACAGCCCGGTGACAACGTGGGCTTGAGCGTGGTGGACCAGTCCTCTGGCAAGCGTTTGTTTTACGCGCCCGGTTTGGGGCAAATGGAGCCCCACGTGTGGCAAGCCATGCAAGCCAGCGATTGCGTGCTGGTGGATGGCACCTTGTGGACCGATGACGAAATGATTTCGCTGGGCGCTTCGAAAAAAACTTCCCGCGCCATGGGGCACATGCCGCAAAGCGGGGATGGCGGCATGATCGAGTGGTTGGACAAGCTGCCCGCATCGGTGCGCAAGGTGCTGATTCACATCAACAACACCAATCCCATCTTGGACGAACAAAGCCCACAACGACACACCTTGACCGCCCATGGCATCGAGGTGGCGCATGACGGCATGGAGATCAGCCTGTGAACAACCTGATGAACGAAGCGATGGCCGACACCCGCACCCCTTGGACCGCGGCGGAGTTTGAAACCTTGCTGCGCGGCAAAAGCACGAGTTACCACATTCACCATCCTTTTCACGTCATGATGGCCGAGGGCAAGCTCAACGCCGCGCAGTTACGCGGTTGGGTGGCCAACCGGTTTTATTACCAAATCTCCATACC
>CAJBOO010000072.1 GCA_903956845.1 uncultured Burkholderiales bacterium
AGTGCGCGGCTTGAATGTCCATGACCACACAACAATATACCACTCTTTTGTTATCCTGGTATTCATCATTCACCTGTTCGCGACTGGCATGACCACTGAAGTGACCAATTTGGTTTTTTTATGCTCATTCATTGGCCTTGGCCTGAGCACCATGTTGTCGGATCAAGTGCGCCACATGCGCCTCTAACGACCTCATCGCCACGGGCCAAATCGCCTGCGGCACATCGTCATACACCAGGCGCAACCAATCCGTCATGCTGCCCTGCGGCATGGCTTGCATCGCTCGCCACACTTTGTCTTCTCTGGCCAAGCGGTGCGCTTTCAAGCGCTGCATGCAATCGATCGCGCTGTAAGGCTCACCCCATGCATTGCCCAGCACATGTCCGTGCGCTGGCAAGATGAATTCGACTTGAAACTCCGCTGACCAAGCCATCAGTTTGTCTAAGGACGCCAAATAGTCGCCCATGTTGCCATCGGGCGGATCGATCACGGTGGTGCTGCCATTGAGCACATGGTCGCCTGTGAACAGCAAGCCGTCTTCTTCCAAGATCAAACACACATGGTTGGCCGCATGACCCGGGGTGTGCACCACGCGCAAACTGTGTTGGTCGCCATTCGATGTCAATACCAAGCGCTCGCCATCCGCCAATTCACGGTCGGGCACAAATTGGCTGTGCGCCCTGGCCGTGGGCTGAGACGCCATGCCAAGCACAGGCACGTCCACGCCTTGCTGGGTACAAAGTGCTTTAAGCAATGCTGCACCCGGTGAGTGGTCGGGGTGCGAATGGGTGCAAACCACGGCGCGAATATGTCCTCCCGTGATGCGCCACAACCGATCCACATGCGTCGCGTCTGGTGGGCCTGGGTCGATCACGATGAAACCACTCTTGGCATCCCCGACCACATAGCTGTTGGTGCCAGGGCCGGTCATCACGCTGGGATTGGGTGCGGTGAGTCGTTGCACATGCTGTAGCAACCGAACCGGTTGCTCGGTTTGCCAATCCAAGTGATGAACGATTTGCCCGTCTCTGGCGGTCAACGCCAGTTCACCAAAAGGCGCGTCATGTTCCATGAAACGAGCCTCTTGACCTGCCAACCACCCCGCGCGGGGACAACTGGTGAACCAAGGTTGCTCACTTGCACAGGATTGCAACACACTGTCCACGGTGGCGTGTGTGTGCATGCGCTCCAAGGTCCGGATGGTGGGAAAGATGATGAAAAAATCGTCTGTGCGGTGGCGTTCCAATGCATCTTGAGGACGAATCCAAATCGGCTCGAACTGCTCTTGCTCATCGGCCACCGGTGTTTGGTCTTCTGGCATGCGGGCTACCAAAAATGGCACATCAAAACGCCGTTTGAGGTCACGGTCGGTGATCCAATGCGCCAACACAAACACTTTGTCAGCTGCCAACTGCAGGCCTTTGGCTTGGCATTGTGCAAACAAAGATTGGCTGCGGTCCAGCTGCTCAATGTCTTGCATGGTCACCATCCGACCGGCTGCGTCGGTGGCCAGCAGCACACCCAATTCTTCAAAACTCTCGCGAATGGCCGCGACCGCTTGGGTCAGTCGGGTGTCATCTTGCCCGGCCCTGCGCGCTGCGATGTGATGCACCTGCGCATCTGCTGCGTCGATGCCGCCACCGGGAAACACATAGGCTCCAGGCGCGAAACTCGCGTTCATGGAACGACGCGTCATCAGCACTTCCAAGCCTCGCGGGCCATCCCGCAGCAACAAGACGGTGGCTGCAGGCAAAGGGGGCGAGGGTGGGCGGGGAGGGTGAAGCTGAAGGTGAGGGCGGACCATGGTGGGTATGTGTGCGGGTGTGAAGCGATGATAATCGGGAGATGCGGATTCGATTCACCAAAATGCAAGGGGCTGGCAACGACTTTGTCGTGCTGGACGAAACCCAACAGCCCTTGGGCCTGACCCCAGCCCAATACCGGTTCTTGGCAGATCGGCACTTTGGTGTCGGTGCTGACCAAATCCTCAGTGTCCGCGCTGCACCAAGCCCCGAGGTGGATTTTGAATACGTGATCCACAACGCCGATGGCGGTGAGGTGGAAAACTGCGGCAATGGCGCACGCTGCTTTGTGCGCTATGTCCGCAGCATGGGCCTGACCCACAAAACTTCCATACAGGTGCAAACGCACGGTGGTGTGATCGTCCTGCATGAATTGTCCGATGGCCATGTCTTGGTGGACATGGGTGAGCCCGTGTTTGACTTGCCCCAGGTGCCCTTCGATGTGAGCCAGGCCACACCCGTTGACGCAACAAACGGCTTTGCTTGGCAACTGACGTTGGGCCCAGAAGCGGTGGCGCAAGTGGCGGTTGTGTCCATGGGCAATCCGCACGCGGTGCTGCGCGTGGACGATGTGGACAGCGCACCTGTTTTGCAATGGGGGCCGCTGATCGAAAACCACCCTGCTTTCCCTAAGCGGGTCAATGCAGGTTTCATGCAAGTGGTTTCACGCGATCAGGTGCGCCTGCGTGTGTTCGAGCGTGGTGCCGGCGAAACCTTGGCTTGCGGCACCGGTGCATGCGCGGCTGTTGTGGCAGGCATTCGGCAAGGGTGGTTGGACCACCAAGTCACGGTTCACACCCGAGGCGGTGTCTTGAAGATTGAATGGCAAGCGGGGCAGCATGTGATGATGAGCGGCCCGGCCACCCTGGTATTTACTGGCGAGATGGAGATTCCTGAATGAACAACGCGATCAACCCGATCACTGAAGATGACATCGCCAATTTTTTGGTGAACACACCGGATTTTTTTGAGCGGCATGCAGCCTTGCTATCGACCGTGCGGTTTGTCAATCCCCATGGCCAGCGTGCGGTGAGCTTGCAAGAGCGGCAGGCCGACATGCTGCGCGAAAAAATCCGCGCCTTAGAGCACCGCATGATGGACATGATCCGCAACGGCAGTGACAACACGGTGTTGTCAGACCGCTTGCACCGCTGGTCGCAAAGCTTGCTCAACACCCAACAACCCAGCAATTTGCCAGGGGTGATCACCGACGAAATTCAACACCATTTCATGGTTCCCCAAGTGGCCATTCGGGTGTGGAACATCGATGCGTCTTATGACATTGAACCTTTTGCCATGGGCATCAGCGAAGAGGTGAAAACATTTGCGGCTGGGTTGGCAGCACCGTTTTGCGGTGTAAATGCCGAATTTGAGGCGGTGCAGTGGCTGCCGCATCCCCATGAAGTGCAATCCTTGGCGATGATTCCTTTGCGCTCCACCACCCGTCCTTGGGCATTGGAAACCGAGACAAGCACCCATGCGGAAGACAAAACCATGGTGGGTTTGCTGGTGCTGGCGTCACCTGATCCACAACGCTTTCATCCCTCCATGGGCACCGACTTGCTCGCCCGCATGGGTGAGTTGGCCAGCGCCGCTTTGACCCGGCTGCGTTGAAAACCGTCTGCGCATGTCAAACGACCCCACCTGGATCGAACGCTATTTGGCGCATGCGCAATTTGAAAAACGCTTGGCTGCACGCACAGTCGCGCTTTACGCCGAAGACCTCAAACGATTGCAAGTCTTGGCTGCACAAGCTGGGGTGGACGTTGAACATGTGCATACACACCATGTGCGCCGCTGGATGGCAGACATGCACAGCGCTGGCAGAACCCCGCGAGGCATTGCGCTGATTGTGTCGGGCTGGCGTGGTTTTTACACATGGTTGGGGCGCGAAGGTGTGATCAGCAGCAACCCCATGGCTGGGTTGCGTGCACCCAAGTCTCCCAAACCCTTGCCCAAAGCCCTCAACGTGGACGACGCGGTTCAATTGAGTGACTACCGGCATGCAGCGCAAGACCCCTGGTTGCAAGCGCGTGATGTGGCTATGGTGGAGTTGCTCTACAGCAGTGGATTGCGCGTCGCTGAATTGACGGGTTTGGACATCCAAGCCAGCGCCCAAGCGCTGGGATGGATTGACATGGACAGCGCCGAAGCGCATGTGTTGGGCAAAGGGTCCAAGCGTCGCAGCGTGCCAGTGGGTCAGCAGGCCATGCAGGCCTTGAACGCTTGGCTGGCAGTGCGCCGCGATGGTTTGCCCCCGGATGCCAAAGACCAAGTTGCGCTGTTTATCGGCATGCGAGGCACGCGGTTGAGCTCACAAGCGATTTGGCAACGCCTGCGACAGCGCGGCCTGCAAGCAGGCATGACCACGCCCATCCACCCGCACATGCTGCGCCATTCCTTTGCCAGCCATGTGCTGCAGTCCAGCGGTGACTTGCGTGCGGTGCAAGAACTGTTGGGACACGCCAATATCAGCACCACACAGGTCTACACCCGTTTGGACTACCAACATCTGGCCAAGGCCTACGATGCCGCACACCCTCGCGCACGCCGCAAAACACCATGAAAACCATCACACTCAAAGCAGGCAAAGAACGTTCAGCCCTGCGCTTTCACCCTTGGGTGTTTGACTCCGCGATTGCCAAAGGCGGTGCAGACCCCGGTGAAACCGTGCGCATCGAGTCCACCACAGGCCAATTTTTAGGCTGGGCTTCTTTCAGCCCCACCTCCAAAATCCGGGCACGCATTTGGAGTTTTCAACCTGACGAGCGCATTGACAGTGCTTTCTTCGAGCGACAAGTTGCCGCGGCGGTGGCGATGCGGCACAGGCTTCAGGTGCCCAGCAACGGGGTGCGTTTGATCCACGGCGAAGCCGATGGCCTGCCTGGTTTGATCGTGGACAGGTACGACGACACCTTGGTGGCGCAGTTTCTGTCGGCGGGCACCGAACGTTTCAAGGCAGACATTGTCAAAGCTTTGGTGTTGCACACCGATGCGAAACGGGTGTTTGAGCGTTCCGATTCGGGCGTGCGTGGTTTAGAAGGTTTGCCTGCCGTCACCGGGTGGTTGCACCGCGCCGAGGGGGCAAATGACGACACGGCCATCGTGATCCAGGAACACGACTGGCATTTGCAGCTCGACATCGCTGAAGGACACAAAACGGGTTTTTACCTCGACCAGCGTGACAGCCGATTAAAGTTTGCAGAGTACGCTAAGCGCTTGAATATGCGCCAAGTACTCAACTGCTATTGCTATACCGGGGGCTTCAGCGTAGCGGCCCTGAGCGGCATGCGGCAAAGCGGCGCCTTGGGCGCGGGTGCTGAAGTGATTTCGGTGGATTCATCCGGGCCTGCGATTGCCAAGGCGCAAGCCAATGTCCTTCGCAATGGCTTTGATGTGAGCCACGCACGTTTCATGGACGCGGATGTCAATGCCACCTTGCGCAGTTTGCACAAAGAGGGCCGACAGTTCGATGGCATCGTGCTGGACCCACCGAAATTCGCACCCAGTGCCGCGCACGCAGACCGTGCAGCGCGGGCCTACAAAGACATCAACCGCTGGGCTTTCAAGTTGTTGGCACCCGGCGGTGTGTTGTTCACATACAGTTGCTCGGGCGGCATCCCGCCTGAGTTGTTCCACAAAATCGTTGCCTCGGCTGGTACCGATGCCCATGTGGATGCCTACATCTTGGAGCGTGTGCAAGCCGCTCCCGACCACCCCATGACCGTCAATTTCCCAGAGGGCGAATACCTCAAGGGCTTGATTTTGATGAAGAAATGAGCCTTGCACTTGAATGCTGGCTAAACTGCCCCACTTTGAATGTTTTGCTGAAGGTTGTCGCCCATGTTGATCCCCGCCACCGTACTCACTGGTTTTTTAGGTTCAGGCAAGACCACCTTGCTCAAACGCGTGTTGTCAGAGTCGCACGGGATGAAGATTGCCATCATTGAAAATGAGTTTGGCGAAGAGAACATCGACAACGACATCTTGGTGGCCGACACCAACGAGCACATTGTGCAAATGAGCAATGGTTGCGTGTGTTGCACCATTCGCGAAGACCTGCGCACCACCTTGCAAGACCTGGCAGAGAAAAAGCGCAAAGGCGAACTCGACTTTGAACGCGTGGTGATTGAAACCACTGGTTTGGCAGACCCTGGGCCTGTCGCTCAAACTTTTTTCATGGACGATGAAATTGCCGAGAGCTTTTTATTGGACTCCGTGCTGACCTTGGTCGATGCCAAGCATGCAGCCCAAACCTTGAATGACCGTCAAGAGGCGCGTCGCCAAATTGGCTTTGCCGATCAAATTTTCATCAGCAAAAGTGACTTGGTCAGCCAGGAAGAGCTCGACGCCTTGCAGCACCGCTTGAAACACATGAACCCAAGGGCGCCACAACAGACGGTGCATTTCGGTGAAGTCCCCATCAGCAAGGTGTTCGATTTGCGTGGCTTTAACCTCAACACCACGCTTGAAATTGACCCTGATTTCTTGAACGATGGAGGTCATGACCACCACCATCACCATGGCGAGCATTGCGACCATCCCTCGCACCAGCATGACCACCACGGCGACCATGACCACGTGCCTGGCCAAGGCCATGGCCACCACCACCACCACGATGACGATGTCAAAAGTTTCGTCTTCAAGGCCGATCGTCCGCTGGACCCAGCCAAATTGGAGGATTTTTTAGGTGCCATCGTCAACATCTACGGCCCTCGCATGTTGCGCTACAAAGGTGTTCTCCACATGAAAGGGACTGATCGCAAGGTGATCTTCCAGGGTGTGCATCAGCTCATGGGCAGCGATTTAGGCCAAGCTTGGGAGCCCCAAGAGAAGCGAATGAGCAAAATGGTATTCATTGGTATCGATTTGCCTCGCGATATTTTTCTGCAAGGCCTACAACAATGCGTAAGCTGAGTACAATCCGCGCGCCATTGGCCTAGGTATGCATTTCACCCTCGGCTGTGACAAGCAGATGAATCAGTACAACAAACAGCAGTAAAGGGCGCGGTGTTCAGGCACCAGACGCTGACTGTCAGGAGACTTGCAGTGAAAACGACGAAGCGACCCGCCAATAGCAAAACCAAGCCCAAGGCCCCTGCTAAAAAAGCAGCAGTCAAAAAAGTGGCTGTGAAAAAGCCTGTCGCCAAGAAAGCGCCTGCCAAGAAATCCATCGCTGCCAAGCCTGCTGCAAAAAAGACCGCCTTGAAAAAGGCTGCAGTCACCAAGGCCGTGGTGAAAAAAGCGCCAGTGAAAAAACCTGTCGCCAAAAAATCGGCGCCAGTCAAAAAGCCAGTTGCCAAAAAAGCGGTTCCAGCCAAAAAACCAGCCCTTAAAAAACCTGTTCCCGCTAAGAAAGTTATCCCTTCCAAAAAAGCAGTTGCCACTCGTCAAACAGCCTCTCAAAAGTCGGCTTCATCCAAGGCTAACCCCAAGGTCAGCAAGCCCACTGTTGCCAAGAAACCGTTACCCGCTCAATCAGCCTCCAAATCCGTGACCACTGCCACCAAGACCGCTAAAGCGGCTAAAACGGTTGCTGCCAAAACGCCAGCAGCCAAACCCACTCCCTCCAACATGACCCCGCCCGCCGCCGAGGTGACCAAAAAGTCGCCCCGTGCAGCCAAAGCCATGGCGATGATGCCGCCACCTCCCGGACAAAGTGTGGCCTCCACCACCGCCAAGTCCAGTTACGGACCCATCACTGTTCCTTCCTTACCTGCGGTAGTGCCCATGATCCCTGTCAAAGACCCCAAATTGGCGAACAACTGGAAAACCAAAACGGCCGACACCGTGACAGAGGCCGAAATCATGGCCATGTCAGACGATGACTACATGAACGCTTTTCAACTGGGGTTCTTCCGTCACAAACTCGTTCAGTTGAAAAACGACATCTTGGTCAACGCGGGTGAAACCACTGAGCATTTGCGTGAAGACACGGTCATCGTGCCCGACCCTGCCGACCGTGCCACCATCGAAGAAGAGCATGCCTTGGAGTTGCGCACCCGCGACCGCGAGCGCAAGTTGCTCAAGAAGATAGAGCAATCCATCTCACGCATTGACAGTGGCGACTATGGCTACTGCGATGAAACCGGCGAACCCATCGGTGTGGGGCGTTTGATGGCTCGGCCCACAGCGACCTTGTCGCTCGAAGCCCAGCAAAGGCGCGAACTCAAGCAAAAAATGTTCGGCGATTGAGTGGGGTCGTCCAAACAACCACAAGCAGGCTGATCGCAGCCTGCTTTTTTTACGCCCAAAAAGCTGACAAGTCACTTTGAGTACATTCGCTAAGTGCTTATTTTTTAACGTAATTTAAATAAGCAAGTCGTTTGAAACCACGCCTAAGTTGTTGATTTTATTTACAAAATCTCAGTTCATGGCTTGTGTTTTGGTAAAACTCTGTTAAAGTGCAAAGAAGTGGTATTTAGTGGAATTTAGTGAGGGAACTCACTGTCCATGACCAGTTTTCGTCACTAAGGGGTTTGTTGCCGTGTTTCAAGGTGCGTCGTCGATCAGTTTGGATGCCAAAGGCCGTTTGTCGGTGCCCACCAGGCACCGCGATGTGCTGAGCGCGACGGCTGCGGGACAGCTCACCATCACACGCCACCCACATGGTTGTTTGATGATTTTTCCGCGCAGCGAATGGGAAAAATTTCGAGAGCGCGTCGCTGCCTTGCCCATGACGGCGCAATGGTGGAAGCGCATCTTTCTGGGCAACGCCATGGATGTGGACATGGACGGTACCGGTCGCGTGTTGGTCTCCCCAGAGCTGCGGGCCGCAGCGCACATCAGCAAAGATGCGGTTTTATTGGGCATGGGCACTCACTTTGAGTTGTGGGACAAGTCCACTTATGACGATCAGGAAGCCCAGGCCATGCAGGGCGAGATGCCCGATGTGTTTCGGGATTTTTCGATTTAACGTGGAATGGCAACGACTGAATGGGCACACACCACCGTCATGTTGAAGGAGGCGGTCGAGGCGCTGGACGTCCAGGCCGAAGCCACTTATGTCGACACAACCTTTGGCCGCGGCGGGCATGCAAAGCGCATCTTGGGGCAGCTCGGTCCGATGGGTCGGCTGATCGCCTTCGACAAAGACCCGCAAGCCATACAGACAGCACAAACCATCAACGACCCTCGCCTGACGATTCGGCACCAGGGGTTCGCAGCACTGAGCCAACTGCCACCCCACAGCGTCGCAGGCGTGCTGATGGACCTGGGGGTGAGCTCCCCGCAAATCGACAACCCCGAACGCGGCTTCTCGTTCCGCCAGGACGGCCCGCTGGACATGCGCATGGACACAAGCCAAGGCCCAAGCGTCCACGAGTGGCTGGCCGAGGCAAAAACCGACCAGATAGCGCAGGTGATACGTGACTATGGTGAAGAGCGGTTTGCCAATGGCATTGCCAAAGCCATCGTGGCGCGTCGCGAGGCAGGGCAACTGCCTTCAACCACCTTGGGCATGGCAGCCTTGGTCGCCGAGGTGGTCAAGACCCGTGAGCCTGGTCAAAACCCGGCCACCCGCACCTTCCAAGCCTTTCGCATGTTCATCAACCATGAACTGGATGAGTTGCAACAAGCACTCGAAGCCAGCTTGGATGTATTGCAGCCAGGAGGCCGTCTGGTGGTGATCAGTTTTCATTCGCTGGAAGACCGCATGGTCAAGCAATTCATCGCCAAGCATTCACGCGAGGTGTATGACCGGCGCATGCCTTTTGCAGCTGCGCCGGCATTGGCGCTGAGTGCCTTGGGCAGACAGCGCCCCAGCGACGAAGAAGTCAAAGCCAACCCACGCAGTCGCAGTGCCATCATGCGCGTGGCGCAACGTCAGTCACTGGGAGTCAGCGCATGACCCGCATCAGTGCGTTGCTGCTGGTGGCTGTCATGCTGAGCGCGTTGTACTTGGTGAAGACCCAGTACGAATCCAGGCGTCTTTACACCGAACTCGATCGCGCCAAGGCGCAAGCACAACGTTTGGAAACCGAATACGACCGACTCGATGTGGAGCGGGGTGCACAGGCAACACCCTTGCGTGTTGAAAAACTCGCTCGCGAGCAACTGCACATGAGGACCATTTCGCCAGCCATCACCCAATATGCCTCGCCAGACACGGCCATGGTGGGTGAGGCGACAGCCAGTGCCAAGGGGCAGCCATGAGCAGCCGCAGTGTGCAATATGGCAACAACCCCTTGTTGGCGAGTCGCACGCCGATTTGGCGCAGCCAACTCATCGTGGCTTGCATTGCATTGGGCTTCATTGGATTGGTGGTGAGGGCAGCCTATGTGCAGGTGGTGGGCAATGCGTTTTTCCGCAAGCAGGGCATTGTGCGATTCGAGCGCAATTTAGAAATTCCTGCCAACCGCGGCCGTGTGTTGGACCGCAATGGTTTGATATTGGCCTCCAGCGTGCCCATGCCGAGCATTTGGGCCAGCCCCGAAGAAATGACCATCGACCCGGTCAAACTCAAAGCCTTGGCTGAACTGCTCGACATGCCCTATGCGGACATTGAAAAGAAAGTCAAAAATTCCAAGAAAAACTTTGTGTGGCTCAAGCGGCAAATCGACATGCCCACAGGGAAAAAAGTCACCGAATTAGGCATCCATGGTGTGTACACGCGCATGGAGTACAAGCGGATGTACCCGCAAGGTGAAGCAGCGGCGCACATCGTAGGTTTCACGAATGTTGAAAACATCGGCCAAGAAGGCGTGGAGTTGACTTTCAACTCACACCTGGGTGGCAAAAGTGGCTCGCGCCGCGTCATCAAAAATGGCCAAGGCCAAGTGGTCGAAGGCATTGGCGACATGATTCCACCCGAGGAAGGGCGAGACCTTCAACTCAGCATTGACAGCAAAGTCCAGTACTTTGCCTACCAACGTTTGCGCGAAGCGGTGCTTGACAACAGAGCCGCAGCGGGCAGCGTGGTGGTGTTGGATGCCCAAACAGGGGATGTCTTGGCGTTGGCCAATTACCCGAGTTACAGCCCTGACAAGCGCAGCAATCTCACGGGTGCGCAATTGCGAAACCGCGCATTGACCGACACCTTTGAACCCGGCTCGACCATGAAGCCGTTTGTCATTGGATTGGCGATGGAAAAGGGGTTGATCAAACCCGAAACCATGATTGACACTGCGCCTGGCAAGCTCAATATGTACGGCATGACCATCACCGACGCACATCCACACGGTTTGTTGAGCGTGAACGAAGTCATTCAAAAATCCAGCAACGTTGGCACCGTCAAAATCGCCATGCGCATGCCCCCCAAGGACATGTGGGAGATGTACACCCAAGTAGGGTTTGGACAAAAACCCCAAGTGCCTTTCCCAGGTGCAGTGGCCGGCCGACTGCGTGCCTACAAAACATGGCGTCCCATGGAACAAGCCACCATGAGTTATGGCTATGGTTTGTCCACCAGCCTGTTTCAGTTGGCCCAGGCCTACACGGCGTTTGCGCGTGATGGTGA
>CAJBOO010000073.1 GCA_903956845.1 uncultured Burkholderiales bacterium
AATTCCTCACGGTTTTCATGCCACATATGTCAGTCAAACCACCTTAAACCGATGGAAATGATCACGACATGATTCTGGTGAAGTCTGAAACCATCCAAGACTATGTCAAAAGGGGATGGTGGTCCGAACAAACCATTGGCGACTTACTCCTTCAATGGGCCGATCGCAGAGCAGCCGAACTCGCTGTGGTCGATCCCCCCAATAAATTTGAAATTTCTGGGTGTCCCTCTGAGCAGTGGACTTGGCGCGAGCTCCTAGAAAAGGTTGGGTGCTATGCAGCCCTGTTTGAAGCGCAAGGATTGCGCAAGGACGACATTCTGGTCATGCAGCTTCCCAACAGCGTTGAGCAGCACGCCATCTATTTGGCCTGTGCTATCACGGGCATTGTGGTGTCCCCCATCCCTGTTCAATATCGCACTCACGAAATTGCGCATGTCATGGAGATCACGCAAGCCAAATTGGCCATCACCACACAGCATGTAGGCAACTTCAAGGCGGCCCAACTGTGGGCTGAGCATGCACATCAGTTTGCCAGTTTGAAAACCATATTGTCGTTCGGTAAAGAGCTTCCAAAGGGTGTTCTTTCATTCTCTGATTTACTCAAGCAAACCATCCCATGGAATGCATCTCAAATCAAAGACCACATGAGGACTTTCAAAGTCACGGCTCACGATGTCTTAACCATCTGCTGGACATCGGGCACGGAAGCCAAGTCCAAAGGTGTGCCTCGTAACCACAATGAATGGCTCATTGCAGGCTACTCCGTCAGTCAGGCTGGCGAATTGAAGGAAGGCGCGCACCTTCTCATTCCCTTCCCTTTTGTCAACATGGCAGGTGTCTCTTCCAGTTTGGCCACTTGGATTTTGGTTGGGGGTACATTGCACCACCACCACCCCTTTGACCTGAACATTTTCATCGAGCAATTACGCGCTTTTCCAATGGATTACAGTGTGGCGCCACCCGCCATTTTGAATCTGATGCTCAAAGAGCCTGACAAAATGGCGGGCGTGAACTTCACGCGACTCAAACGAATCGGCTCTGGCGGTGGGCCTCTGTCGGAGTGGATGATGACAGAGATGAAGAACAAGTTTGACATCGAAGTCGTCAATTATTTTGGCTCCAACGAAGGCGCAGCCCTGAGTGGATCGCCCATGGACATGCCCGACAGCGCACAACGCGCCTTGTATTTTCCAAGAATGGGCGTACCCCAATTCACGTGGAAGATGGACGTGGCCCAAAAAATTCAAACCCGATTGGTCGACATCGACACCCAAGAAGACATCGTTGAAAGTGGCCGCTTGGGTGAACTTCGTTTCAAAGGACCAACGATTTTCAGCGGTTATTACAAGTCACCCGAGCTCACGCAAAAAGCTTTTGACGAGCAAGGCTTCTATCGCACGGGCGACTTGTTTGAAATTGCGGGCGACCAAGGTCAGTACTACCGTTTTGCCGGACGTCACAAAGACATTGTGATTCGCGGCGGCATGAACATTTCTTCTGAAGAAATTGAAAGTCTGCTGATGAGTCATCCTGATGTACGCGATGTGGCGGTCATCGGACTGCC
>CAJBOO010000074.1 GCA_903956845.1 uncultured Burkholderiales bacterium
CCAGTTTTCAGGCACAAAGGTCACTTCGCCAGACTGCACTGCATCGATCGCTTTTTGCGCAATGCTTTTGCCCGTGGGGTCTTGCTCACTCACTTTGTTCATCGCCACGAACCACTGGTCGGTGAGCATGGGTTCGATGATTTGCCCAGTGCGCGCACAGCGTGGCACCATGAGTTTGTGTTTTTTGACTTCGATCAACAGGCCTTGGGCTTCGAGGTCGGCCACCACCGCTTTGCGAGCCACAAAGCGGTCCATGCCTCGGTAAGGGGCTGGCGCGTTGTCGTTGACCGTGACATCCAAGTTCAGCACCGAGATCAAGGGCAACTGATGACGTTGTCCCACGACATAGTCATTGGTGTCATGCGCGGGCGTGACCTTGACCACACCCGTGCCAAATGCACGGTCCACGTAGTCGTCGGCAATCACGGGAATGGTGCGCCCGCACAACGGCAATTGCACCTGCTGGCCAATCAAATGGGCATAGCGCTCGTCTTCGGGGTGCACCATCACCGCCACGTCACCCATCAAGGTTTCGGGGCGTGTGGTGGCCACCACCAAGCCTTTGGCAGATTCACCAGCAACGGTTTGCGGGCCATTGGCAAAGGGATAGCAGATGTGCCAAAGTGAGCCGTCTTCTTCTTCGCTCTCGACTTCCAAATCTGACACCGCGCTTTGCAACACCGGGTCCCAACTCACCAAACGCTTGCCTCTGTAAATCAAGCCTTGTTGGTAAAGTTTGACGAAGGTGTCGGTGACCACCGGGGTCAGTTGCTCATCCATCGTGAAGTATTCGCGGCTCCAGTCCACGCTGTCGCCCATGCGGCGCATTTGGCTGGTGATGGTGTTGCCCGATTGTTCTTTCCATTCCCAGACTTTGCTGATGAAGTTTTTGCGGGCTTCAGCTGGAGTGGGTCCCATGTCGTGGCGGTGGATGCCTTGGGCTTGCAATTGACGCTCGACCACGATTTGGGTGGCAATGCCTGCGTGGTCTGTGCCTGGAATCCAAGCGGTGTTGAAACCGCGCATGCGGTGGTAGCGCGTCAAGCTGTCCATGATGGTTTGGTTGAACGCATGCCCCATGTGCAAGGTGCCCGTCACATTCGGCGGTGGCAGTTGAATGGCAAAGGCGGGTTGGTCAGCCTGCGCTTGGCCCGTGCCACGGAAACCCGCCACCCCATAACCTCGCTTTTCCCATTCAGGACCCCAATGCGCTTCCAGCGCAGCAGGTTCAAAGGATTTGGACAGGCTTTCCAAGCCGGGTTGCACAGGGGCGTTGCTCATAGGGGACTTTGTATGGGTGCATGTACACGCAGCGTGGACATGGATGACAGAGGGAAAGCGACCATTTTAGCGAGGGGTGGGCGCGGCCATGACCCACCGTGATGGGCTGATCACTTCAAGTGGTCAAGGGCCATGGAAGGGGACGCAGTTGGGGTAAATCAGGCTTGGGCAGCGATGTCGCGCAACGCCTTGGCAAACACATGGGCAGGCTGTCCGCCTGAAATCAAATGCCGGTCGTTGATGATGACGGCTGGCACCGAGTGGATGCCAGCGCTGGTGTAAAAGTTTTCTTTGGTGCGCACGTCGTCTGCATACGTGTTGTCGTCAAGCACCGCTTGGGCAGCCACTTCGTCCATGCCCAATGACTTGACGACAGACAGCAAAACCGCATGCGATTCGATGTTTTCACCGCGACCTTGGTAAGCCTCCAGGAAAGCCTTTTTCAGACGCAGTTGGTCTCCCGCTGCGCCTTCCACCTCGGCCCAGTGCAGCAAGCGATGCGCATCGAAGGTATTGAAAATTCGACCACGCCCAGTGGGGTGAAACGCGAAGCCCACCTCTTCACCTCGCGCCTTGATGTTTTGGTACATCTGGGCTTGTTGCTCGGCGCTGGAGCCGTATTTTTGGTTCAGGTGTTCAAACAGGTCTTGCCCACCTGCAGGCATCTGGGGATTGAGTTCAAACGGCTGGAAGTGAATGTCGGCCTGGACCTCGGTTTGCAAGGTGTGGAGTGCTTGTTCCAACGCGCCCAAACCAACCGCACACCAAGGGCAGGCAATGTCAGAGACGAAATCGATTTTGAGTTGGGTGGTCATGTGGGTTCCTTGTTCAGTGCAGCCCGACGGACTGCGCAATCGCGTTGATGAGTTTGCCGTCGATGTGTTTGCCGCGTGCAGCCAGGTAGGCATCAGGACGCAACAAAGCCCACTGATGGCCCATAGCCTCACAGGCTTTTCTCAATCGTTTGTGCGGGTCCAGCACGTGCTCGCGCACGGACGTGGCGTGTTTGTGCATCACTTGGACCACGCGTACCGGTGTGCTGATGCTCAGCAAGGCCAGTTTTTTCACCTCCGCGCGTTTCAAGGGGCCAAACACCAGTAACAACAGATGACCATCTGCCCAACCCAATAAATCACTCAGGCTGCCAGTGTGGTCAGGGTCAAACTGCAGTGCCACGTTTTGCACCATCCAGCCGCCCTCGGATGTGCAGATGTCAGACACGGCATAACGGTTGGCCTCGGCCATGCGTCCGGTGTTGATCAGTCGTCTGGCAAAGGCATGTTGCTTGGCCAGACCGATGGTGGCATCACGGAACAAACGCTCGACGCCTGCAGGGGCACGCAAGTAGCGGGCTGTGCGGTTAGTGACTTGCACGTTGCGACGCGCAGCTTGCCATCGCTCTTGGTGGTAGCTGTCTAGCAGTTGCACGGGTGCATGTCCGCGCATGACCGCGGCCAATTTCCAAGCCAGGTTGTCGGCATCTGCAATGCCCGTGTTGCCGCCTCGAGCGCCAAAGGGACTGACCACTTTGGCGGTGTCGCCAATGAAAAACACACGCCCGGCCCTCAGTTGATGCAGGCACTGGGATTTGTAGGCATAGGGGCCGACCCAAACGATTTCGCACTGCACTTGTTTGCCAAATTGCTTGGTCAAGCGTTCACGCACCACATCTTCACGGCTGACATACGCCGGGTCGGCATCGGGGGCCATTTGGTAATCGATGCGCCACACGTCATCGGCCATCAGGTGTTGCCAGACGGCGCGGTTGTCATTGAAGGGCGCTTCAATCCAGGTGTGCCGTTCCGTGGGCGGGGTGTCTTTGAAGCGCACGTCGGCGATGCACCAACGGTCATCGCCTTTTTTGCTGTCCATGCTGACACCGCACCAGGCATGGAAAGGCGTGTGTGAGCCGGTGGCATCGATCACATGCGTGGCCTCGATCGTGTAAGCCCCTTGGGGTGTGTTGACCTGCAGGGAAGCACAACGCTCGTCTTGCTTGAATTGGGTCACCTTGGAGCACCAACGCAGGTCTATGGGGGCGCCTGCTTGTTTGAGGGCATGGATGCGATCGACCAACCACATCTCAATGTAAAACTGCTGGATGTTGATGAAAGGCGGTTGTTGGCTCAAGGAGAACTGATCGTTGTCGCGCAAATCAAAGGAATACACCTCTTCATCGCCTGCAAAGGTGCGGCCCACATGCCAGGCCACCCCTTTGGCCGCCACTTGTTCGAAGATGCCCAGGCGTTTGAAAATTTCCAGCGACTGCTGTGTGTAGCAAATGCCTCGTGAGGACGCGCCCTTGACGCCTACCGTGTTGTCCTCGTCGAGCAAAACAGCTGGGATGCCCAGGTGGGCGAGTTTGCAGGCCAGCGTCAAACCACTCAAACCCGCTCCCACGATGACGATGGGATGGTGTTTGACCTTGCCATTGGTCAACTCGGGAGGCTTGACAAAAGGGTAGGTGGGCAGCGTGTAGCTGCGGGGGGAAGCCGGTTCAGCTGGACGTGCGGGCTTTGCGTTGCGCGATTTTGTGCTCATTCCAAGCCTGTAATTGTTGGTGAACGGTCAAGCTTTCTGCGTGCATTTGAGCAGCAGGGGCTACTTGTGCGCTCAATTCCAAACGGATGCCGTTGGGGTCGAAAAAATAAATGCTTTTGAAAATGCGGTGATCGGTGATTCCCAACACCTCCACACCATGGGCTTGCAGGCGTGCTTTGCTGTTTTCCAAGGCTTCGATGCTGTCCACGTTGAAAGCGATGTGGTTGACCCAGGACGGGGTGTTGGGTGAGGGCTGTGCCGCTTCATCGTCGCCCAGGTCAAAAAAGGCAATGAAAGAGCCGTCTTGCAAGCGGAAGAAGAAGTGGGTGTAGGGACAGTACTCGCCGGTGCTGGGCACGTGATCGCTTTGAATCAGGTGGTAGAGCGGCAAACCCAAAATGTCTTCGTAAAAATGCCGGGTTTCTTCGGCATCACGGGCACGGTATGCATAGTGGTGCAGGCCTTGTATCTTGGCTGGCGGGGGCATGGTCGTGTGATCAGTCATGGGTGGCATTTTCAGTCAATGGGCCCGATAGAAATTAGTAGTTACCCTAGTGTTTAAGATAGTTCGAATCAATTCAGTGGATTGATACAAGCGATTGGACGATTCTCTCAGGCGAGGAGTAACCTGCGTCTTGTCTGTGGCCATCGTGCCAGGGCATTTTCATCAACCCAAGGAGATTTCTCATGGCAGCTCTCAAAGGCTCTAAGACGGAAGAAAACCTGAAAGCCGCTTTCGCAGGCGAGTCACAGGCCAACCGCCGTTACCTGTATTTCGCGAACAAGGCGGACATTGAAGGCCAAAACGATGTGGCCGCGTTGTTCCGCTCCACCGCCGAAGGCGAAACCGGCCATGCACACGGCCACTTGGAATGGCTCGAGCAGTGCGGCGACCCCGCCACTGGCTTGCCCATTGGCGCGACCCGTGACAACTTGAAAGCCGCAGTGGCTGGCGAAACCCATGAGTACACCGACATGTACCCTGGCATGGCCAAAACCGCTCGCGATGAAGGCCATGACGAAATCGCTGACTGGTTTGAAACCTTGGCC
>CAJBOO010000075.1 GCA_903956845.1 uncultured Burkholderiales bacterium
CGCAACAAATCCAAGCTGTCGGGACCCATGGCGCCAGCCTTACAGGCCTACCGCGCGGTCCTTGACCACTTCAACCCCAAGGGTGGTTTGCTCAATTACCCCGGCTCGCCATTCATTGCGCAACACCTTTTGCGCGAGCAAGACAAACTCAAGTTGTTTGAGATGCACCCCACCGACATCCGCGCCTTGCAAGCCAATGTGGATGCGCTGCGTGTGGGCCGGCAAGTGGCCGTGGCGCATGAAGATGGCTTCAACGGTTTGCCCAAATACCTCCCGCCACCGACCCGCCGAGGTTTGGTGTTCATTGACCCGAGTTATGAAATCAAGTTGGACTATGAACGGGTGGCGGTGGCGGTTTCCATGGGCTTGCAGCGTTTTGCCACAGGCACGTTTGTGGTGTGGTACCCGATCATCCCGCGCCCGCAAGCGCACAGCTTGCCCAAGCACTTGACCACGTTGGCACGCCAAGCCGAAAAACCTTGGTTGCATGCCACCTTGCGCATCAAGTCGGGCGCTCGCCAAGCAGCGGTGACAGGTGAACCCTTGAAACGCTTGGGTCTGGTTGAAAGTGGTGTGGTGGTGATCAACCCGCCGTTCACCTTACACGAGCAACTCAAAGAGGCCCTGCCTCAAATGGTGCAACTCATGGGTCAAGACGACGTAGCGGGGTTTGAACTGACCCAAGGCTGAGGGCTATGACCCCAAGCCTTTGCACAAGGCAGTGACTGCCGCAGATTGGTTCATGGTGTAGAAGTGCAAACTGGGTGCGCCACCGTTTTTGAGCTGCTCGCACAGGTCGGTCACGACATCCAAACCAAAGGCTTTGATTGACGCGGTGTCGTCACCAAAGGACTGCAGACGCAAGCGGATCCAACGGGGAATCTCTGCGCCACACGCATCGGAAAAACGCATCAACTGGGTGGAACTGATGATCGGCATGATGCCCGGCACAACGGGAATGTCAGCGCCGTGTTTGTAGGCCTCATCCACAAATCGGAAGTAAGCATCGCTGTTGTAGAAATACTGGGTGATGGCCGAACTCGCGCCTGCTTTGACTTTGGTGACATAGGCTTGCACATCCGCCTCCGGCGACTTGGCCTGGGGATGGACCTCGGGGTAGCAACCGACTTCAATGTGGAAATGGTCACCGGTTTCTTGGCGTATGAATTCAACCAACTCGCTGGCGTAGCGGAATTCACCAAATGTGCCATGGCCACTGGGCAAGTCGCCACGCAATGCAACCATGCGACGAATGCCCGCAGCTTTGAATTCGTGCAGTTGCGCTCGCACGCTGTCGCGCGTGGCGCCAATGCACGAAAAATGCGGAGCGGCATCGAAACCGTCATTCAAAATGGCTTGCACTTGCTGCAAGGTGCCATCTTGGGTGGTGCCACCCGCGCCGTAAGTCACGCTGAAAAAGGCCGGCTTCAAGGCGTACAAGTCTTGTCGCACTTGCTGCAGCTTGGTTTGGCCTTCGGGGGTTTTGGGTGGAAAAAATTCGAAACTGATGGGGAAATCTGAGGCACTCATGCGGCCCTCCTGGCATGGATGAAAAATTCTTGGTTACCGTCGCCGCCATGGATGGCACTGGCAAACCAATCTAAGACGTCTAACCCGGCGGCTTGACAGGCTTGCCGGACTCGCTGCTCGACTTGTGGGTAGAGGGCTGGATTTTTCACGATCCCGCCCTTGCCCAAATCGTCCGCTTGCAACTCAAACTGCGGCTTGATCAACAACAGGGCTGAGCCTGA
>CAJBOO010000076.1 GCA_903956845.1 uncultured Burkholderiales bacterium
CACCTTGAAGCCCACCACCTCGCCCAGCGGGGTTTTCAGCTCGTCGGCAATCCGCTTGGCCACCGATGTGGCTGCGATGCGGCGGGGTTGTGTATGGCCGATGATCTGTCGGCGACGCGGGCGTTGACCGCTTTCGATGGGTTGGAGGGCAGCATCGGGGGCTGAACCAGATGGCTCAAGACCATGGGTCCATCCGCCACGGCCCAGCGCCAAGGCCATTTTGGGCAGCTGCGTGGTTTTGCCCGAGCCGGTTTCGCCACAGACGATGATGACCTGGTGCGCCTGCATGGCGGCCATGATGTCCTCGCGCCGCTCGCTGACGGGCAGGTTCTCGGGGAAGTCAATCTTCAATTCAGGCTTGAGGTTCAAAACGACAGGTACTTGAGTGACAATGGGCCGCACTGGCTCACAACCCACGATTATCTGCGCCCATGTCCACTGTCTTCAATTTCACCTTTGTCCCTTGGTTCCGTTCGGTGGCGCCCTACATCCACATGCACCGGGGTAAAACCTTCGTGGTCGCCATCTCGGGCGAGGCCATTGAAGCGGGCAAGCTGCCCAGTTTGGTGCAAGACCTGGCCATGATCCAAAGCATGGGCGTCAAAGTGGTGTTGGTGCACGGCTTTCGCCCACAGGTGAACGAACAACTCAAGGCCAAGGGCCACGCTGCGCAGTATTCCCACGGCATGCGTATCACCGACGAGGTGGCTTTGGACTGCGCGCAAGAAGCAGCGGGCCAGCTCCGCTATGAAATCGAAGCCGCGTTCAGCCAAGGTTTGCCCAATACCCCCATGGCAGGTGCCACGATCCGCGTGATTTCAGGCAATTTCATCACCGCCCGCCCTGTCGGGATCGTCGATGGTGTGGACTTCAAGCACTCTGGCTTGGTCCGCAAGGTGGATGTGACTGGCATCAGCAAAACCCTGAGCTTGGGCGCCATGGTGTTGCTCTCGCCCTTTGGTTTCTCGCCCACTGGCGAGGCTTTCAACCTCACCATGGAAGAAGTCGCCACCTCGGTCGCCATCGCTTTGCAAGCCGACAAACTCATCTTCGTCACCGAGGTGCCTGGCATCCGAGTGCGCCCTCATGAGCCCGAGGGCGAAGACAACCCGATCGACACCGAAATGCCTTTGGACGTGGCCGAAGCCTTGCTGGCCAAAGAGCCCACTGCCACGCAGCCCACCGACATGGCCTTTTACTTGCAGCACTGCGTCAAGGCCTGCAAAGCCGGTGTCGAGCGCAGCCACATCCTGCCGTTTGCGGTGGACGGTGTGTTGTTGCTCGAGATTTACGTGCACGACGGCATTGGCACCATGGTGGTCGATGAGCGATTGGAGAGCCTGCGGGAAGCCACCTCGGACGACTTGGGTGGCGTGTTGCAACTCATCGAGCCCTTCGAGCAAGACGGCACCTTGGTGCGGCGCGAACGCACCGAGATCGAGCGCGATATTGGCAACTACACCGTGATCGAGCACGACGGCGTCATCTTTGGTTGCGCCGCGCTCTATGCCTACCCCGAAAAACGCACGGGTGAAATGGCGGCCCTCACGGTGTCCCCGTCTTCGCAAGGCCAAGGCGATGGCGAAAAAATCTTGCGTCGCATCGAACAACGTGCCCGCGCCCAAGGCTTGGACAGTATTTTTGTGTTGACCACGCGCACCATGCACTGGTTTTTGAAGAGAGGCTTTGTGCAGGCCCCCATCGATTGGCTGCCCGAGGCGCGTCAGCGCAAATACAACCTCGACCGCAAGAGCGTGGTGTTGCTCAAAAAGCTGACTTAAGCTTTGGTGAGCTTGGTGAAAAACACCACCATCAACCACAGCGCCATGGCGACAAACGCCACGAACGACCAGTTGGCGATCGAGCCGCCTAAAAACGTCCAGTCCACGGCCGAGCAGTCACCACTGCCTCGGAAGATGAGCGGGATGGCGCGCTGCAGCGGAAACGATTCGATCATCCCGTAGAAGTCGCGACCACAGCTGGCGATGGTTGGCGGATACCACTGCAAAAAACTTTGTCGCGCAGCCACGAAGGCGCCAAACAAGGCCATGGCCCATGCCAGCACGGCCAGCACCTTGCCCGCCATGACCGAGCGCCATGCCAGTGCCAGCAAGGCGATCACAGCCATGATGACCATGGCATAACGCTGCACGATACACATCGGGCAAGGCTCCAGGCCCACCACGTGCTGCAAATACATGCCAAAGCCCAGCAGGCCCAAGCAGCCCAAAGCCAAGAGCGCCCAGGTGTGGCGGGGGGTGAGTGAGTTCCAGAGGTGTTTGAGCATGTGCAGTAGAGGTCAGCGAGGTGGAGAAAGTCTATCGTTGATTGCCACATCCTGGCTTGACCCAAGTCATTGGCCATGGGTGGGGCATTCAAAGCTTGCTACAGTCACGGCTTTCTTAGGTACCCACAAGGATTTTCATGGCACGCACCGTCCACTGCATCAAGCTCGAAAAAGAGGCCGAAGGCCTGGACTTCCCGCCCTACCCCGGCGATTTGGGCAAACGCATTTGGGAAAACGTCAGCAAAGACGCCTGGGCTGCTTGGTTAAAACACCAAACCATGTTGGTCAATGAAAACCGCCTGAACCTGGCCGATTTGCGGGCTCGCCAATACCTGGCCCGTCAAATGGAAAACCACTTTTTTGGCGATGGCGCCGATGCAGCCCAAGGCTACGTGCCCCCGCCTGCCGCTTAATACCCCTGCATGAGCGCAGACAAACAAGCTATCGTAGTTGGCGCGGGTTTGGCAGGTGCGGCCGCTGCCCGGGCCTTGGCCGAACGCGGCTGGCAGATCAATGTCTTGGAAATGGCCGAAGCGCTCGGCCACGGCGGCTCGGGTGTGCCGGTCGGTGTGATGTCGTGTCATGTGTCGGTGGACGACAACCCCTTGTCGCAACTCACCCGCGAAGGTATGCAATGGACCCGCCGTTTTGCCCAAGCGCATTTGCAAGAAGGTGTGGCATGGTTGGGCAATGGCGTTTTAGAACGTCGCTTGTCACCCGCTGGCGCCGACAAAAAACCTTGGCAAGAACCAGCTGCTGGCAATGTGTGGCATGGCCATGTGCAACTGGCCACCGCCGAACAAATGGCGCAAGCAGGTCTGACCGCTTCAAGCACGCAAGCCCTGTGGCAAGCGCAAGGCGCTTGGATCAAACCGCAAGCCTTGGTGCAAGCCCTGTTGAAGCACGACAACATCTTGGTGGTGACGCGAGCCGAGGTGGAAAGCATGCAGCGCCACGCATCAGGCGAATGGCATTTGCGTGTGAAAAACCACATCAGCATTCCCAACATGGGCAGCTCACACACCTACAGCACCGAAACTGCACCGCATGTGGTGTTGGCCTTGGGTGCGCACACGCCTGATTTTTTGAACCAAGTGCTGTACCTGGACCACATGGGTTTGCACC
>CAJBOO010000077.1 GCA_903956845.1 uncultured Burkholderiales bacterium
CCGTCGGACAAGCCTCAGCGGCCGTAGAGCCAGGGCATGTCCATCACCACGCTGCCACCCATGTGCATCCCCAGGTTTCGCAGCCAGGCCGTGGCCCCGGTGGCATGAAAGAGTTGCGCATTGCGCCTGGCCCTGGCCTGCACCCTGGCCACCCTGCGCCACCGCGCTTGCGCATACGCCAGCAAGCGCTGCTCGACCGACATGCCGGTCTGTTGCCAATGCATGGCCAAGCTGTCTGCATCTTCAATGGCCATGCCCGCACCTTGCGCCAAATAAGGCAGCATGGGGTGGGCCGCGTCCCCCAGCAAAGCCACCCTGCCCCGCGCCATGTCGCTGGGGCTTTGCAAGGGATCGCGGTCAAACAAAGCCCAGGCACGCCAGTGCTCGACCATGCGCACCAGGTCTTGCAAGCGGCTGCAGGTGCCGCGCAAGGCCATGGCCAAATCGGCGCTGGTTTGTTCGGGGCTGCGGTGGTGGTCCCAACCCGGCACCTCGACGTGGTCCTCGGACTCGAGCAGCACCACCAGGTTGAGCCATTCGCCACCCCCCACGGGGTAATGCACCACGTGCAAGCGCGGACCCAGCCACAAGCCGATGTCGTCTTCACGCCAAACGGCGGGCAGCAAGTTCCGCGGAATCACGCTGCGGTAGGCCCAGTGCCGCGTGGCCCGCAACCCTTGCCCGCCCCAGACCTGCCTTCTGACGACACTGCCCACCCCATCGGTGCCCAACACGGCCGTTGCTTGCCAAGGGGCTTGCGTCTGACCGGGTTGACGCACCACGAGTTGCACGCCTTGCGCGTCGGCTTGCATGTGCAGCACCTCGTGCGACAGGTGGCATTGCGCCATGCCTTGGGCCGCAACCGCATCCAACAAGACCTTGTGCAAATCGGCTCGGTGGATGGTCATGTAAGGCGCACCATAACGACGCTCGAAATGGTGTGCCATGGGCAACTGGCCCAGGCTGCGGCCGTTGGCGGCATCGCGCACTTGCAATTGAGCAGGGATGAAGCCGCGCAGCTGCAGGGCTGGCCCCAGGCCCCAGGCGTTCAGACGTTTCAGCGCGTTCGGGCCCAAGCCAATCCCCGCGCCCACCTCCATGAACACCTCGGCTTGCTCAAGCAGTTGGGAGGTGCTGCCTTGTTGGCCCAAAGCCAAAGCAGCGGCGAGTCCGCCGATGCCACCACCCACCAACAAAAGTTCATCCATGGGGGCATGCTAGCAAAGCGATTTCAACCGGGCGTTCAGGCTCCGAACTGCGCAAAGCAGGCATCGAGTTGATGTTGCCAAGCTTGCTTTTGCGCCTCGGGCACAAAGCTGGCTTCAAAGCTGTTGCTGGCCAATTGGTAAGCATGTGAGGCGTTGAGTGGCAAGGCCGCGAAGGTCTGCACGAAGTTGTCATTCAAGTACCCACCAAAGTAGGCGGGGTCGTCTGAATTGAGCATGACACACAGACCCCGATCGAGCATCTGCCCCAGGTTGTGGTCGGCGAGGTTGGGGAACACACACAGCTTTTGGTTAGACAAGGGGCAGACCGTCAGCGGCACTCGGTCTTTGGCCAAACGTGCCATCAAGGCCTCGTCGTGGATGGCCTGCACACCGTGGTCGATGCGCTGCACCTTCAGCACATCCAAAGCACTCCACATATAGGCAGGGGGTCCCTCTTCACCCGCATGGGCCACCAGCTTGAAGCCCAGTTGCGCGGCACGTTTGAACACCCGCTCGAATTTTTCGGGCGGGTGGCCGCGTTCGCTGGAATCGAGCCCCACGCCAATGAACATGTCACGAAACGGGAAGGCTTCTTCAAAGGTGTCGAAAGCTTCGTCCTCGGACAAATGCCGCAGGAAACACAAAATCAGCGACGAGCTGATGCCCAGCTTGGTTTGCGCATCCACGCAGGCGCGGTACAAGCCCGTGATCACGGTGCGCATAGCCACTTTGCGGGCGGTGTGGGTTTGCGGATCGAAAAAGATTTCTGCATGCACCACGTTGTCTGCCTTGGCTCGCAGAAAGTAAGCCCAGGCCATGTCGTAGAAATCTTGCGGCTGTTGCAGCACGCTGGCACCTGCATAGTAGATATCCAAAAAACTCTGCAAGTCGGTGAAGGCATAGGCTTCGCGCAACGCCTGCACGCTGGCGTAGTTCAGGCGCACGTTGTTGCGCTTGGCCAAGGCAAAGATCAACTCAGGCTCGAGCGAACCCTCGATGTGCATGTGCAATTCGGTCTTGGGCATGGCGCGCAGCAGCTCGGGCAAACGCTCGGAAGAGATGGCCTGGAAATTCATTCAACACACTCCAAAAGTAATGCCCTGCGCTTGCAAAAAGCGACGGTAGGCTGCCGAGCCTTTGTCGACAGCGACATGCGATTCTGCGCCAGGCTTGAGGGGCAGCAAGCGGGGTCGCTGGGACTCGAGCACCGGTTTGTCTTGTAAAAAAATGGTGTTTTGAAAGTCCAGCACTTGCGAGGCTGCCACCTGGAAATCAGCCAATGCCATGCGAAACCACACCCGGCTGATGTCAGGCTCGATCGGCTGGATGAACAAGGCTATCGATTCCTCATAGCCCGGCTGGACGCCGCTGGCTGCGTCGGGCACCTTGGTCAGCACCGCTGCATAGGGGTGCGAGACCTCGTAGGTGTAGGCCACCATCGCGCCTTGGGTGGCCAAGGCGCTGGACTGCGGTTGCCAGGCTTGGGCATTGACCAATTTGAAGCCCAAAGGCGTGGGCTCCACCTGGTAGTCAGGTATCTCGCTGTGCTGGGCGTCGCCCAACCAGCCTTCATGCACAAAGCTGAAATGTGCCATGTCCAAAAAATTCTCGACGATGCGCGGCGCACTGGTGGCCACCACATACGGTCCGGCATTGAGTTTGCGCAAACCACGCTGGGTTTCAGCTTCAAAGGGCGGCAAGACTTGGGTGGTGGTGGTCAGTGAGGTGCCCGCTTCGGTGTGCAAACACACCCAAACCAAACCATAGGCTTCTTGCA
>CAJBOO010000078.1 GCA_903956845.1 uncultured Burkholderiales bacterium
GAGCTTGCAAGCCAGCGTCGAGGCGCAGGCAGCATTGCCCACTGTGCAAGCAGCCGATCTGGCGGGCACACCTGAGCTGTGGCAACAGGTGCACCGCCCTGTTGCCCTGCAAGGCCAATGGTTGATGCAGCACACCATCTACCTGGACAACCGCAACCACCATGGCAAGGCAGGTTTTTGGGTGATGACCCCCTTGCGATGGGCACCAAGACAGGTGGTGTGGGTTCAGCGCGGTTGGGTTCAACGCGACCGGGTGGATGCTACCAAAGCCCCGCAAGTTGATACGCCCACAGGTGAGGTGGTTGTGCAAGGGCGGATCGCTGCGCCTTTGTCCCACATGGTTGAACTGGGCCAAACCAACCCCGAGCCTCAATCCCAGCCTCGGATACAGGCCAATTTGGACATGGCGACCATGCGAGCCCTGGTCACCGACAATGTGAATGCCGTGGTGATCCAAACCGGCGAGCCCTCAGAGGGTCTGCGCCGCGATTGGCCCGTGGTGGCGAGCAGCGCAGACAAAAACAAAGGCTATGCCTTTCAATGGTTTGCACTGTGTGCTTTGATCGCTGGACTCTACCTTTGGTTTCAATGGATTCAACCTTCACGACGACATGCCCAATCAACCACCGAACATTGATAAACCCCATGCACTGGGCTTGACCGTTTACGACTTGCCAGACCCGGCAACCGTGGCAGATGACGACGCCCGGCGCACCGTGGCAGGGCGCTGGCGCATGATGTTTGTGTTGTTGATTTGTGCCGCACCCGTGGTGGCCTCATACCTCACCTTCTACGTGATCCGTCCCGCCAGCCTCAACAGCTTTGGCACACTCATTCAGCCCGTCAAAGCATTGCCAGCGGTGCAAGTGACCAACCTGCAAGGCGCTTCGCTTGCCTTGCCTTCTCTCAAAGACCAGTGGTTGTTGATCAGTGTGGCACCCGCCAGTTGCGACGCTGCGTGTCAGCAAAATTTGTATTTGCAGCGGCAAATCCGCGCGGCGTTGGGCCGAGAAAAAGACCGCACCGACTGGGTATGGCTGGTCAGCGATGAAGCCCCGGTGGACGAGCAATTGCGCGCTGGTTTGACCGAAGCGCTGGTGCTTCGCATGCCACAAGCCCAAATCGAGCAATGGCTGGCTCCAGAAGCTGGTCACGCCTTGGCCGAGCACCTCTATTTGGTGGACCCGCGTGGCAACTGGATGATGCGCTTTCCGGCCAATCTCACCACCGAGCAAGCGCCCAAGTTGCGCCGTGACTGGGAGCGATTGTTGCGTGCCTCGGTGTCTTGGGACAAAGCAGGACGGCCAAGCACACCATGAACGACGTCACCTTGTTCAATGCCGCACCCCTGGTGCAATTGGCTTTGCTGGCCTTGGTGTTGGCCTTGGGGCCATTCACCTGGGTATGGTTGCGCCACCGACATGCCGAAATCCCACTGCGGGTGCGGCAACTCACTTTGCTCACCTTGTTCCTGACTTTCGATTTGGTCTTGTTCGGTTCATTCACTCGGTTGACCGATTCCGGTTTGGGCTGTCCCGATTGGCCTGGTTGCTATGGCCACGCCACGCCATTGGGCGCACATGCCTCGATCCAGGCCGCTCAAACCGCCATGCCTACCGGCCCCGTCACCTGGAGCAAAGCCTGGATTGAAATGATCCACCGCTATTTGGCGATGGTGGTGGGTGTGTTGATCCTCACCTTGTCCATCTTTGCTTGGCGCAGCGAACGCACCTTGTGGGGATGGCCCACGCTCAGCCTGGTGTGGGTTTGTGTGCAAGGCGCGTTTGGTGCATTCACCGTGACCATGAAACTCTTTCCCGCCATTGTCAGCATGCACCTCTTGGGTGGCATGTTGTTGTTGGCATTGCTCACGGTTCAAGCGGTTCGGCAGCGCCATTCGCCATGGTCACAAGAGCGACGTGCTTTGCCCACGGGTGTCTATGTGTTGCTCGGCGTGAGCACCTTGTTCTTGCTGTTGCAAATCGTGCTGGGTGCATGGGTGAGCAGCAACTATGCGGTGATGGCGTGTGACACTTACCCCATGTGCCAAGGCAGTTGGTGGCCTGAGATGAACTTTGACAAAGCATTCGAGTTGTGGCGGCCTTTGGGGATGGATGCCCAGGGAGGCAACTTGCCTTTCCAAGCCTTGACCGCGATTCACTTTGTGCACCGTTGGCACGCTGTGTTGGTGGTGGTCTTGCTGGCTGCCTCCGCGCTGGGTCTGCATCGGCATGGCTTGCCTGCCCAAGGCAAGGTGCTCTTTCTTTTGATTGGTTTGCAATTCGCCACGGGCATTTCCAATGCGGTACTGGGCTGGCCACTGTTGGCCGCCTTGCTGCACACGGGTGCCGCTGCCGCCATGTTGGTGTTGCTGGTGTGGTGCTTGTCCATTGCTAAGCCCCAGCACCCTCAGCACATTGCTGCCACTTTTTCCAGGCCCATGTTATGAAGTCCTTAGCCCAGTTCATGCCATTGCGATGGCAGCAATTCAATGCCTTGACGAAACCTCGGGTGATTCAGCTGATTGTGTTTTGTGCCCTGATTGGCATGGTGCTGGCCATCCCCGGTGTGCCTTCTTGGGCCGAGGTGCAGTTGGGCGCCATTGCTTGCTTTGGCATTTGGTTGGTCTCAGGCGCAGCGGCTGCATTCAATTGCATTGTGGAAAAAGCCATTGATGCCCGCATGAAGCGCACCTCTTGGCGGCCCACCGCCAAAGGCGAATTGAGTGACCGCGATACCTTGCTGTTTTCAGCGGCGCTGTGCCTCTTGGGCTCGGCGGTGTTGTACATCTGGGTCAACCCGCTCACCATGTGGTTGACCTTCGCAACCTTCGTGGGCTACGCCGTTATTTACACCGTGATCTTGAAACCCTTGACCCCGCAAAACATCGTGATCGGTGGTGCCTCGGGGGCTATGCCACCGGTCTTGGGCTGGGCGGCGATGACAGGTGATGTGGGCCCAGAAGCGCTGATTTTGTTCTTGATCATTTTCTTGTGGACCCCTCCGCATTTTTGGGCGCTGGCATTGTACCGCGTCGAAGACTACCGCAAGTCGGGCTTGCCCATGTTGCCTGTGACCCATGGCAACGAGTTCACCCGCTTGCAAATCTTGCTCTACACCTTTGTCTTGCTCGCAGCGTGTCTCATGCCTTTTGTGTACCGCATGAGCGGTTGGTTTTACCTGGTGTCTGCGCTGATCCTGAGTGTGATGTTTTGCGCCTATGCCTGGGCTTTGTGGCGCAACTACTCGGACGAGTTGGCCCGCAAGACCTTCAAGTTTTCGCTGATTCACCTGAGCTTGCTGTTTGCTGCTTTGTTGATTGACCATTACTTGCCGGGGGTTGCATGAAGCTGTGGCGTATATGGCTGTTGGGTTTGCTGATGCTGGTGGGCTGCTCGCCTGACAAGCCCACGTTCAAAGCCATCGATTTGACCGGCGCAGAGTACGCCCAAGACTTTCACCTCAAAGACCACAACGGTCAAATGCGCAGCTTGGCGGATTTCAAGGGCCAGGTGGTCGTGGTGTTTTTTGGCTATACCCAATGCCCCGATTTTTGCCCCACCACCTTGAGCGAATGGGTGCAAGTCAAAAAAGCGCTGGGCGACAAAGGCAACCGTTTGCAAGCGGTGTTCATCACCGTGGACCCCGAGCGTGACCAAGCTGAGATGCTCAAAGATTACATGGCCCATTTCGACCCGACGTTTTTGGCCCTGGTGCCCAGCATGGACGAATTGCCTGCCTTGGCCAAGCGCTTCAAGGTCTATTACAAAAAAGTGCCCGGGCCTACACCCACCAGCTACACCATGGACCACCAAGCAGGCACTTATATTTATGACACCGAGGGCAGGGTGCGTTTGTATGCCCGTTACGGCTTGGGGACAGAGGCCATGGCCGAGGACATCGGCAAGCTGCTGAAATAAAAAAACCGCTTGGGGCCGAGGCGATCCAAGCGGTGGCTGGTGCCCTACAGGGCGACGGCCTGTTAAGCGTTCAGGCGAATTCCAGCAATGCGGTTTTCATTTTCTTCATGGCCGCCACTTCAATTTGGCGGATGCGCTCGGCACTGACACCGTACTCGGCCGCCAGTTCATGCAAGGTCATGCCGCCTGAGTTGTCGTCATTCACTTTGAGCCAGCGCTCTTCCACGATGCGACGGCTGCGAGGGTCCAACACGGCCAAGGCTTGCGTGATGCCATCGCTGGACATCACGTCGCGTTGGTGCGCTTCGATCATGGCTGTCGGTTCGTGTTGCACATCGGCCAAGTAGGCGATGGGGCCAAAGGCGTCTTCACCGTCGTCGCTGGGACTGGGGTCGAGCAGCACATCGCCGCCAGCCATGCGGGCTTCCATTTCGATCACTTCTTCGCGCTTGACGTTGAGCTCTTTGGCGACCAAGTCAATTTGTGCGTCGCTCAAGGTGTCGCGGGTCATGGTGTTGTGGTCTTCGCCCGCATCAGCGCGGAAACCCTGCTTTTTGGAGCGCAGGTTGAAAAACAATTTGCGCTGGGCCTTGGTGGTGGCGAGTTTGACCATGCGCCAGTTTTTGATGATGTATTCGTGGATCTCGGCTTTGATCCAGTGCATGGCATAGCTCACCAAGCGCACGCCGTGGTCTGCGTCAAAGCGTTTGACTGCTTTCATCAAGCCCACATTGCCTTCTTGGATCAAGTCAGCCTGGGGCAGGCCGTAGCCCGCGTATTGGCGGGAAATGGACACCACCAAACGCAGGTGAGACAAGATCAACTTACCGGCGGCTTCCAGGTCGTTGTTGTCTTTGAGTTGTTTGGCGAAGGCCTGTTCTTGCTCTAAGGTGAGCATGGGCAAGCGGTTGACCGCTGAAATATAGGCATCCAAGTTGCCCAAGGGGGGCAACAAGGCCCAGGGATTGGCCGCAACCGGGGTCGCAGCAGGGGTGGAAAGCATCAGTGTTGTCATCAATGGGCTCCTGTCCATGTCAGTCATTACGGTTATATATTAGCACTCTCTTGGTAGGAGTGCTAATGACCTGGATCAAGAAGCGGTCACGTAAAAGGTGAGTCCAGTCACAGAGTCGGTGTCGATGTCGATTCCACTTGAGTTTTGAATTATGTCAGCCAACTTTTGAACTGACAAAATGAGCTAACCATTTAATTTAATTAAATTAAACA
>CAJBOO010000079.1 GCA_903956845.1 uncultured Burkholderiales bacterium
GGGCCGCTGCCTTGCCAGCCGCCGCCCACCCAGACCGTGCCACCGCCAGTAGTACCTTTGGCCTCAATCAGGGTGCCGCTGTCCAAAGTCAGTTCGTCACTTTCCAATGCCACCCGGCCGCCCAGGCCTCGGCTGCTGTTGGCCCGCAGCACCGAGTTGCTGAAGATCAGCTTGGATGGTGCAGGTTGGCTGGGCGCGGTTGGGTCTGCGGGTAAACCCTTGGATTGAACATGGATGCGACCCGCGCCGTTGGCACCCGAGGCGTCCAACACCGCGCCGCTGGTTTGCACTTGTTGCGCGGCGGCCAACTCAATCAGCCCGCCCACGGCGGCTGCGGCTGAAAAGCCCTGCTCTATAGATAAGGCGGGTTCGCTGCTTTCTTGGGCAACCGCCAACACCTGACCCGCCACCTGCGCGGTCTGGCTGGCTTGCAGGCTGACGCGACCGGCCGCGCCGCCCACCGCCGACACGTCCAAGACGCCGCTGCTGGTTTGGCTGAACTGCTCGGCCTGAATCTGGATACGAGCAAGATCAATCCCTTGGTTATCAATAAATACGGGGCTTACAGCAGGAGCATCTACTGACGTTGTACTGACGACGCCGCTGTTCACCACCTCCGGCGCTTGCACCAAAACTGTGCCCGCTGGGCCGCCGACCACACCCGCTTGGCTGGGGGTGGCGTTGGCCTGCACCGTGCCGCTGTTGCGCACCCGGGTGCTGGCTTCCAAAATAATCCGCCCGCCTTTGCGGCTCAAGCCATTGGCTTCCAAGGTGCCGCCGTTGTTCACCACGCCGCTGCGCAACTTGGCCACGGCCTGGGCTGACAGGATGATCAGGCCACCCGGGGCCTTGATGGCCGATTGGTTCTCGACCAAGGTGTTGATGCTGGCAGCCGTCACCCGCAAGCCGGTCAGGCCGCCGCCGGTTTCAAACTGAAGCTCAAAGGCCTCTCCTGCAGCCAATGCCACAGTACCTAAGTTCGCAACGATGATACCGCTGTTGCGCACCTCGGGGGCCAGCAAGGCGATATAGCCATTGAGGGCGGCACGCAGTTCACCCTCGTTCACCACTTTGCCGGTAGAGCCTTGGCGATCGAACTTCATCCGGCCTTCCATGAAGGCTTGGTTGGCCGTGTTGTGGGTGGTGGCCACCAAACCACCCACGTCCACGGTGGCGGTTTTGCCGAAATACACACCTTGCGGGTTGACCAGCACCACCTGACCTGGTGCGGTGATGCGGCCCAAAATCTGGCTGGGGTTGTTGTCCGCCACCCGGTTCAAGGTGGCCGACTGGGCATTCGGTTGCTGGAAATGCACCTGCGCCTGGCTGCCCACGTTGAAAGTGTTCCAGTCCACCACCGCACGGTTGCTGGTTTGGTTGACCGTCAGGGTGTTGGCGGTTTGGCTGATGCTGGCCTGGCCCGCCGACACCTGGCCGCCACTGGGCAACTGGGTGGGGGCGACCACGGTTTGCGCAGCGATCGGCAACGGCAAAGCCAAGCACCAACTCAGGGTGCTCAACAAACAAGCCAATGGAAAACGCAATGTCACGTCAACGAATCGGCATGACTGTGCTTTTCTTGACCTGAATAGCTATTCAGACAAGTGGATTTTTCTGATCAATCTCAGAAGGGAATGGAGACCTGCAACCAGAAACGGTTACGGTCGCGGGTGCCGTCTTGGTCCGTACCGCTGGGGATTTTGGGGTTGGGGTTGTGGCCATCGCGGACAGCCCAGGTGGCTTTGGCTGTCACACCGTTGTTAAAGTTATAAGCAGCGCTCAGGCCAAAGCCTTTCAAGTCGTAGCTGTTTTTCAGGGTGGGGTTGTTTTCGTTGGCGATGTGCAGTTCATCCACATGGCCCCAATCGTAGAAACCGGTCAGGCTAATACCGTTGTCAAAACGATGACGCAACTCAAAATTAAACATTTTCCCATCGGAGCCAGAACCCTCGCCGGTGGGGTATGCGCGGATGCCCAGGGCGCCGCCCAATTGAAACTTCTCAGAAGAGTCCAAGTTCTTGTCAGCCACTTGGCCGCTGAAACCCACGAACCAGTCGGTCTTGTCGCTCCAAGGTTCCAAATAACTTAAGTTAACACGCAGTTTATTGAAGTGACCTTCTGTGCGGTTGCCCGTGCTGTCGGTGGCCTGGTAGCTCGAACCTTCTTGCAAGCGAATTTGGCCATGGCTCATCAACAAGCTGTAGTTGAGCAAACCCGAGGCTTTGTTGAACTCGCGGTCCACGCCAGAAAACTGGGCCACCAAGACCTCGGCGTCATAATCAGACAGCACATTGCCGGTGGCCATGATGTTATTGAATTGCTTGGCCTCGGCGCTCAAAGTGACGGTGCTGCTGGCTTGTGGGCTGCGCTCAAGGGGGTAAATGAAATCCAAACCTTGTGTCAACGCCTTGCCCACGGCACCCACCACACCCACATCGCCCACGATCACTTTGTAGTCCATGGCAGACGCGTTGAGCCCAGCGCGCCAGCCATTCACGCCCAAAGGCAGGCTGTATGCACTTCTTAAGTACTCAGAACCTTTGGTCACAATGGTAGACACAGAGAACAAGTCACCATGGTCGGTGGGGTTGAGCAAGGAAATGTTACCCATCAGGCGTTGACTGCCAGTGGCGCGTGAACCCAAGTTGTCAGCCACCAGTTCGGCTTGACGGCTTTGCTGTTTATACAACTTTAAGATCAATTCTGTTTCGCCCTGCTCGTCACCTTCGTGCAGTGAGCCCGCAGCGCTCATGCCAGGCACCTCATTGGCCAAGGCCAATCCGCGTTCCAATCCTTCGGCATTGAATTGTTTGCCTTTGGGGCTGTGGCGCTCCATCAGCGCCAACACATGGTCTTGGGTGCTGGGCAGGGTTTGGATTTGCTGCTCCACTTTGACTTTGGAGAGGATCGACTCCATCACATCCAGGGTCAAGACCCCTTCGGTCACGTCCTGCTGGGTCAGCATGACACGCGCTAAGTAGTTGTTTTTCTTGTATAAATTTTCAACCGCGTAGGCCACATCCAGCAAATCGTCGTATTGCAAAGGGATGCCCAAGAACTTGGCGACCAGCGCTTGCATAGACTCGTTGGAGAAACTTTTCACGCCTCTGAAGCGGATCTCTTTGAGGACGATGCTCGCGGGGGCTTCAGCCGCCGCGGGTGTTTCCGGCTTGGCTGGGGCAGGCGCGGCAACAGGTTCAGCCTGCTTGGCCAATTTGGCTGACAGGGGGCTGGGGTTGGGCGCGACATCTGGCGATTGTTTGGTGTCGATCAAGGGTGCGGGCGGCGTCACCACGGAAGCCACAGTTGGCAACTCTTTGCCTGAGGGTGGCAATGTTTGGGCGTCATCGTCCTTTTTTGCCGCTTCTGGAGGCACCTCAAGCGCAGTCACCGCAGGCAGCGAGGCCGATTCAGGTACCACGGGCATGTCGGGTATGACCGGCATGCTGGGAATGGAGATGTCGCTCAACTTAGGCAGGTCTGGCAAATCAGGCAATTGAACATCGCCCATGCTGGGCATGTCCGGCATGTCCGGCATGTCCGGCATGTCCGGCAGCTGGACATCGCTGAGCTTGGGCAGGCTCTCGACCAATGCCTGGCCGGATTGTGTCCATTGCTTTGCCTTGAGGGACCAATTTTTTCCGGTAGACAGCGATTTTTCTTGAATATTTTCAAAGACTTGTTCAGTTTTGGCCTGCACCTCTTCTGCGGCCTGCTGAACCTGCGTCACGGCCCGTTCCACTTGCTCGGCCATGGGCACAGGCGTGGGATCGGGTGCCACGGGTTCGTTCAAACCCGGGACGTGACCATCCAAGCCCCAGCCTATCAAAACGGCAAAGGCAACCACTTGCAGGGTTCTAGGAAGGTGTTTCCTCACAAATCACACGTAAATGCTTGCATATACACATGATTTGCAAGATTCATGCCGGAGGCTAATGCCGGTATATTGGCATGCCCGAAAAGACAGGTGTCAGCGAGCAGGTTTGCCGCTATTGCGAATGTCTTCGACCACTTGCAGGGTCAATTCGTTTTGGTCCAGGGCTTGTTGAGGCACATACACCTCGACGATCCAGCCTGCTTGGCGATAAATGTCAGTGACTGCTGCCGTCAAGCGCCCTATTTCTATGGAGGTCAAGGGTCTGTTCAAAAACGGAAGCACCGCCGGGTACAACTGCGCCTTGTCCAGTCGGCGGTTACCTAAAAAGTACACCCGTCGCACATTCATGCGAAGTTGATCAGACAATGCCATGGGTGGCGGCAAACTCAACAGCCGCAAGGTGTCCGAGGCTGGCAAATGCTGTTTGATGCTCTGGGCGTTTTGTTGGGTGAGCGAACCCGCATCAACCGACGGCATGGCCCCGGTCTGTGCCCTCAGGGCTTGCGGCATCGCGCAGGCCAAGCAGGCACCCACCGCGCAAGCGGATGTGAACGATCGGGATCGGTAGAACTTCATGGTTTATTTAAAAGCATGATTCAAGCCAATGTGGCAAATGATTTTCCAACACCTTCCCTGGTGCTTGGCACCGGCCATCCTCTAAGATGCGCCAAACACCACTATATATATAGAGCAGAAATCATGTCCCAAGGAAAACCCCTCTCCCAAGCCACCGACAAAACCCTGTCTGGCGTTCGCATCCTGAGCGTGGCGCTCAATCTGCCCGGCCCCGCCGCCCTGATGCGCTTGGCCGACATGGGCGCCAAATGCACCAAGCTCGAACCGTTGCCGCCCAAGGGCTCACCCAGAGGCAGCCCCGCTGACCCCATGGGTTTGTATGCTCCTCACGCCTATCACCATCTGCATGCCAAGGTCAAAGTGGTCCAGGCGGATTTGAAATCTGCGAAAGGCCAAGCCCAGCTGGCCAAGCTCTTGGCCAGCACCGATGTGCTGCTCACCTCGTTCCGCCCCTCGGCCCTGAAGAAGCTGGGCATGGCCTGGCCAGACCTGCACGCCCAATTTCCGGGTCTGAACATGGTGAGCATCGTTGGCTCGCCGGGAGCGGGTGCGGAAATCCCCGGACATGACCTCACCTACTTGGCCGCCAATGGCTTGGTGGGTGGGCTGACCCTGCCCGCCACCCTGTTTGCCGACATGGCCGGATCGCTCCAAGCCAGCGAAGCCGTGCTCAAAGCCTTGTGGCTGAGGGCCAAACCTGGCCGCAGCCAAGGCAAGGGCGTGTTCCATGAGGTGGCCCTGGAAGATGCCGCCGCCTATTTGGCACTGCCCCGTCAATGGGGCTTGACAGCGCCCAAGGGTTCCGTGGGTGGCGCCCATGCGGGATACCAGGTGTATGCCTGCGCGAATGGCCGGGTGGCGGTTGCCGCGCTGGAACCCCATTTCGCCGCCAAACTCCTTGAAGTCGCTGGCCTGACTGCCAAACCAGGCAAGGGGGTGGCTGGCGTGACACCACGCGATCCCATGCTGCTGCCGGCAACCCGCGCCAAACTGGCTGCGTACTTTGCGGGACTGACGCGCAAGCAACTCGATGGACTTGCCAGCCGACACGACCTGCCACTGGTGAGTTTGCCCACCTGACTGTTTAGAGGGGTGTCGGAATCATTGGCACCGAACTTGCTTTTCCTGAATACATTTCATTTCAAGGAATTCAGCATGACACCCCACACCACCTTGGTCATCCCCAACCCCACCCGGACTCCCCAAGAGTTGATCGCCAAAGCCGAGCAACTCGACCATGCCGGTAAAACCACCGAGGCGCTGGAGTTGTACCGCCATTGGTTGAAGCATGACCGCAGCCACAACAAATACTCGGTGTGGTTCAACTACGGTTGGTTGTTGCAAAAAATGAACTTACAAGCCGAAGCCTCGCAAGCTTACGACCAGGTGATCCACTGCTATGCAGACCACCTGTCGAGCACGAGCGCGGCTTACGCTTGAGTTAAAAGCCTGAGGGATCAGGCAAGCGGCCCAGCACTTTTTCCATCGCCAATCCCAAGGCGAGCAAACGGCGATCGCTGCCCAATGGTCCGTCAATCTCAATGCCCACGGGTAGCCCTGAGGCCGTCAAGCCTGCAGGGATAGACAAACTCGGGATGCCTGCATTGCTGCTGGGGTCAGCGTTGCGAATGTAGGTGCCGAAGGTATCGGCTGGCTCACCGCCGTTGATGCTGACTTTGCTCGAGCCATTCACCTCGTCGATCGCGGAGGCGGCCAACGGCGTGGTCGGGTAAAGCATGGCGTCGAGTTTGTTGTCCTTGAAATAATCAACGAACTTCTTCTGCAATGCAGGGCGATGAACTTTCATGGCGTCCGGATAAGCCTTGCCAAAAACATCTCCCATGACCGCGCCCATCGCGCCTTTCACATCGGGGCTGGCCACTTTCTCCACAATGTCCTTCAAACCCATGTCGATGCCACTGGCTTTGAGGTAAGGGGGGAAGTCTTCCAGCGGTTCATGCAACGCGACCATGAATGAGACTTGGTTGTTGAGATCGAACACATCGGGGTCGACATCTACCATGACGACACCTGCCGCCGCCAATTTGTCTTTGGCCTCAAGCACCACTGCTTGCAAGTCCGAAGACAAGCCCGACCAAAAGGTGGCAGGCACGCCCATGCGTACTCCCTTGAGAGAAGCCGCGCTGACCGTGGGCCCTCCGGTGATTGCTGCATCCAAGAACGCCACATCGGCCACGGTTTTGCCCATCGGACCCACGGTGTCACGGGTGCGGCTGATCGGCACCACGGCATTTTCATCGTGGTACCGCCGTTGCCGGCCACCGTTGCCCACTGATGGCCGAAAACCAACGATGCCACTCAAGGCCGCCGGCACCCGGGTCGAGCCGCCGGTGTCCGTTCCCAAACCGCAAGGCACCATGCCCACGGCAACCGCCACCGCTGTGCCACCAGAAGATCCACCAGGAATACGCGATGGGTCATAGGGATTGCGCACAATGCCGGCACCTGACAAGTTGGTGCTGGTGATGCCAAATGCCAGTTCATGCAAGTTGGCTTTGGCCAACACGATCGCACCAGCATCGGTGAGCCTTTGGATCGAGGGCGCGGTGTTTTTGGGTATCACGCCTTGCAAAGCTGCCGTGCCACCGGTGGTCGGCATGTCCTTGGTGTTGATGTTGTCCTTGGCCACGATGAACAAGCCCGCCAAGGGCTTGAGTGCTTTACCGGCTTTTCGGTCGGCATCGATTTTCGCGGCGGCTTTCATGGCCTGGGCTTCGTTCAAATAAACGAGTGCGTTCAAGCCTGCGTGCTTTTGGGTTTGACCCAGCAAGGCTTTCAAGTAAGTCGTGGCAGACACTTTGCCAGACTGGATCGCTGCCACTGCTTGCGGTGCAGACAGTTTGAGCAAAGGGTTGGATGCGTGTCCATCGGCAAGCGCCGGTATGCCTTGACTCAGCAACATGCCAGCTGCTGCAGATTGAATCAGTTGTCTTCTGGAAATGCCTTGGTGTGCCATGCGCTGCTCCTGGTGTTGAACAACCAACCCATTGGTTGTTAGCAGCTCATGCTAGGCAGGCAACAAGCGCTTGGCTATCCTGCAATTGGGGGATGCGGGTCTTCAGTGCAAACCCAGGGTGCGGGCCAACACACTCCGGTTGTTGATGCCCAGCTTTTTGAAAGCGTTGTCCATGTGCGTGCGCACCGTGGCTGGGGAGATACCCAACTGGCGAGCGATTTCTTTGTCCCCCAAGCCCAAGGATGCACTTTGGGCCACTTGCAACTCACGCGGGCTCAAGTTGGTGTTCGTCAACACGCTGCTGGGTTTGTCCATGGCGCGGGCTCTGGACAGCGAGGCCGTGAAAGCCGGCAAGATCATGTCGAGCAAACGCATTTCGTCTTCGCTGAAATTGTCTCGACGTTTGTCGCGCCAAATGCGCATGTCCCCGATGTTGTGACCCTTGTGCCAGGCATACAAGTTGACACCCCAATGCAAGCCATCTTTGGCGAGAAAGTCATTGAAGAACTCGGTGTTCATCAGTTCCCGCTGCGGCAGCACATCACTGGCCCTGACCGCCACTTGGTAGCGTTGCATGGTGTGCGTGATCGGGTCGTTGAACTGGTAATAGGCCTCGTAGTCAGCGATGTTGCTGGGGTCCATGTTGATTTGAACCGTGTCCATGAAAGCGTTGGAGTCTGCGTTCCAAACAAACGAAGCGTAAAACTGCGCCTGCATCAATTGCATGATGAGCTCACCCACCTGCTGGCGGATTTCATGCTCTTGGTGCGGCTCGGCCAGCACCTGCATGATTTGGCTCATCAACCTGGTTTGTGTGCCTGACAAATACATGGACAGCCCCTGTGGTACTCGCGGTATTTTGCCGCTGATGGGGCGTTCAAAACCACGGCTCAGGGTTAGTACCGTCCTCTGAATAGGGGATGTTTTGCGCTTTGCTTGGAAGCAATCCCTCCAGCCACCCGCCATGGCGGCTCATTTGTCTGGTGATTTGCTCAAAAAATGGCCCCCAGGCCGGGCGGCTAGAGGGACTTACTTGGTCTTGCGAGGTGGCAAGCCCGTGTGCTGCGTCAGCACCTTGCCTGGCGATGCCTTGAC
>CAJBOO010000080.1 GCA_903956845.1 uncultured Burkholderiales bacterium
AAGGCACCATCAAGGCCACCGTGGGATCGGTCAATGTCCCGATTGTGTGTGCCGGGGCTGGTGTGAATGCCGGGGACGCCATCGTGGCCGATGACGATGGGGTGGTGGTGGTGCCGGCCAGCATCGCGCAGCAAGTGGCCGATGCCGCTGCCGCTCGCGAGGCTTTGGAAGGGGAAAAACGTGCCAAGCTGGCTTCGGGTGTGTTGGGCTTGGACATGTACAACATGCGCGAAGCCCTGGCCAAGGCCGGTTTGAAATACGTCGATTGATACGCATGAAACCCACTTCTGGTGCTTTTGAAAAAACCCCTGGCTGGCTGGATTGGTTCGAGGGGCCTGCCAAGCCTGGCTTCGTGTTGCCCGCAGGCGCGGTAGATGCGCACTGCCATGTGTTTGGGCCTGGCGATCAGTTTCCCTACGCGCCCGAGCGCAAATACACGCCTTGTGATGCCTCCAAAGAACAGTTGTTTGCGCTGCGGGACCACTTGGGTTTCGATAAAAACGTGATCGTGCAAGCCACATGCCATGGCGCAGACAACAGTGCTTTGGTCGACGCCTTGCGGCATTCCTTGGGCCGCGCACGGGGGGTGGCCACGGTCAAGCGCGATGTCACCGACCATGCCTTGCAAGACATGCATGACGCAGGTGTGCGTGGTGTGCGGTTCAATTTCGTCAAGCGCCTGGTCGATTTCACACCCAAAGACGAATTGATGGAGATCGCCAACCGCATCAAGGCCTGGGGCTGGCATGTGGTGATTTACTTTGAAGCGGTGGATCTCCCCGAGTTGTGGGATTTTTTCACTGCCTTGCCCACCACGGTGGTGGTGGACCACATGGGCAGGCCCAATGTGCAGCAGCCTGTGGATGGACCTGAATTCAGTTTGTTCATGCAATTCATGCAGCAACACGAGAACGTGTGGAGCAAGGTGTCATGCCCCGAGCGTTTGAGCGTGAACGGCCCCAAAGCCTTGCATGGCCAAAAGAAGCCTTACCAAGATGTGGTGCCCTTTGCCCGGCGTGTGGTGGAGACTTTCCCAGACCGCGTGTTGTGGGGCACCGATTGGCCACACCCGAATTTGAAAGACCACATGCCCGATGACGGTTTGTTGGTGGACTTCATTCCGCACATTGCTGTCACGGCTGACCTTCAACGCCGAATGCTCGTTGACAACCCGATGCGTTTGTATTGGCCCGAGCGAGTTTGACCCTTCCCTGAAAGAAAACATGGCCCTCGATAAGCCTTACCTGGACGTGCCAGGCACCACGATTTTTGACGCAGAGCAGTCTCGCAAAGGCTATTGGCTCAACCAGTTTTGCATGTCGCTGATGAAAGCGGAAAACCGCACCCGCTTCAAAGCGGATGAGCGCGCTTACCTGGATGAATGGGCCATGACCGACGAGCAAAAGCAAGCGGTGTTGGCTCGCGACTTGAATGGGTGCATTCGCACCGGTGGCAATATTTATTTCTTGGCCAAGATCGGTGCGACGGATGGCAAAAGCTTTCAACAAATGGCGGGCAGCATGACCGGCATGACCGAGGACGAATACCGCGCCATGATGGTCGCGGGTGGGCGTTCGGTCCAAGGCAACCGATTTGTCGGCGAAGACGGCGACGCACAAGCGCACCGCCAACCGCAAGGCAAAGCAGGAAAGGCTTGACATGGCACGCATCACCGCATCGGTTTACACCTCACACGTGCCCGCGATTGGCGCGACCATCGACCTAGGTAAAACCGCCGAACCCTATTGGCAACCCCTGTTCAAGGGCTATGAATATTCCAAGCAATGGATGAAGGACCACACACCTGACGTCATTTTCTTGGTCTACAACGACCACGCCACGGCCTTCAGCTTGGACATGGTTCCCACTTTTGCGATTGGCACAGCAGCGCACTACACGCCAGCCGATGAAGGTTGGGGCCCTCGACCCGTGCCCGTGGTGCAAGGACACCCCGAGCTTGCATCGCACATCGCGCAGTCGGTGATTCAGCAAGACTTTGATCTGACCATCGTCAATAAGATGGATGTGGACCATGGCCTGACGGTTCCCCTGTCACTGATGTGTGGGCAACCGGCAGCCTGGCCTTGCCCCGTCATTCCCTTTGCCGTCAATGTGGTGCAGTACCCCGTGCCTTCGGGTCAGCGCTGTTTCAACCTTGGCAAAGCCATTGCCAACGCAGTGAAAAGCTTTGATGCGGATCTGAATATCCACATCTGGGGCACCGGTGGCATGAGCCATCAATTGCAAGGCCCTCGTGCCGGCCTGATCAACAAAGATTTTGACAACGCATTCTTGGACACACTGATCACCGACCCCACAGCGGCAGCCGCGATTCCCCACATCGACTATGTGCGCGAAGCGGGCAGTGAGGGCATTGAATTGGTGATGTGGTTGATTGCGCGTGGCGCGATGAGCGATGTCAACGAAGGCAAAGCACCACCCAAGGTGGCGCACCGTTTCTACCATGTGCCTGCCAGCAACACGGCGGTAGGTCATTTGATTTTGGAGAACACATGAAAAACATCAAAGTGGCATTGGCCGGGGCAGGCGCATTTGGCATCAAGCACCTGGATGGCATCCAACAGATCGATGGCGTTGAGGTGGTGTCATTGGTGGGACGCGAATTGCCCAAGACCCAAGAGGTGGCCAAGAAGTACGGCATTGCCCACGTCACCACCGATTTGAACGACAGCCTGGCCATGCAGGAAGTCGATGCGGTGATTTTGTGCACGCCTACGCAAATGCATGCCTCGCAATCCATCGCCTGTCTGAAAGCCGGTAAGCATGTGCAAGTGGAAATCCCCTTGTGCGACGTCTACCAAGACGGTGCTGATGTGGTGGCGCTGCAAAAGCAAACCGGCCTGGTCGCCATGTGCGGTCACACCCGTCGTTTCAACCCCAGCCACCAGTTCGTGCACCAACAAATCCAAGCCGGGCAGTTCCATGTGTTTCAGATGGACGTGCAAACCTACTTTTTCCGCCGTACCAACATGAATGCATTGGGGCAACCGCGCAGTTGGACCGACCACTTGCTGTGGCACCACGCGGCACACACCGTGGATTTGTTTGCTTACCAAGCAGGCAGTCCCGTGGTCAAAGCCAACGCCATCCAAGGGCCCATTCACCCCGGTTTGGGCATTGCCATGGACATGGGCATTCAATTGCAAGCGGCCAATGGTGCGATTTGCACGCTCTCGCTCAGCTTCAACAACGACGGTCCACTGGGCACCTTCTTTCGCTACATCGGTGACAACGCCACTTACATTGCGCGCTATGACGATTTGTTCAATGGCAAAGAAGACAAGCTGGACGTGTCGCAGGTGGCGGTGTCGATGAACGGCATTGAATTGCAAGACCGAGAATTTTTTGCTGCCATTCGCGAAGGTCGTGAGCCCAATGCGAGCGTGGCGCAAGTCTTGCCTTGCTACCAGGTGTTGCACGATCTGGAGCAGCAACTGGCATGAACAAGCGCGCTGTCGGCCCTTTCCAAGTCAACCCCATCGGCCTGGGCTGCATGAACATCTGCGCGGTCTATGGACCGCCGCCCAGCTTCGATGATGCCGAACGTTTGTTGCTCACTGCGCTGGACGAGGGTGTGGACTTCTTTGACACCGCGGCGCTTTACGGCTTTGGCGAAAGCGAACGCATCATCGGTCGCGTGTTGTCCAAACACCGAAGCCGATTCACCTTGGCGAGCAAATGCGGCATGCAAGGCGTGGACTTGAAGGGCGACGGCAAAAAAGTACGTGTCATTGACGGCAGACCCGACACGATCAAAGCCACCTGCGACAGCAGCTTGCGCAGCCTGAACACCGATGTGATCGACCTGTATTACTTGCACCGCTGGGACAAACGCATCCCCATTGAGGAAAGCGTGGGTGCCTTGGCAGACTTGAAACGCGCAGGGAAGATCCGCAGCATTGGCTTATCTGAGGTGTCTGCCGACACCTTGCGCAAAGCCCATCGTGAACACCCCATAGCTGCCTTGCAAACCGAATACTCCTTGTGGACACGCAATCCCGAAATTGCAGTGCTCAAAGCCTGCGAGGAGCTGGGCATTGCATTCGTGGCCTTCAGCCCCTTGGCACGCAAGTTCTTGTGCAACGACTTGCAAGACATTGCAAGCCTCTCAGCCAACGATTGGCGACACACCTCTCCCAGGTTCAATGCAGAGCATTACCCGCGCAACCTGCAACTGCTCAACAGCTATCAACAGATCGCCAACGAGGTGGGCTGCACACCCGCACAACTGGCACTGGCATGGGTGCTCGCGCAAGCGTCGCATATCGTCACGATCCCTGGCACCGCCAGCATCGATCATTTGAAAGACAACGTGGGGGCAGGCCGTGTCCTGCTGTCGCAGGCTGTGCTCGCCAGGTTGAATGAAACGATCAACCAACACACCGTGAGTGGCGAGCGTTACAACGCCCAAGCCAGCAGCGAAGTCGATACTGAGGTGTTTTAAGTTGTTTCCGTGAACAAATCGACCATGCGTTGACGCAGCCACATATTGGCCGGTTCACGGTTGTACTTGGCGTGCCAAAACAAATTGATCGCGATGTCGGGCAACTTGAAGGGCAAGGGCGAGGTTTCGAGTTGAAAAGGTCCAGCGCATTTGTCAGCGAACCGCTCGGGCACGGTGGCGATCAAATCCGAACTTTGCAAAATATGCCCCACCGCTACAAAGTGGGGCACATGCAATTGAATTTGCCGCTCGATCCCTTTGCGTTGCAACCACGCATCGACTTCACTGTGGCCCGTGTTGGCCGAGGTGACCCCGACATGCGACAGCGACTTGAACTGGGCCATGCTGATGGGGTTGTCGGCCAGGGGGTGACCTTGTCTGAACATGCAGACATAACGCTGCTTGAACAATCGACGTTGGAAAAACCCGGTGGTCAGGCTGGGTAACAAGCCCACGGCAATGTCCACCGTGCCAGCGGCCATGTCCTCGCCCAAATGGCCTGTGTGGTGACGCAGCGTGCTGATCTTGATATGGGGAGCCACGCGCGACAGGGTTTCCATCAAGGTGGGCATGAAGTAAATCTCTCCAATGTCGGTCAGGCCCAGCGTGAAGGTGCGTTGGCTGGTGGCGGGGTCAAAGCTGTCGCGTTGGTTCAAGGCGTTTTGCAAAGTCCCCAGGGCATAGCCAATCGGCTCGACCAAGTGCATGGCGTAGGGCGTGGGTTCCATGCCTTTGGCCGTGCGCACAAACAATTCGTCTTTGAGCAGGGTGCGCAGTCTTTTGAGCGCATTGCTGACCGCGGGTTGGGACAAACCCAGCTTGTCAGCCGTGGTCGACACCCGTCTGTCCAAGAGCAGTTGGTTGAAGATCACCAAGAGATTGAGGTCGATTTGACGGAGTTCCATGGACATCCTTTATTCACAAAACAAATATAACTTATAAGCTAGCTTAGCTTTACATATATAGCTTGGCTGCCCACAATGACTTCATTCACGGTCAATGGAACCTCTCATGGAACTCCTGGTACAGCCCAAGCACCTGCGGATTCAGATTCAAAGCGGACAAAACCTGCTGGAAGTGCTGCGGGAACATGCCGTTCCCATTTCCTATAGTTGCATGTCAGGTCGGTGTGGCACTTGCCGGTGCAAAGTCACCCAAGGCGGCGTCACCCACAGTGGCCCGGAATCAGGACGGCCAGGCATGGCGCAAGACCCCCATGTATTGGCTTGCCAGTCGGTGCTCACCGACAGTTGCACGATTGAAATCCCTGAAATGGATGAAGTCATCGTTCATCCCGCCAAGATCATCAAGGGCACGGTGCTCGCCATTGAAGAACTCACCCACGACATTCGCCGTTTGCGCATCAAGCCCGCCAAGCCCATGGCCTTTTCACCTGGTCAATATGCGACTTTGCAATTCACCCCTGACCATATCCGCCCGTATTCATGGGCAGGTTTGCCCGACGATGAAGAGATGGAGTTCCAGATTCGTCAGGTGCCGGGCGGACGGGTCACCGAGTACGTGTTTTCCTCGCTCAAAGAGGGAGACGCGGTGCGCATCAGCGGTCCCTTGGGCACGGCCTATTTGCGTCAAAAGCACACGGGTCCCATCTTGTGTGTGGGCGGCGGCACAGGCATCGCGCCGATCGTATCCATCATCCGAGGTGTCATGGCCGCGCACATGACCAACCCGGTGCATGTGTATTTCGGTGTGCGCAGCCAAGAGGACAGCTACGACTTGGATCGTTTGCGGCATTTGGCCCAAGCACACGGCAACATGGTGTTGCATGTGGTGGTTGCCACCGGTGCGGTTCAAGCGGGCTTGCGCAGTGGCTTGGTGACCGATGCCATCGCCAGTGATTTGCCCCATTTGCAAGATTTCATGGCCTATTTTTGTGGCGCACCCGCCATGGTCGAGGCCTTGAATGCCTTGGCGCAACAGTTGTCCATGCCCGCTGAAAAAATCCACGCAGATGCGTTTTATCCCTCAGGTATTTGAATGAAATCAAGGAGCCTTGCCATGACCAACAGCACTGTTTTTCCTGTCGACCCCCAGTGGGAAGGTGAGGGCACCAGTCGCATTCCTTTTTGGGCATACACCCGTGAGGACCTGTACAAAAAAGAACTGGACAGATTCTTTTACAACAATCACTGGTGCTACGTGGGCTTGGAGGCTGAAATTCCCAACCCAGGCGACTTCCGGCGCACGGTGGTGGGCGAGCGTTCGGTCATCATGGTGCGTGACCCGGATGGCGGAATCAATGTGATTGAGAACGTGTGTGCCCACCGTGGCATGCGTTTTTGCCGTGAGCGCAATGGCAATGCCAAAGATTTTTTCTGTCCCTATCACCAGTGGAATTACAGCGTCAAAGGGGACCTGCAAGGCGTGCCGTTTCGCCGTGGTGTCAAACAAGACGGCAAGATCAACGGCGGCATGCCCAAAGATTTCAAGGTGGAAGACCACGGCCTGACCAAACTCAAAGTGGCCACACGAGGCGGCGTGGTGTTTGCCTCTTTCGACCACGAGGTTGAAAGCCTGGAAGCGTTTTTAGGCCCCACCATCCTGGCGTACTTTGACCGCACCTTCAATGGCCGCAAGCTGAAAATTTTGGGCTACCGCCGTCAGCGCATTCCTGGCAACTGGAAGCTGATGCAAGAGAACATCAAAGACCCCTATCACCCCGGCTTGTTGCACACCTGGTTCTCCACCTTTGGACTTTGGCGAGCTGACAACAAATCCGAATTGAAGATGGACGAGCAGTTTCGTCATGCCGCCATGATTTCAACCCGTGGCCAAGGCGGCAAAAACGAAGAAGTGGTGGGCGGCGTGGACAGCTTCAAAGACAAGATGACGCTCAACGACATGCGCTTGCTCGACATCGTGCCCGAGGCCTGGTGGAACGGCCCCACGGCGGTCATGACCACCATCTTCCCCAGCCTCATCATTCAACAGCAGGTCAACAGTGTCTCAACCCGCCATATCCAGCCCAGCGGACACGGCTCGTTTGACTTTGTGTGGACG
>CAJBOO010000081.1 GCA_903956845.1 uncultured Burkholderiales bacterium
CGCATCTCTGACAAAGCTTTTTGCCAATTCTTCGCCAAACAAATCTTCATAGCAAATGTTGACTGCCAGCTGCTGCCCCCGCCACGCCATGGGCAAGGGGCCTTCCTCGCCCCGGTTGAAGTCTGCAAAATCCAAACGCAGCCTCTGGGTGAACCACTTTAAGCTGTCGGGCGTGAATTCGCCAAACGGCACCAAATGGTGTTTGTTGTATTGCTTGGGGCTCTCGTCCAGTCCGAGCGCGATGACTGAATTGCCAAAGCCTTTTTGGGGGTCTCTTGTCGGCAGGCCTATCAGTGCAGCTTGTTCACCCGATGCAAAGGTATTGCTGATGGTTTCCCAATAGGCAGTGGGCAATTCTTCTTTGAAGTAGGGAATGGCAGTCTCTGGCAACACGGTCACTTGCGCTTGACTTGTTAACAATTGTTCTTGATACCAATGCAGTGCATCTTGTCGGCCACTGGCGAATTTCAAGTTTTGTGGAATATTGCCCTGCAACAGGGCCACGCTCACCTTGCCTATTGCTGGCATTGGCATGGGCAACCAGCTGGGCAAAGCCACCAGCAATCCTGCGAGGCACAACCATCGCCACTTTGTTTGAACACCTACCCACCAGGACGCCATCCAAGCACTCAGCAAGGCAGCCGTGAAGCCGATGCCGTAAACACCGGTGTATGGGGCCATGGAGGACAACATGCCATCCACATGCGCATAGCCTATGGCGCCCCACGGAAACCCAGTGAACCATTGTGCTCTCGCCATTTCCGCTGCAGTCCAACAAGCGGCAAATACCAAGCCCTGCCAAACGGGATGACAACCTGTCAGGCTCCAACGATATACCCAAGTCGTTGCGGCGTAATACATGGCCAAACCACCACACAGCAACAAAATGGTCACCATCGTGAGCGGTGCAGGCAGCTGCCCAAAGGTATGCAGTGCGATGTAGAGCCACCAGACCGTGCCACACAACCAACTGCTTGCGAACAGCCACGCCGTTTGAAAGGCGCTTCCTTGGCGAACAATGACCAGCAAGCCCGCCATGCTCAGCAGTTGCAGCATGGCTGACACCGCCCCGCCTAAGGGATAGCTCAACGCGATGGCTTGCACGCTGCCTAAGCCAATGGCCAAGGCATGACGCTGATAGCGATGCATCAACATGCTCGGCTCAAGCCTTGAGCTTTTTCACCCGATACCATTTGACCGATCCACCTTTGGCGTGCATGACCTCAAAGCGCAAACCTTGCATGTCTCGGTGTTCACCTTTGTGCGGGACATGCCCCATTTCATGGGCAATGAGGCCGCCAATCGTGTCGAAGGTTTCTTCATCGACGTTGGTCGGCAGCTCTACGTCAAAACGTTGGTTGATGGCTTCTATGGGTGTATGACCTGCGACGCGAAAGCTGTTGTCAACCAAGCTGTAGATGTCGCCCACATCCGTTTCCGTATCGAATTCATCTTCGATCTCGCCCACGATTTCTTCCAGCACATCCTCAAAGGTGACCAGACCTGCGATGCGACCAAATTCATCCACCACCATGGCCATGTGATTGCGATTGCGTTTGAAATCCCTGAGCAAGTCGTTGAGTTTTTTGCTTTCTGGCACAAACACAGCGGTGCGAAGCAGGATCTTGATGTTGAGTTCCGGTGCCCTTTGCAACTTCAACAAGTCTTTGGCCATCAAAACGCCAATGATGTTTTCTTTGTCGTTTTCATACACCGGATAGCGCGAATGTCCAATGTCGATCACCACTTCCAGTAGCGCATCCATGCCCATGTCGATGTCGAGCATGTCCATGCGTGGCGAGGGAACCATGATGTCGCCTACCCGCATATCGCCTATATTGAGCACGCCTTCGAGCATGATCCGGCTTTCATGGCCGATGAAATCTTTGATTTCGGCCGAGTCCATCAACTCGATCAGTTCTTCTTTGCTTTGAGGCTTGGTAAACAACTTGCCCAGAAGTTTCTTCCACAAGGCTTGGAAAAGATGGGTTTTCACAGGGGGAGGCTGGTGATCTGTCACGCGTTTCAAATTAAACTGAGTTGTTGCAAGGATATCTTGTTTTTCTGACAGGTCAGATCTGTCCTTTTTTTATGCTGCCTTCAGGTTTTCACTTTTTTGAGCGTGGCTGGCTGTCTTCCAACACGCTGTTATTGCACTCCCATGACCAAGCCGTTGCCATTGACACGGGATATGTTTCCCATGCCGATCAACTGTTGCGCTTGATTCATCAACAGCTGCAAGGCCAAGCCCTGGATCTGGTGATCAACACCCACTTGCACAGCGACCACTGCGGAGGGAACGCCTTGTTGCAAGACACTTTTGAACAGCTTGAAGTGCACATTCCATCCTCGCAATGGGCAAGCGTGCATGACTGGTCTGCAGAAGCCTTGAGTTTTGAATTGACCGGTCAAACCTGCCCACCCTTCATGGCCACCCATGGCGTGAGCAATCATCAAACACTGGATCTGTGTGGATTGCCTTGGACTTGCATACCGTCTCCTGGCCATGACGATGATTCATTCATGTTGTACCAACCCGATCATGCCGTGCTTGTTTCAGCTGATGCCTTATGGGAATCTGGTTTTGGCGTTGTTTTCCCTGAATTTTTGGGTGGCGGTGGATTTGAAGGCATCGCTTCAACCCTGGATGTCATTGAACAATTGAATGTGAAGATGGTTTTGCCTGGTCATGGCAACCCATTCACCGATATTTCTTTATCGCTTGCCAGAGCAAGAAGCAAATTGGATTTCTACACCCATCAGCCTGAAAAACATGCTCAGTATGCTGCGAAGGTGCTCCTGAAGTTCAAATTGATGGAATTTCAGCATCTGGCCTATGAGTCCTTCATGGCC
>CAJBOO010000082.1 GCA_903956845.1 uncultured Burkholderiales bacterium
GCCGCGCCACCGCGTGAATCGCCATCGGTTTTGGTCAGCACGATGCCCGTCAGGGGCAACGCCTCCTGGAAGGCCTTGGCGGTGTTGACCGCATCGTGGCCCAGCATGGCGTCCACCACAAACAAGGTCTCCACCGGATGCACAGCCGCATGCAAGGCTTTGATTTCTTGCATCAGCGCTTCATCAATCGCCAAGCGTCCTGCCGTGTCCACCAACAACACATCTATATAGTGCTTGCGGGCGTAGTCCAGTGCCGCCAAGGCAATCGCCACCGGTTGTTGGCTGGGGTCACTGGGGAACCACTCCGCGCCGGCTTGCGCGGTCACGGTCTTGAGCTGTTCGATGGCAGCAGGGCGGTAAACGTCGGCAGACACCGTCAGCACTTTTTTTCGGCGCTTGGTGATCAGGTGTTTGGCCAACTTGGCGGTGGTGGTGGTTTTACCCGCACCTTGCAAACCCGCCATCAAAATCACCGCGGGCGGTTGCGCGGCCAAGTTGATGTCTGACACACCTTCACCCATGGTGGCGGCCAATTCTTTTTGCACGATGCTCACCAGCACTTGGCCGGGGGTGAGGGAGTTGATCACCTCCTGGCCCAAGGCCTTGTCTTTCACCCGCGCAATGAAGTCACGCACCACGGGCAGCGCCACGTCGGCTTCCAGCAAAGCCATGCGCACTTCGCGCAGCATGTCAGCGACGTTGGCTTCTGTGATGCGGGCCTGCCCACTGATTTGTTTGACCAGTCGCGAAAGTTTGTCACTGAGTGCGGTTGCCATGGTGTTACCTGTGGTGGGGGCTTGCGGTGGGAATGGCCCAGTTGTGGGCAAGACGCTAAACTGTGCCCATGATTGTATTCAGCGCATCCAACTTTAGCCTGATATGGGGCCTGGTTGCGGCCTGTGCATACGCAATGGGTGCTTTTTTCGGTGGCCGACTCTCACCCCAGCAAAGCCGCAGTTACCTCTGGGTCATCTCCCTCTTCCATGGCCTGAGTGTGGTGGCCAGCCTGATCCCCGCTGAAGGTGAGGCGGCCCATTTTGGTTTTGCGGCTGCTTTGTCTGCCACGGCTTGGCTGGTGTTGCTGGTCTACACCCTGGAACACCATTGGTTCCCCCAAATGCAAACCCGCTGGATTTTGTCTTCGGCTGGCATGGTGGCGGTGTTTTTGCCTCTGGTGTTTCCTGGACAGGCGCTGCACAGCGCGGTTTCGGCATGGTTGCCCTTGCATTGGGTGCTCGGGTTGGCGTCCTACGCCATGTTCGCTGCCGCTGTGGTTCATGCCAGTTTGATGAGCCGCGCCGAACGCCAAATCCGCTTGGCCGCCTCCGACCCGACTGGGCTGCCTTTGCTGACCCTGGAGCGTTTGACTTTCAGGTTTGTGCACATCGGCTTTTTCTTGCTGTCGTTGACCTTGATGGCGGGCTGGTGGTTCAGCGAACACCTCTATGGGCCAGACAAACCATTTCGCTGGGACCACAAAACCTTGTTGTCGACCTTTGCTTGGTTGGTTTTCCTGCTGTTGCTGTGGGGACGCCATGAACGTGGCTGGCGAGGCCCATTGGCGATTCGCACGCTTTACTTCGGCTCAGCCCTTTTGTTGTTGTCTTACGCTGGCTCCCGCTTCGTCATGGAAGTGCTCTTGCACCGCGGCTTGTGAAATACCTGATCCTGATCGGCGTGGTCTTTGCTGTCATTTGGTGGATCAAGCTCAGCCGTCCATCGTCCCGTGCGCAGCGCGAATCCTCTGATGATTCACCGCAAACGATGGTCGCGTGTGCCCAGTGTGGCGTGCATTTGCCTGAGCAAGACGCGGTTCACGCCGGCAGCGCGCGCTACTGCAGCCAGGCGCATCGGGCGCTGAAAGAAGGCTCGGTTTGACTGCGCCTTTTTGGAGCCATGGCTGGTATCGGTTTGCGCACCGCATCGATTCGCCTAATTTCGGCCCCCGACCCCAGGGCGTGGATGTGGATTTGGTGGTGATCCACGCGATCAGCTTGCCGCCGGGTGAATACGGCAGCAGCGATGTGCCCGATTTCTTCACCAACCAATTGGTGCATGACAAACACCCTTACTTCGATCATTTGCGTGGGGTGGAAGTCTCAGCGCATTTCTTCATCCGACGCGGTGGCGAGTTGTTGCAATTTGTCAGCTGCGACCATCGCGCTTGGCATGCAGGCACGTCTTCACACTTGGGGCGCCACGATTGCAATGATTTTTCCATCGGCATCGAACTCGAAGGATTGGATGGCGACACCTTCACCCCAGAGCAATACGAAAGTTTGATTTCGCTCCTGCCTGTTTTGGCCTCTCAATACCCACTGAAACACACAGTGGGACACGAGCATGTGGCACCCGAGCGCAAAAAAGACCCTGGCCCGGGTTTTTCATGGCTTTTTTTGCAACAAGCTTGGGGGCAAGAGCCTGCTTTTTTTCCGCCTGGGGTTTTCCACAAGGTTTGAAAAACTCAGACAGCATCTGAGGATTTCAAGCAGTCGTTACCAACAGATTCGCGACAAGCGCATTTTTTTAAAAAAAATGCCAAACACTACGCGTAGTGTGTTGAAAAGAGTTTCGACCCCATATATAGTGTGGGCCATGCACATGTCAGATGGCCAAGCAGCGATGTCTGGCATCGGCGAATAAGAAGTTAACAAAAGCATTCACGCCCAACAGGATTACAAAAAGATGCAAATCGCCTCCTCTTCAACGGTCGCAACGACCTACATCAAGCCAACCGATTCCACAGACCAAGCCCAGACCAACGCACTCAACGCCAGTCTGACCCATTACCAAATCATCCGCCGCAATGGCGCAGTGGTGCCTTTCGAGCCCGCCAAGATCGCTGTGGCCATGATGAAAGCGTTTTTAGCTGTGCACGGCACGCAAGGTGCCGCGTCCGCCAGCGTGCGTGAAACCGTTGACCAACTCACCCAGGCCGTGGTGCGCGCTTTGTTGCGTTCGCGTCCAGGCGGTGGCACCTTCCACATTGAAGATGTGCAAGACCAGGTTGAACTCGGTCTCATGCGTGGCAGTCACCATGAAGTGGCGCGTGCTTACGTGCTCTACCGTGAGCGTCGTACCCAAGAACGCGCATCCAGCAAAGAACAGCAGGCGCCCGCAGAACCCGTATTGCATGTGTTGGACCACGGCCAGCGCGTGGCCCTGGACACCGCGCGTTTGACATTTTTGGTGGAGGCTGCTTGCGAAGGCTTGGGGCAAGACGTGCAAGCTGGTCCCATCTTGAGTGAGACCATGCGCAACCTGTATGACGGCATTCCCATGGAAGAGGTGCACAAAGCCTCGGTGTTGGCCGCCAGAACCCTGATTGAAAAAGAGCCTTCTTACACTTTCGCCACCGCCCGCTTATTGATGTACTCGATTGCCAAGGAAGTCTTGGGCAAAGAAGCCACACAAGCCGAAATGGGCCAACATTACTTAGACACCTTTTCCAGCTTCTTGAAAAAGGGCGTGGAAAACGACCTGCTCGACGCGCGTCTGTTGCAATTCGATTTGGATCGACTGGCCAAAGCACTCAAGCCAGAACGCGACTTCCAGTTTGACTACCTGGGTCTGCAAACCCTGTATGACCGCTATTTCTTGCACGTACGCAAACAACGCATCGAGTTGCCCCAGTCCTTTTTCATGCGTGTGGCCATGGGCTTGTCGCTGAACGAAGTCAACCGCGAAGAGCGAGCCATTGAGTTTTATGAAGTGTTGTCCTCCTTCGACTTCATGTCGAGCACACCCACTTTGTTCAACAGCGGCACCACTCGTCCTCAACTCTCGAGCTGCTACCTGACCACCGTTCCTGATGACTTGGACGGCATCTACGAGTCCATCAAAGAAAACGCCTTGCTGTCCAAATTTGCTGGCGGCTTGGGCAACGACTGGACACGTGTGCGCGCCTTGGGCAGCCACATCAAGGGCACCAACGGCGAATCACAAGGCGTCGTCCCGTTCCTCAAGGTGGTCAACGACACCGCTGTGGCGGTCAACCAAGGCGGCAAGCGCAAAGGTGCAGTCTGCACTTACTTGGAAACATGGCACTTGGATATCGAAGAGTTCTTGGAACTGCGCAAAAACACCGGCGACGATCGCCGCCGCACCCACGACATGAACACGGCCAACTGGATCCCAGATTTGTTCATGCGCCGCGTGATGGAAAAAGGTGAGTGGACCTTGTTCTCACCCTCGAACACCCCTGATTTGCACGACTTGTTCGGCAGCGAATTTGAAAAAGCCTACACCGCTTACGAAGCACAAGCCAAGCAAGGCCTGATCAAACCTGCCAAAACCGTACAGGCCACTGATTTGTGGCGCAAGATGCTGACCATGTTGTTTGAAACAGGCCATCCTTGGATCACATTCAAAGATGCTTGCAACGTGCGTTCACCCCAAATTCATTCTGGCGTAGTGCTTTCCTCCTACCTGTGCACGGAAATCACCCTCAACACCAGCGACACCGAAACCGCGGTGTGCAACCTGGGTTCAGTCAACTTGGTTCGCCATTTGAAAACCGGCGCCAATGGCCAAGAACTCGACCACGACAAACTCAAGCGCACGATCAAAACCGCCATGCGCATGCTCGACAACGTGATCGACATCAACTATTACGCCGTCAAGAAGGCCCGCGATTCCAACCTGCGCCACCGGCCTGTGGGCTTGGGCATCATGGCCTTCCAAGACAGCTTGTATGAGTTGCAAATCCCTTATGCCTCACAAGCGGCTGTGGAGTTTGCCGACCGCTCGATGGAAGCCATTTGCTACTACGCCTATTGGGCCTCCACCGAACTCTCACGCGAACGTGGCCGCTACTCCAGCTACAAAGGCTCGTTGTGGGACCAAGGCATCCTGCCTTTGGACACCCTGAATCTGCTGGAAAAATCACGCGGCGGTTACATTGAAGTTGACCGCAGCGCCACCCTCGACTGGGAAGCCCTGCGCAAGAAAATTGCCACCGACGGCATGCGCAACTCCAATTGCGTGGCCATCGCACCCACCGCCACGATTTCCAATATCGTGGGCGTGGATGCATCCATCGAACCTTGCTTTGGCAACCTGTCGGTCAAATCCAACCTGTCAGGTGAATTCACCATCATCAACGCCTACCTTGTACGCGACCTCAAGCGTTTGGGCCTGTGGGATGACGTGATGGTCATGGACCTCAAACACTTTGACGGCTCTTTGCGCCCCATCGACCGTGTGCCTCAAGACCTGAAAGACATGTACGCCACCGCCTTTGAAGTGGAAACCCAATGGTTGGTTGAAGCCGCCGCACGTCGTCAAAAATGGATCGACCAAGCGCAGTCGCTCAACATCTACATGGCTGGCGCGTCCGGCAAAAAACTGGACGACACCTACAAGTTGGCTTGGTTGCGTGGCCTCAAAACCACCTACTACCTGCGCACCACCAGTGCCACACAAGCTGAGAAATCCACGGTGCAAGCCGGTTCTCACAACGCGGTGGCTTCTGGCGGCGGCTCCTCTGGATTGAGCGCCATGGAAGTGGCAGCAGCAGCAGCCCGCGCACAGATGGCCAGCACACCGGCGACGGATGTGAAATTTTGTGGCGTGGATGACCCGACTTGCGAGGCATGTCAATAACGTTCCAACCTGCCGCAAGGTGTTCAGCTTCGCATGCGATGCAAATCAACAACATACTTTGGTGTGGATGTGAATGAACACTTTGCGTTTCGGCTCGAAACAATCATAATCAGAAGAATGGAAATACAGTCATGTTGACCTGGGAAGAAGAAGCAAAACCCCAAGCGCCTAGCGCAACCATCGGCGGCCTTCAGAGCCTCCCGACACAGTCACCCCCGCAAACACCTGCCATGCGCGTCCTCGACGATGGCGCGGTGGTGTCTGGCACCGAAGTCCCCTCCATCACCGCCAAAGCATCCGCTCGTCGCATGACCGCTGCTGACAAGCGCATCATCAATGGCCAGACGGATGTCAACCAACTGGTGCCCTTCAAATACAAATGGGCCTGGGAGAAATACCTGGCCACCTGTGCTAACCACTGGATGCCACAAGAGGTCAACATGACCCGCGACATCGCCTTGTGGAAAGACCCCAATGGACTGACAGAAGACGAGCGTCGCATCATCAAGCGCAATCTGGGCTTCTTTGTCACCGCCGACTCACTGGCGGCCAACAACATCGTGTTGGGCACCTACAGGCACATCACAGCCCCTGAATGCCGTCAGTTTTTGCTGCGCCAAGCGTTTGAAGAAGCCATTCATACACACGCCTACCAATACATTGTTGAATCCTTGGGCCTGGATGAGAGCGAGATATTCAACGCCTACCAAGAGGTGTCATCCATTCGCGACAAGGATGAATTCTTGATCCCCTTCATTGATGCGATCATGAATCCCCACTTCCATACCGGCACACCCGAAACCGATCAAACCCTGCTCAAGTCTTTGATTGTGTTTGCTTGCCTGATGGAAGGTTTGTTCTTCTATGTAGGCTTTACCCAAATTTTGGCTTTGGGCCGTCAAAACAAAATGACGGGCGCAGCTGAGCAATACCAATACATCCTGCGCGATGAGTCTATGCATTGCAATTTCGGCATCGACTTGATCAACCAAATCAAATTGGAAAACCCACATCTGTGGACTGCAGAGTTCAAAGCCGAAAATCAATGCCTTGTTCCACAAAGCTGTGGAACTGGAGTACCGCTACGCTGAAGACACCATGCCACGCGGTGTACTCGGGATGAACGCATCCATGTTCAAAGGCTATTTGCGCTACATCGCTAACCGCCGTGCCACGCAAATCGGGCTTGAAGCGCTGTTCCCCAATGAAGAGAACCCCTTCCCTTGGATGAGCGAGATGATCGACCTGAAAAAGGAACGCAATTTCTTTGAAACCCGCGTCATCGAGTACCAAACCGGTGGTGCCCTGTCTTGGGATTGAAGCCTGTATGAATCTCATTTGTTTTTGGACACATCCCCCATTGACGACGTCAATGGGCATGGCGTGTCTGGAAACGAACCCTGTTCATGGTGTTGGACCTCGGTTCAGCACCATGAATCACTTGGCTGCGTGAGAAGGAGCCAAGTGTTTTGAACCAACGATCTAAGATCTTGATCTAGGAGTATCTAATGGCAACTGCAAAAAAATCCGCTGCAAAAAAACCAGCAGCAAAAAAACCAGCAGCAAAAAAAGCTGCTGCCAAGAAACCTGTCGCTAAAAAAGCAGCAGCTAAAAAGCCCGTAGCCAAGAAAAAGGTTGCAGCCAAGAAGCCCGCCGCTAAAAAAGCAGCAGCTAAGAAGCCCGTAGCCAAGAAAAAGGTTGCAGCTAAGAAGCCCGCCGC
>CAJBOO010000083.1 GCA_903956845.1 uncultured Burkholderiales bacterium
CTCCGGCCTGATCATGGGCGTGGTGCTTCCTGGCACCGTCCGTGAATCCGTGGCTGCTGGCACAGTGCACACCCCCAATGCGTGGGTGCACATTGCCGACGACAACAGCATCACCCTCATCTCTGCTCGTTCAGAAATGGGTCAAGGCGTGTACACCTCCATGCCCATGTTGATCGCTGAAGAACTCAACGTTGACGTGACCAAAATCACAGTCGCTGCTGCCCCTCCCGGCGCTCAATACGCCAACGCTTTCTTGGGCGCCATGATCACCGGTGGTTCCACCTCGGTTCGTGAAGGCTGGGAAAAATTGCGCGTCGCTGGCGCCCAAGTGCGTGAAATGCTGGTGGCTGCTGCTGCCCAAGAGTGGGGCGTTGCTGCTTCCGCCGTCAAAGCCGACAACGGCATGTTGACTGGCCCCGGCGGCAAGAAAGCCACCTACGGTCAAATGGCTGAAGCTGCTTCCAAGCAGCCCGTGCCAGAGAAACCATTCATCAAAGCTGCCAAAGACTTCCGCGTCGTTGGCAAGCGCATCCCACGTACCGACGTGCCTGCCAAAGTCAATGGCACCGCCCAATTCGGTATCGACGTGAAATTGCCCGGCATGGTTTACGCCAGCTTGGAGCAGTCTCCCGTGATCGGTGGCAAGGTCAAGAGCGTTGACAGTGCAGCTGCCAAAGCCATGCCTGGCGTGGTTGACGTGGTGCAAATTCCTGATGGCGTGGCTGTTGTGGCCAACTCCTACTGGGGTGCTGTCAAAGCCCGTCGTGCTCTGAAAATCGAATGGGACCTCGGCCCAGGCGCTTCACTCAGCACCGCTGGCATGATTCAAAGCCACATGGACGCTGCCAAGTCTGGCAAAGTCATCGCCGTGCAACCCGCCAAAGGTGACGCCAAAGGCGCCATCGGCAGTGCAGCCAAAGTGGTCAACGCCACCTACATCTCCCCACTGCAATCACACTCACCCCTGGAGCCTATGAACTTCACGGCCCATGTCACCGCTGGTAAAGCGTTGCTCATCGGACCAACCCAGTTCCAACAAGGCGCTCAAGGTGCAACTGCTGCCGCTTTGGGCCTCAAGCCTGAAGATGTGGATGTGCAAACCACCTTCTTGGGTGGCGGTTTCGGTCGTCGTATCGAACTCGACTTCGTGGTTCAAGCCGCTCAAATTTCCAAAGCAGTCAAACTGCCCGTGAAATTGTTGTGGTCACGCGAAGACGACATGACCCATGACTTCTACCGTCCCATGGGTGTGAACCAACTGTCTGGTGGTTTGGATGCCAACGGCAAATTGACCGGCTTGCACCACAAAGTCACTTCACAGTCCATCACACAACGTGCTTTCGGTCTGCCAAAAGACACACTCGATCCATTCATGGTCGAGTACGCTGTGGCCCCTTACAACATTGCCAACACACAGCACGACCTGGTCATCCATGATGCCGGTTTGCGCGTGGGTTACTGGCGTGCTGTGAGCCACAACATGAATGCTTTCGCCAACGAATGCTTCGTGGACGAGTTGGCTCTGGCTGCTGGCAAAGACCCTGTGGAATTCCGCATGAGCATGTTGGAAGGCAAGCCCCGTTTCCAAGCGGTGTTGCAAGATGCGGTCAACAAGTCTGGCTACAAAAAAGGCGCTGCCAAAGGCCGTGCTTTGGGTGTGGCGCTGATGGACGGTTATGACACCTACTTGGCTGTCATCGCTGAAGTCAGCCTGGGTGCCGACGGCGAAGTTCGCGTTCACAAGGTCACGGCCTCTGTGGACCTGGGCATGGTTGTCAACCCCGAGATCGTGGATCAGCAAATCCAGTCCAGCGTCATCATGGGCATGGGTACTGCACTCAAGCATTCACACACCATCGAAGGCGGTCGCATCCAGCAAACCAACTTCAACACCTACCCTCTGGTTCGTACCAACGAAACCCCAGAGATCATCATTTCTCAGCTCAAGAGCTCTGAGAAGCCTGGTGGTATCGGTGAGCCCTTCTGTGCGGCCATCGTGCCCGCACTGGCCAACGC
>CAJBOO010000084.1 GCA_903956845.1 uncultured Burkholderiales bacterium
GGCGAACTGCTCGAGCTCAAAGGGCGCGAAGGTGACAGCGTGAAGGCCGGTCAAGTGCTCGCCCGCATCGACCCCACCGAATACCAACGCCGACTCCGTCAAGCCGAACAACAAGCCGATGCCGCCAAAACCCAGATCGACATCGCCAAACGTCAATATGACAACAACAAAGCCTTGGTTGACCAAGGCTTCATCTCCAAAACCGCGCTCGACACCTCGTTTGCCACCTTGGCTGGCGCGCAAGCCACGTACAACGCCGCCTTGGCAGGTGCGGATGTGGCGCGCAAGTCCCTGGACGAAGCTGTTTTGTACGCCCCTATTTCTGGACAAATCTCAGCGCGATTGGCTCAGCCTGGTGAACGGGTGGGTATCGACACCCGCTTGCTTGAATTGGTGGACCTGAGCAGCTTGGAGCTCGAAGCCACCCTCAGCCCCGCAGACTCGGTGGATGTGCGGGTTGGCCAAGAAGCCAGGCTGAATTTGGAAGGGCGCGAACAACAAATCGCAGCACGGGTGCAACGCATCAACCCCAGCGTGCAATCCAACAGCCGAAGCGTGCTGGTGTACTTGCAACTGCAGTCCACCAGCGGTTTGCGTCAAGGCATGTACGGTCAAGGCGAATTGCAATTGAGCCAAACCCAGGCCATTGCCCTCCCCTTGGAAACCGTGCGCACTGACAAGCCCCAGCCGTATGTGCAAGTGCTCGACAAAGACCGGGTCATGCACCAAACCGTCACGCTGGGTACCCGCGGTCGACTCTCCAGCGGTGCGCAAGGGGGCACCTGGGTGGTGGTCCAAGGTTTGCCTGCCAACACGCAAGTTTTGCCAGCCCGCGTGGGTGCGTTGCGCGAAGGCCTGAACGTGCGCATCGCCAGCCCCGCACCGACTGCTGACAACACCAAGAAACCCTAAGCCATGTGGTTCACCCAAGTCAGTTTGAAAAACCCGGTGTTTGCCACCATGGTGATGCTCGCCCTGGTGGTGCTCGGCGCCTTTTCGTTCCAGCGACTCAAGATCGACCAGTTCCCCAACATCGACTTGCCTGTGGTGGTGATCACCACCGAGTACCCCGGCGCCTCGCCCGAGATCATCGAGAGCGAAGTCAGTAAAAAAATCGAAGAAGCGGTGAATTCCACCGCGGGCATCAGCGCCCTGACCTCCCGCAGCTACGAGGGCATGTCGGTGGTCATCGTTGAGTTTCAGCTGAGCGTCAACAGCCGCAAAGCCGCAGACGATTTGCGCGAAAAGGTGTCCATGGTGCACCCCTTGTTGCGCCCCGAGGTTCGAGAATCGCGCATCCTGCGCTTTGACCCATCAAGCCGCCCCATCTGGAATGTGGCGGTGGTCCCCGACCCCACCACCTTGGTGGCAGGCGCCCAAGCCCCCAGCCATGTTGAGCTGACCAATTGGGCCGACCAAGTGCTGAAAAAACGCTTGGAAAACGTGCGTGGAGTCGGCTCGGTCAGCTTGGTGGGCGGCACCAAACGCGAAATCAACCTCTACCTGAACCCGCAAGCCATGGAGTCCTTGGGCATCACCGCTGACCAGGTGGTGGCCGCGGTGGGCAATGAAAACCAAGAATTGCCAGTGGGCTCGGTCCGGTCTTTGCAACAAGACCGGGTGGTGCAGGTGCAAGGCCGCATTGAACGCCCTGAGGACTTTGGCAACATCATCGTCGCCCGCAAAGCGGGCAGCATCGTGCGCTTGTCGCAAGTCGCTCGCGTCAACGATGGCGCACAAGAGCTGGAAAACCTGGCGCTTTACAACGGCGGTCGCACCCTGCTGCTGAGTGTGCAAAAGTCGCAAGACGAAAACACCATTGAAGTGGTTGATGGTTTGGTGGGCACGGTGGATGCATTGCGCCAGCAACTGCCCCCAGGCATTCGCCTGGAAGTCATTTACGACGGCTCGCGTCAAATCCGGGTGGCCGTCAACAACGTGCGCAAAACCCTGATCGAAGGGGCTTTGCTCACCGTGCTGATCGTGTTTTTGTTCCTCAATTCATGGCGCTCGACCATCATCACCGGCTTGACGCTGCCCATTGCCGTGATCGGTACCTTTTGGGTCATGGCCCTCATGGGCTTCACCATCAACATGATGACCTTGATGGCCTTGTCGCTGTGCATTGGCTTGCTGATCGATGACGCGATCGTGGTGCGAGAGAACATCGTGCGGCATGTGCAAATGGGGCAAAACGCCTTCGACGCCGCCATGCAAGGCACCCGTGAAATTGGCCTGGCGGTGCTGGCCACCACCTTCTCGATCGTGGCGGTGTTTTTACCCATTGGCTTCATGGACGGCGTGATTGGCAAGTTTTTTCACGAATTTGGCCTGACCATCGTGGCCGCGGTGATGATCTCCATGTTCGTGAGTTTCACCCTCGACCCGATGCTCTCTAGCGTTTGGCATGACCCCAGCATCCACATCGATGGTCAACCCAAACCCGCGAACAGTTGGTATGACCGCACCTTGGGTCGGGTGACGCAGTGGTTCGAAGAAGGCACGGAACGCTTGAGCCATGTCTACCAAGGCCTGCTGGCCAAGGCGCTTCGCCACCGCTTGGTCACGGTGTTGCTGGCCTTGGGCGTCTTCATTGGCAGCCTCATGATGGTGCCATTGCTGGGAACCGAGTTTGTGCCCAAAGCGGATTATTCAGAAGCCTCGGTGACGTTCTACGTGCCTGTGGGTTCATCCGTTGAGGTCACAGAGGCCAAAGCCAAAGAAGTCGAGGCCATGTTGCGCAGCTTCCCAGAAGTTCGCTACACCTTGTCGACCATCAACACCGGCAACGCCAACGGCAAAATTTACGCCAATGTGTACTTCCGCATGTTGGATCGCCATTTGCGCCAGCTCAATATCAACGATTTCACCCCCAAAATCCGCGAACGCTTGCTCAATATGCCAGGGCTGACTGTCACCCATGTGGGCCTGCTCGACTCTGTGGGCGGCGCCAAGCAAATAGAGTTCTACATCCTGGGCCCTGACCAAGCCGAACTCGAACGCTTGGCCGCGGTGGTGATGGCCAAAATCAAACAAGTCCCCGGCTTTGTCGATATCGAGTCGAGTGTCAAGCCCAACAAACCAACCATTGACATCACGGTGCGACGAGAAGCGGCTGCCGATTTCGGTTTGGGCGTGGCCAGCATCGCCAACCAGTTGCGCACCTTGGTCGCGGGTCAAAGCGTGGGCGTCTGGCGTGCCAGCAATGACCAAACGTACGAGGTCAAGGTACGCCTGGATCCGCAGTTGCGCAGTGCAACCCAAGACTTGGAGCGCCTGCCGTTCAACGTGGGCCAGGGGGCTGACGGCAGCACCCGCATCGTGCGGCTCAACCAAGTCGCGCAGATCCGCGAAGGCTTTGGCCCCAACCAAGTCAACCGTCGCGAACTCTCACGCGAAGTGGCTTTCAGCGGCAACACCTATGGCCGCCCCGGCGGTGATGTGTCCAAGGACATCCAAGCCATCATGGCCGAGATCCCCATGCCCGACGGTTACCGCTACCAGTTTGGCGGTTCGACCAAAAACATGAAAGAGTCGTTCCAATACGCCTTGATCGCGGTGAGCATGGCCATCATCTTCATTTACATGATCTTGGCCAGCCAGTTCAAAAGCTTCTTGCAGCCCTTGGCCTTGATGACCTCCTTGCCCCTGACCCTGATCGGGGTGGTGTTGGCGCTGATGGTGTTCCGCTCCACCTTGTCCATGTTTTCGGTGATTGGCGTGATCATGCTGATGGGGTTGGTCACGAAAAACGCGATCTTGCTGCTCGACTTCGCGATCCGCGCCCGCGAGGGCTTGCTGCGTGCCGATGGCAGCAGAGAAGCGCCCTTGGCCCGCACCGATGCCCTGCTGATGGCAGCCAAAGTGCGCTTGCGCCCGATTTTGATGACCACCTTGGCGATGGTGTTTGGCATGGTGCCCTTGGCCTTTTCTGTGAGCGAAGGCTCTGAGCAACGCGCCCCCATGGGCCAGGCCGTGATTGGCGGGGTCATCACCTCTTCCTTGCTGACCCTGGTGGTCGTGCCCGTGGTCTACTGCTACTTGGACGATCTGAGCCAATGGCTCAAACGCCGCTGGCAGGGCAAAGCGCATGTGGCTTGACCCCTGGCTGGCTAAAATCATTCGATTGACCTGAACCCACACCCATGAACACCGAACTTGCTCGTTTCAACATGGTCGAACAGCAAATCCGCACCTGGTCGGTGCTGGACCTGCATGTGCTGGGCCTGCTGGCCCGCCTCGATCGCCATTTGTTTGTCCCGCCTGCCTTTGCTTCGCTGGCTTACAGCGACACAGAAATCCCTTTGGCCCATGGCGAGCACATGCTCGCGCCCCGTGTGGACGCCCGTTTGCTGCAAGACCTGCAACTCCAAGCCCATGAAAGCGTGTTGGAGATTGGCACCGGCAGCGGCTATCTGACCGCTTTGCTGGCGCAATCTTGCGCCCAGGTGCTCAGCCTGGAGTGCCACCCCGACTTGGTCCACACCGCCCAACAACACCTCGCCCAAGCAGGCGTGCGCAATGTGCAGGTACGTCACAGCATCGGCGTGCCCAAGGCCCTGCCCGAAGGCCCGTTCGATGCCGTGATCTTGGGTGGTTCGGTGGCCTCGGTGCCGCCTGCCATGCTCGACTTGCTCAAACCCGGTGGCCGCTTGCTCGCGGTGGTGGGCGACGAGCCCATGATGCAAGCCACCCGCATCACCCGCCAGCCCAATGGCCAAGGCCACAGCCACATCCTCTGGGATGTGGTCACCCCGCGCCTGCATGGTTTCGCTGACACCCCCGCTTTTCACTTTTAACCCGTCGTACACAAAGGATGACCATGAAATTGTTTCGCACCCTGCCCTTGATTGCGGCCATGAGTTTGGCCTTCTCAGGCGCAGCCCGAGCTCAAAGCCTGGTCGAGTTGTTTGATGTTGCCCGCGATTTCGACGCCAGCTTCAAATCGGTTCAGCTGCAAGCCCAAGCCACCAAACTCAAAGTCGAGCAAGCCCAGGCCAAGTTGGGCCCCAGCGTCAACCTGAACCTGAAAGCCGATGTCAACAGCCTGAATTCCAACTACATCAACACGGTCCCCACTGGCTTTGCAGACAACACCCGTGGCTACAGCGTGCAATCCGGTACCGTGGCGGCCACCCAGCCCTTGTACCGCCCAGCGGACAACGCCGAGGTGTCACAGGCGAATTTGCAATTGAAACTCGCCGATGAGCAACTGCGCGCTGCCGAGCAAGACCTGATGGTGCGCCTGAGCCAGGTGTATTTCGATGTGCTGGCCAGCCAAGACACCCTGACCTTTGTGCAGGCCCAAATGAAAGCCGTGGCCGAGCAACTCGCCTCTGCCAAGCGCAATTTCGAGGTGGGCACCACCACCATCACCGATACGCGTGAAGCACAAGCCACCTACGACCTGGTGGTGGCCCAAGAAATCGCGGCCAGCAACGACTTGCGTGTAAAAAAAATGGCCCTCGAGCAGCTCGTGGGCAAATCGGGCTTGAGCCCCAAAGCCGTGGCCTTGAGCGCCATGCCTGAAGCACCGCAGCCCGCCAATGTGGAGGAATGGGTGCTGATCAGCGAACAACAAAACGCCTCGGTCAAACAAGCCCGCATCGGCGTGGACGTGGCCCAACTGGAAACCAAAAAAGCCGATGCGGGTCTTCGCCCCACGCTGGACGCACAACTGAGCTACACCTACCAAAACAACGTCAATGGCGGTGCCGCGGGCTTGGCCGATTCCCGCATGGGCGTCGCCACGGGTGCCGTGGTGTTGAACTGGCCTTTGTACACCGGTAACGCCTTGAACAACCGCGTGCGCGAAACCCTGTCATTGGCCAACAAAGCGCAATCCGATCTGGACAACGCCGCACGCAACATCGCCCAAGCCACCCGCGCCGCTTACTTTGGCGTGGTCTCTGGTGTGGGACAAGTCAAGGCCTTGAAAGCCGCTGAAGAATCCAGCCAAGTGGCCCTGGAAGCCAACCAACTCGGTTACTCGGTGGGTGTGCGCATCAACATCAATGTGTTGGATGCGCAAAGCAAGCTCTATGACACCAAGGCCAAATTGGCCAAAGCACGTTATGACGTGCTGGTCGGTCACCTCAAGTTGCGTCAACTCAGTGGCAGCTTGCAGTTGCAAGACCTGCAAGACATCAATAAATTATTGGCCCCTTAACCCAGCAAGTCGCGCATCAAGGCCACGCATTTAGCCACCGCGCCTTGGTGACGCTTCGAGAAGGCGCTGGCGGCGCCAGCCATGCGAGCTTGGCCTGAGCGGTCCAGCGCCAAATCGTGCGCTTGTTGCATGCCCTGCGCCAAGGTGTCCACCCGCCAGGCTGCGCCTTCAGACAAGGCCGACCTCGCCGCTTGCGCAAAGTTGTAGGTGTGCGGCCCCATGACCACGGGACACCCGCTGGCACAGGCTTCGATCAGGTTTTGTCCACCCAAGCGCTCGAAACTCCCGCCCAGTAAAGCCACACTGGCCGCACCCAAGTAAAAAGGCATCTCACCCAAAGAGTCGCCCAACACCACGGCTTGTGGGTTGCTGAGTTCTTGGCATGCAGGGGTTTCTGACCAATCACTGCGGCGCACCAAACCCAAGCCACGCGCTTGCACCATGGCGGCAACCTCCTCGAACCGTTGGGGATGGCGGGGCACGATCCACCATTGCACGGCTTGCATCCATTCGGGTTTAGCCAGCAGCAAGTCCAGCAACGCGGCTTCCTCGCCTTCTCGCGAAATCGCCAACACCACGATCGGCTTGCTTGTGTGCTCGCGCCAGGCGTGTCCGAGGGTCAACAGCTCTGGATCTGGCTTGGCATCGAATTTCAAATTGCCAGTCACGGCAGTGACCGGTGCGCCCAAAGAACGCAAGCGTTTGGCGTCTTCTTCGGATTGCGCCCATACCGCGTGCAAACTGCCAAACGCGGGCCGTGAAATGAACTGCCACTGCAATGCTTTGCGCCAGGATTTGTCGCTCAAGCGGGCATTGGCCAACACCACGGGCACGCCACGGGCTTTGGCTTGCCAGAGCAAATTCGGCCACACCTCGGTGTCAATCAAGAGGCCGATGCGCGGTTGGAAATGGTTGAGAAAACGCTGAACCGCTTGCGGCGTGTCCCAGGGTTGCCAGACCTGGACATCGCCTGCCTGCAGCATCGCCAAACCTTCGGTGCGCCCGGTGGCAGTGCCGTGGGTGAACACAAAACGCATGCCTGGGTTGGCCTCGCGCAAAGCCTTGACCAAGGCCATGGCTGCGCGGGTCTCACCCAATGAGACCGCATGTATCCACACGGCACCCGCTTGGGCAGGCATTTCGTAAACACCAAAACGCTCGGCCACTGACTGGCCATACACCGGCTCGCTGCGCGAGCGCTTGAACAATTTGAAGAGCAGCAGTGGCACCAGCAACCACATCAAGACAGCGTATGCGAAGCGGATCATGGATTCAGTTCCTGCCAGGCGCAGCATGCAAGACGCGCACATGCGCTGCCCAGACATCGTCTACGGTTGGCGGTGATTCGCCACCCACGGCCTCTTGGTGGAGGTAACCGACGGGACCTGCACGTGCCACCCGCGGTTGACTGAAGATTTGCACGACCGGCAGGTGTTGGGCAATCGCCAAATGGCTCAAGCCTGAATCCACGCCCACAACCAAACTGGCCTGGGCCATCGCCAAGCGCAGGCTGGCCAAATCCATGCGCGGCCAAACCGTGCAGCCTTGACCCAAGGCTTCTTGCAATTGCTGAGCCCATTGGCTTTCGCGGTCACTGGACTGCGGCACAGCCACATGAAAACCCGCTTGGATCAGGCCTTGACCGAGGGCCAGCCAACTGTCAAACGGCCACTCGTTGTCCAAACGCGTGGTCCCATGGGCGAACACCACCCAGGGCGGTTGGCTGGCTGTCACCGAGGGCCAAGGGTATGTTGGTGGCGTTAACAACCACTGCGCAACATCCTGCCCGCAGGCACGCGCGGCCAAACTGCGGTAGCGCGCCACCGCGTGGATGGTTTGTTCCATGGGCACGCTGCGCTTGAGGAGCCAGCGCACCGGCCATTCATAGGCGCACCAATCGCTGCCATTGGCATAAGTGACGCTCACACCCCCTGGAGCCAAGCGGGCGCCACGTGCCACCCATGCCGATTTGATGAGGCCTTGAAAATCAATCACCAGGTCGTAGTCCACCTCGTGCAGCTGGTCCCAAAAAGCTTGCCAGCCTAGGCGGCTTTCGCGACCCAAGGGTTGCTTGCGCCAGCGCCTTTGTGCGATTGGCAAGACGCGTTGGATGCTGGGCACGCTGCGCAAGAGGTCGGCAAAGGCTTCCTCCACCACCCAGTCGATGTGCACGCCGGGCAAGTGTTGCTGCAAATCATGCAAGACGGGCAAGGTCTGGATGACATCGCCAAGCGAAGACAACTTGACGACCAACACCCTCAATGCGCGGCCTCTTGCACCTGTGCGCCGGGTTTGACTTGCCGCAGCAAGTCCATCATGTCGGCTTGGATGCGAGCCAAGGCCTCGGGGGTTTGGCCTTCAAAGCGCAAGACCAACACCGGTGTGGTGTTGGACGCCCTCACCAATCCAAAGCCATCTGCCCAGTCGATGCGCACGCCGTCGATGTCGCACAACACCGGTTGGTGCGTGGGTGACGGCATGCCTTGGGTTTGTGCAAGCAGGAGCAAGTCGGCGGTGACGCGGTGCGGCTCACCTTCGGCGCAGGCCACGTTGAGCTCTGGGGTGGATTGGCTGGTGGGCAAAGCATGCAAGACCGCATTGGCGTCAGGCGAGCGGCTCAGGATCTCAAGCAAGCGGCAGCCTGCATAGGTGCCATCGTCAAATCCATACCAGCGTTCTTTGAAAAACACATGGCCGCTCATCTCACCACCCAAGGGCGAATCGATGGCTTTCATCTGCGCCTTGATCAGCGAATGACCGGTTTTGAACATCACAGGCACACCGCCAGCCGCGCGAATCGCTGGGGCGAGTTGCTGCGAGCATTTCACATCGAACACGATCGAGCCACCGGGTACGCGGCTCAGCACGTCTTTGGCAAACAGCATCATTTGGCGGTCGGGGTAAATGGTTTGGCCGTCGTTGGTGACGATGCCCAAACGGTCGCCATCGCCATCAAAGGCCAAGCCCAACTCGGCCCCGCTCGCCTTCAAGGCGGCGATCAGGTCGGTGAGGTTTTCGGGTTTGCTGGGGTCGGGGTGGTGATTGGGAAAGTCACCATCCACCTCGCTGAAGAGTTCAATCACCTCGCAGCCAATCGCACGCAAGATGTCGGGCGCAGATGCGCCAGCGATGCCGTTGCCACTGTCCACCACGATGCGCATCGGGCGGCTCAATCGGATGTCTTGCACGATGCGGGTTTGGTAGTGCGCATTCACCGACACTTGCTCGACGCTGCCGCCCGCTTGCAAGACCCAGGTTTGGTCTTGCATCATTTGGCGCAGGCCTTGTATCTCGTCTCCGTGGATGGCTCGCCCCGCCATCACCATCTTGAACCCGTTGTAATCCTTGGGGTTGTGGCTGCCGGTGATTTGAATGCCGCTGGTGCACAAGGTGTTGGCAGCAAAGTAAAGCTGGGGAGTGGTGACCATCCCCACATCGATCACGCGCACGCCCGCGTCGATCAAACCTTGCACCAATGCCTTGGCAAGCGAGGGGCCGCTCAAGCGGCCATCACGGCCAACAGCCACCGTGGTTTCACCCTGCGCCAAGGCTTGGGTGCCGAAGGCACGACCCAGGGCGGTGGCGAGTTCGGGATTCAATGCGCTGGGCACCACGCCACGGATGTCGTAGGCCTTGAAAACATGAGCTTGGATATGCATGGTCGGGCATTGTAGGTCGCGTGGCCACGGGCGCTGAGGGGCCGTCCAACGCTTATGATGACCTCCATGTTTGTGCCGCAGTCCACTCCGTCCACATGACCTCTGCCTCCAAAGTGTTTGCCGACCATTGCCAAGCCTGGCAGATGCCGATCAGCACCCCACTGGGAGGCATGACCTTGGTGGCCACCGAAGCCGGTTTGAGCGGTGCATGGTTTGACAACCAGCGACACAAACCCAGCTTCCAACACCTCCCTTGGGGCCCCAAACAACACTGGTTGCGCATGGCCAAACAGCAACTGAGCGAGTACTTTGCAGGACAGCGAGAACAGTTTGACCTGGCCTTGGACGCCCTCAGTGGCAGCTTGTTTCAGCAACAGGTCTGGCAAGCCTTGCGTCAAATCCCTTTCGGTCGCTTCAGTACTTACGGCGAGTTGGCCCAACACCTGAACCACAGCAACGGTGCCCGCGCGGTGGGCATGGCGGTGGGACGCAACCCCTGGAGCATCATCGTGCCTTGTCACCGGGTGGTAGCCGCGAATGGTGCACTCACGGGTTACGCTGGCGGCCTGGACCGCAAATTAGCCCTGTTGCAACAAGAGGGAATGCTTTTGTGAAACCCGCTTTGCCCTGGCGGTCATGGCTGCCAGATTTTGCTGGGCACCGCCTTGGCCAGTGGCTTGCTGCCGCGTCGCCTGCCCGTCACGCTGTGAGTGTCAGCCTTCACAGGCGTTCTTGACAGACCCCAAGCACCAGGTCGTTCAAGGGGTGTCCTCGCGTTGCAAAAGCGTCCATCATGCTGAAGTGGTGCAATCCCGGCACCACTTGCGCCACCGGCACGCATTGGCGTCCCCAGGCGTTTTGAATCAACTGGTTGTGGCTTAAAAACGCTTCGCTTTCCAACCCACCCACGACGCTGAAGAGCTGCCCCGCCATGGGCGGGACCATCCAAGCTGGGCTGCAAGCCAGCACTTGCTTGTCGTCCAATCGCAGGTCTTGTTGCAGCAAAGGCGATTGGCGAACAGAGTCCAATTCGTACAAGCCCGAAACCGACAGGGATGTTTTGACCAGATCGGGTGGCAAGTCGGGCTCGTAGGCACGCCAATCGCAGCCCATCAACATGGCGGTCAAATGCCCCCCTGCCGAATGCCCGGCCAGGTGGATGCGGCTGGGGTCTCCTCCCCAGGTGTCGATGTGCCGCCATACCCAGGCCAAGGCCTTGACCATTTGCATGACGATGTCGGGAATGGTGACCGCGGGACACAAGGCGTAATTCGGCACCACCACGCAAACCCCTTGCTCGGTCAGGGCAGGCGCCACGAAGGAGTGGTCAGATTTGTCCAAGGCGCGCCAATAGCCGCCATGCAAAAACACCAAGACCGGGGCCTTGGCTTGGGAGGTGGTGAAGATGTCGAGGTTTTCGCTGGGACCGCTGCCGTAACGCAGGTCGGTCAAGCATGGTTGGGTGTGACGCACCGCTTGTGAATCAGCCGTCCAGCGTTGCAAATAAGTGGCGAAGTCGGGTACCAAGGCCCGGTTGTTGTAGACCCGGTCAAACCACGCTGGCGAACGTGCGTCCAAGGTTTATTTGCTGGTTTGCGCTTGGCGAATCGCTGAATTGGCCGCGTCGCCTGCGGTACTGCCGCCCGCTGGGTTTTGGATCACCAGGCCCAGCAATCGCGCACCGTGTTCGACCGCGATCGAGCCATAAGAAATATCGCCATGCACCACCGAGTCTTTGTGGAACTCGACGCGCTCAGACGCGTAAATATTGCCTTCCACCTTGCCCGCCACCATGACGCGGTGGGCGGTGACGTCCCCGGAGACTTCACCACTGGCGCCAATGGCGACCGTGACTTTGTTTTCCTTGGCGGTTTCGATGTTGCCGACCACCTTGCCATCGATGCGCACGCTGTCAACCAACACCACGCGCCCGTAAATTTGGGTGGTGCGCCCGATCAGGGTTTCAAACCGCTCTTGCGAGCTGGCCAGGGGTTTTTCGCGCAATTTTTCAAACATGGGGACTCCGGTGCGGTTCAACTCGAACTCAAGGGCAACACCTGGACAGGGTTGATGACCCGTTCCTTGTTGAACACCTCGTAATGCAAATGGGGCCCGGTGGAGCGGCCAGTGCTGCCGACTTCGCCCAGCACGCTGCCGCGCTCGACGCTGTCACCCACTTGTGCGATGCGCTTGCTCAAGTGGGCATAACGGGTGGCAAAGCCTTCGGCGTGTTGGACTTCGATCACGTTGCCGTAACCCATGTCCCAGCCTGAGCGAACGACCGTGCCTTTGGCTGAAGCCACCACCTTGGTGCCGGTGGCTGCGGTGAAATCCAAGCCTTCATGCATGGCCAAACCGCCGGTGAACGGGTCGTTGCGGATGCCAAAACCACTGCTCACCCGAAAGTCGCCTTGGATGGGAACGCCGGTCGGGAGGGTGTGGAGCCAATCGAGCTGTTTTTCCCAGCGGCTGCGCAATTCAAGAACCGCGTTTTGGGTTTGCACAAAATCTTGCAGGGTTTGGTCAAACTCGATGCCCAAAGGCTGTCTGAACAAACTAGAGAAAGGACGGGGTGCCACCAAGGGGCCGCCTTTGTTGTCGTCTCGGCGGTTGACCTTGTCACGCACCACCGTGGGGGTGGCCATTTCCATGAAACGGTTCTTCATGGTTTCGAGCTGGCGAATTTCGTTGACCGTGGTTTGCATGGATTCGCGCAATTGCGCCAGGTGATCCCGGTAGACCGACTCCATGCGCTTTTGCTCGGCCTCGGTGGTCACGCCACCAATGCTGCGCGCCAGGTCGGGGTTGTATTCCACCGCGATTTTGAAACCCACGAAGTGCAGCAAGAAACCGGAGGCGACCAGGAACAAACCCACCATCACCGACGCCATGAGCACGGTGCGGGTGGTGATCGAGATGGTCCTGACGTTACCGGTCGGCCCTGAGAGCCACATCAACTGCATGCACGGATCCTGTGTTTTTGTGAGTCCTGCGGACCCACCCTGAAATAGGGATCGTCATTCTATGCACAGACCTGAAGTCCGCAAAGCAAAAAATTCTGCCTTTATTAAATATATAGAAAGCCTTTTTCAGGTGTTTTTGGCATAAAGCACTACCTACTGGGATCCCAGCCAGTGGCTCAAAAAGAAAACACTGCTCAAATTGGTAGCCCATGCCCAAAAAAACCGGTTCAGGCCAAAAAACCAGAACACCAAGAAGTGAAACAGCAAGGCAACGCCACCGAAAAGCCACACCCAATCGGGTTTGAACAGCACCAAGGGGAACACCCCTTCCCACACAATGAAGGCCCAACTGCAGACGAAAGCCACTGCCGGGCGGCGAAACACACTGTCCGCCGCCAATGGCCCGTAGAGGCCACTGTTGAGAAACACCGTCATGGCTTGGCCGCTGCGCCATTCGGCACGCTTGAGCTTGACCCAGCCGGAGATGAAATAGGAGCTGAGGGTGTGGATGGCGACATAGCCCAAGCCGGTTGCCCACGCCAAACTGGGGTCCAAGAACAGCATGAGCACCTGCGCGATCAAGATGCCGGTCAAGCTCACCAGGGTCATGAAGTCGCTGCCGCCATTGAACGCCCCGCGCCAGCGCACCAAGATCAACAGCTGAATGACAAACAACACCACGGCGATCCCTAAGTTGGCCCCGCCAACCGCCAATGACAAGGCCGCCAGGCCTCGCAGCCACAGCAAGGCGCGGTAAGGCACAGGCTGATAAAGCCTGTCCAAGCATGGCAAGACCCAAGCGGGTGAGGCAGGTATGTCGGCCCGCTGCACCGGCCAAGACCAGACGCCTGAGGGGTCGGTGCTGTCAGCGATGCGCCAGTACTCGATGGTTTGCAGCAGCACGCTCCAAGCGCACAACAGCTCTAGGCAACGGATGACTTGGTCTCCGCTCACAGTGCCATCTCCGGGCTGCGCAGCACCGTGTCACTGCTGGCAAAACCACTGGGAATGGGTCGCTCCAGCCGGATTTCCAGCTGATAGCGTCCTTGCGCGAGCCCAGGGTGCAGGCGGCGAACGGCCTGCGCTGCCAAGCGACACACCAATTGGTAAGTCACCAAGCGACTGGCATCTTGCCCCTCCCCCAAGTCCTTGATGTCACTGGACAAATGGTCCACCAGGTTTTGCTCGGCCAGGGCACGGTTGCCCCAGGGGTTGTGAAACAGGTTCCAGACGCTGCGGGTGCGGCGCGGGTAGACCCACTGCCAATCGCTCCAGGCTTGACCGGGGGCTTCACAGCGCACATACAAATGCGGCACAGGCCCGACCTGGTGATAGAACTGCCAATTGGGAAAGAAGGCGCGAAACAAAAAGAACCACGGCCCGCGCACGGTTTGGCTCTGCCACACCAATCCGATGGCCAGCCAAACAAAATACATCAAGATCAACCATGCGATGGTTGGCATACCCTGCTCTCCTGCAATTGGCAGCCATTGTCCCGAAATTGGCCGGCGGCCTAGCGGGCTCCAGGTCAAGGCGGCCAAGCGTGTAAAGTCACGGCCTGATGTGTCAGGCCTACCGCTTGAACCCACCGGATACTTTATGAGCGCTCGTTCTACCCCTTTGTCCTTTGAAATCAAAAACGCCAACCTGCCGCTGGTATCGGTTTTGGTCAAATCCCTGGACCTGGCGCAATTGGCCACTGACTTGCAAACCCGTTTTGGCGACTCCCCTGATTTTTTCGACAACGACCCCAGCCTGATCGACATCCAGGACACCGAAGGCGCCTTGGATCTCAACGGCCTGTTGCAATTGCTGCGCCGCTACCGCTTGAACCCCGTCGCCCTCAAAGCAGGCCATCCCGCCCACGAAGCCGCAGCCACCTTGGCCGGCCTGTTCATCACCAGCGAAGCGCGGGTCTTGCCTGGCGCCTCGGCCACCACTGAAGTGGTGCGCGAAGTCATCCGCGAAGTCGAGGTGGTGCGCGAAGTGGCCGGCGCGGGTCAGAGCGCCATGGTGGTGGACAAACCCTTGCGATCAGGTCAACAGGTGTATGCGCGGGGCCGAGACCTGGTGGTGTTGGCCATGGTCAACCCCGGTGCCGAGGTGATGGCCGATGGGCATATCCATGTGTATGCACCGTTGCGTGGCAAAGCCATTGCGGGTGCCAAGGGCGACACCAGTGCACGCATTTTTGCCGCGAGTTTGGAAGCCGAATTGGTGTCCATCGCAGGTGTTTACCGCACCAGTGACACCCCCTTGCCCAAAGAAGTGGCAGGCAAGGCCGCGCAGGTCTGGTTGGCAGACGACAAGTTGGTGATGCGGGCCTTGTAAACTCTCAGGCTATCTCCTGCGACGCATGGCCGTTGCAGCGGTTTATTTCTCAACAAGGATTTTTTTCGATGACCAAAATAGTCGTGGTGACCTCAGGCAAGGGCGGCGTGGGCAAAACCACCACCAGCGCCAGTTTTGCATCTGGTTTGGCTTTGCGTGGCCACAAAACCGTGGTGATCGACTTTGATGTCGGTTTACGCAACCTCGACTTGATCATGGGCTGCGAACGCCGAGTGGTCTATGACTTTGTCAATGTCATCAATGGCGAAGCCACCCTCAACCAGGCCTTGATCAAAGACAAGCATTCCGACAAGCTGTATGTGCTGGCCGCTTCACAAACCAGAGACAAAGAAGCCCTGACCCAAGACGGCGTTGAGCGCGTGTTGCGCGAATTGGCTGGCATGGATTTCGAATTCATCGTGTGCGATTCACCCGCTGGCATCGAAACCGGCGCCTTGATGGCGATGCACTTTGCCGATGAAGCCTTGATCGTCACCAACCCTGAAGTCTCCTCTGTGCGTGACTCAGACCGTATTTTGGGCATGTTGGGCAGCAAAACCATGCGTGCCATCCAAGGCCAAGAACCCATCAAAGAACATTTGCTCATCACCCGCTACAACCCCACCCGCGTTCAAGACGGTCACATGTTGTCGCTGGAAGACATCCAAGACATCTTGCGCATCCCCTTGATTGGCGTGATTCCCGAGTCCGAAGACGTGTTGCAAGCCTCCAACCAAGGTGTGCCTGCGGTGCTGCTGGACAAGAGCGACGTGGCTGAAGCCTACAAAGACGTGGTGGACCGCTTCTTGGGCAAGGAAGTGCCTTTGCGCTTCACCGAGGCCGCCAAACAAGGCTTGTTGCAACGCGTGTTCGGTCGGAGATAAGCAGCATGTCCTTTCTGTCTTTCCTGATTGGCGAAAAGAAAAAAACCGCCAGCGTGGCCAAAGAGCGGCTGCAAATCATCCTCGCGCACGAGCGCTCAGGCCAAAACGCCCACCAACCGGACTATTTGCCCGACTTGCAGCGCGACTTGATCGCGGTGCTGTCCAAGTACGTCAACATCAACCCCAATGACATCAAAGTCAACCTCGAGCGTCAAGACAACCTCGAGGTACTGGAAGTCAAAATCGAGTTGCCTGACGCTCGCTGAGACGCGTCTTGACCATGAAAAAAGGCGACCCGCAGGTCGCCTTTTTTCATGGGTAGGGTCTGAAAAGAGTCTATCAAACCCCTGTGCAACTCAGATGAATGGAAGTTGGTCGCATGAATATGCGATTCGCCGAGATGAGAAGGTCTCCAAAATCGGCAAATGGTTTCGGCAATGAACACCAGACGATCCCCACTTTCCATCTGTACCAGGAAACACACATGCGCCAACCCGACAGTTTCAACCACAACGCTTTGATGCAAATCATTTGTCAACTGCATGATTGGGAAAACCAACACCTCGAATTGGCCCACTCCCAAGCCGGTCGCTACCTCTACCTCAACATCGTCAAACAATTACAAGGCAAGGCCGAGGGGCCCAGTGCCTTGCTCAAAGGCATCTACTACAACAAAGACCTGAGCGAGCGGGCACTGCGCTACAAATTGCGGGAATTTGAAAACCAAGGCTTGATTGCTTTTGAGGCCAGCACCACGGACAAACGCTCCAAACGCATTTTGCCCACCGACAGTTTGGTGCAGACCATGGCAGACCATGCCAGTGCCTTTGACCAGTTGCTGGGCAAAGAATTCCTGGTCCTGCCCAAAAACAAAGCCTGATCCCATGCTGTTGCCTGATGGTTTGACATGGACATGGCTGAGCTTGTTGTCGTTGGGCTTGGTGTGCCTTGGCCTGCTTTACCTTTGGCGGTCAGCTGTGTCGCGTCAGCAAGCCCTGCGTGAGCAACTCACCCACGCTCAGGCGGGCAAACAACGCTTGCAAGCATTCCTCACCTCGATGTCACACCACTTGCGCACCCCGCTCAACGGCATCATGGGTTATGCGGAATACATCCACAGCAGCTCGCAAGAACCGATGGTGCAATTCACTTCCAAAATCATTTTGGAAAACAGCCTGCACATGCTTGACTTGGCCAATGGACTGCTGGATTTGTCGCATATCCAAGAAGGCACGCTGCGACTGTCGCAGTCATCCTTTGAAATCCATGACCTGCTCGATTCCTTGAAAGTGCTGCATCAAGCACGTGCAGATGAAGCAGGCATCCAACTCTTCACCCAAATCGCTCTAGACACGCCCGCCACGATGCACGCCGACCCCTATCGGGTGCGTCAGGTGCTCAACAACTTGCTGGACAACGCCTTGAAGTACACGCCGCCACAAGGCCAAGTGGTGATGGCCGTGTCACCCACCGCCAATGGCCAATGCGTCACTTTTTCCGTGCAAGACAGCGGGCCAGGCATCGCGCTCGAGTTGCAGCATCAACTGTTCAAGCCAGACTTCGCCGATCCTTCAAGCTTTGTGCTCCGGCCCAAAGAAGGTGCGGGTTTGGGATTGCTGCTGAGCCACCAACTGGTGGGCCTGATGGGCGGTACCCTGGACTTCACCACGCAGGTGGGCCAAGGCAGCTTGTTTTTTTTCACCCTGCCCTTGCAGGCAGACAACCCAGCCTGAGCCATGACGCCTTTGCATGTGATGGTGGTGGACGACAACCCCACCAACCGACAGTTACCCGGCTTGTTTTTGCGCCCTTTGGGCCATGTGGTCAATGAGTGCGACAGCGCAGAACAAGCCCTGGCTTGGTTGGCTCATCAAGCCTGCGACCTGCTGCTGCTCGATATCTCCATGCCCCTGGTGAGTGGCTTGGAACTGTGCCGCCAACTGCGTGCACAACAGGGCTTGAAGCACCTGAAAATCATTGCCTACACCGCCCACGCCATGCCGCATGAAGTGGCATTGCTGTTGGATGCGGGGTTTGATCAGGTGTTGCTCAAGCCCATCCGCAGCCAGGCCTTGTTAGAGGCCATTCAAACCTGATCGCATCCTGCGATGCGTCCTGGGCCATGACCTCAGGTGGTTTCCAGCTGAGGAAACCCCTCTGCTTGGGAGGCATCTTGAGGGGCCGGTGTGCGAATCAGGTAATCAAACGCACTCAACGCTGCCTTCGCACCTTCACCTGCCGCAATCACGATCTGTTTGAAGGGCACGGTGGTCACATCACCCGCGGCAAACACGCCCGAGAGGTTGGTGTGCCCTTTGGCGTCCACCACGATTTCCCCGTGCTTGCTCAACTCGAGCGTGCCTTTCAAAAACTCGGTGTTAGGCACCAAGCCGATTTGCACAAACACGCCTTCGAGCTCCAGGTGCTGTGAAGCTTGACTCACGCGGTCTGTGTAGCGCAAGCCATTGACTTTCTGGCCGTCACCGGTGATCTCGGCGGTTTGCGCATTCACATGGATGCTGACATTGGACAGGCTCTTGAGCTTGCTGACCAACACCGCATCGGCCTTGAGGCTGTCGGCGAATTCGAGCAGGGACACATGGGCCACCACGCCAGCCAAATCAATCGCTGCCTCGACGCCCGAATTGCCGCCGCCGATGACCGCCACGCGTTTGCCCTTGAACAAGGGGCCATCGCAATGCGGGCAGTAGGCCACGCCTTTGTTTTTGTATTGCTCTTCGCCAGGGACGTTCACATTGCGCCAACGCGCACCCGTGCAGACGATCACGCTGCGCGACTTCAAGCTGCCGCCATTGGCCATGCGCACTTCGACCAAGCCACCTGGCTGTGAAGCGGGAATGATTTGTTCGGCACGTTGCAAGTTCATGATGTCCACGTCGTAGTGGCGCACTTGGGCTTCCAGAGCGGACGCGAACGTCGGCCCATCGGTTTCCAAGACAGAGATGTAGTTTTCAATGCCCATGGTGTCATTCACCTGACCACCAAAACGCTCAGCGGCCACACCCACGCGGATGCCTTTGCGCGCCGCATACACCGCGGCTGCCGCGCCTGCAGGACCACCGCCGACGATCAACACATCGAACGGGTCTTTCTCGTTGAGCTTGGCGGCTTCACGCGCTGGGGTGCTGGTATCGAGCTTGCCCAATATTTCTTCCAGGCTCATGCGGCCGGAACCCAACACGTGGTCATTGAGGTAAACCATGGGAACTGCCATGACTTGCCTTGCATCGACCTCCGCTTGGTTCAATCCGCCATCGATGATGGTGGTTTGAATCTTCGGGTTAAAGACGGCCATCAACGTCGCCGCCTGAACCACATCGGGACAGTTGTGGCAGGACAAGGACATGTAAACCTCGAGCTTCATGGCCTGGTCCATCGCCTTGATTTGTGCAATCACTTCAGGCTCGACCTTGGGCGGGTGACCACCCGTCCAAAGCAGGGCCAACACCAAGGAGGTGAATTCATGCCCCAGTGGAATCGCCGCGAAACACACACCTTGAGTCTCCCCGTCTTTGGCAATCACGAAAGACGGCTTGCGGGCATCGTTGCCTGACTCATCCACGCTGACTTTGTCGGACAAAGACGCGATTTCATTGAGCAGTTCACGCATGTCTGCGCTGTGCTCACTTTGGTCGAGCGAGGCAATCAAGCGAATCGGATGACGCAAGTTTTGCAAGTAGGCTTGCAATTGGGTTTTCAAGGCGGTGTCGAGCATGGCAATTCCTAAGGGAGAGGGGGTTTAGATCTTGCCGACCAAGTCCAAAGAAGGTGTCAAGGTTTTGGCGCCTTCGTTCCACTTGGCGGGGCAGACTTGACCAGGGTTGGCCGCGGTGTACTGAGCTGCTTTGAGCTTGCGCAGGGTTTCTTTCACATCACGTGCGATTTCGTTGGAATGCACTTCCATGGTCTTGATCACGCCATCGGGGTTGATCACGAAGGTACCACGCAGGGCCAGGCCTTCTTCGTCGATGTGCACGCCAAACGCACGTGTCAGTTGGTGGGTGGGGTCACCAACCAGGGGGAACTTGGCCTTGCCCACAGCAGGCGATGTTTCGTGCCACACCTTGTGCGAGAAGTGGGTGTCGGTGGTGACGATATACACCTCGGTGCCGGCTTTTTGAAATTCAGCATAGTTCTCAGCAGCGTCTTCGATTTCGGTGGGGCAGTTGAAGGTGAATGCGGCTGGCATGAAGATCAGAACCGACCACTTGCCTTTGAGGCTGGCTTCGGTGACTTCGATGAACTTGCCGTTGTGGAAAGCGTTGGCTTTGAACGGTTGAACGTGGGTGTTAATGAGGGACATGTTGCTTCCTTTGCATGGTTGAAAAAAACTATTGAATGAGAAAAACTCATTGAGAAGAATCATAATCACATAACGGGTTAACCCTGATTGTTTGTCTCAATCTCGGCGATGGGTATTGCCTATGCACCCACCCTTGGACAACACCGCCACGGATAATGTCCCGATGAATGACACCCAGAACAACCCACCTCGATTTGGTCGACTGCTGCTGGCCTGCGCATTGGCCGTGGCTTTTTGCATCTTCACCGTGTGGTTTGCCAGCACCTACCTCACCGACTGTTGTGGCCCATGAGGACAGATCAACCGCTCCAGCATGCCGTCAGTGTCCTGTTGCTGGGGGTGCTCCTCGTGGCTTGCACCGCGCTACACGCCCAAAACCTGCAATCGCGCACGTGTGAAGCATGGAACACCGCTCGCAAGGCCAACCTGAGCACCGCCGTGCAACGGGAGTGGTTGTTTGGCTATGTCAATGGGTGGAGAGATGCTCAATTGGCATTCGCTGGCAAGGATGTGTTTGAAACCATGCCTGCCCTCGAAGTACTCATTGAAAAAACCAACGCATTTTGCGAACAGCAACCAGACGCCAAGGTCAATCAAGTGTTGGCGGGTTTGTTGCCTCCTGCCTCCCAATGAAAAAACCCGGCCTACAGGCCGGGTTGGCTTGACATACCGCAGGCTTATTCGCTGACGCGGTTGCCATTCATGGCCATGCGGCTTTCGCAGGCGTTGTTGGCCACTTTGAGGTCATGCTCAATCAAAGGCTTGTAGAAAGACAAGTTGTCCATGCTTGGCTCAACGGCACGCACTGGCAAGCGACCTTTGACGGTCAATACCGCAAAGTCTGCCAACGCCAAGGTGCCGTTGGCACAGTTGACCACATAGTCGATTTGCTGCACACCGCTGTCACCCATGTCGTGGAATTCACGCACCTTGGTCATGCCCTTGGGGGCGTTGGCTGCAATCACGGACCAGGTGGTCTTGTTCATGGCAACCATCACGGAAGCGTCTTTGTCTGAAACCACAGCGCTGTTGTTGTCAGCAGCGAAGGCGAATTGAGCGGAAACCAAACCGGCGATGAGGAGAAGGTTTTTGATCATGGTGAAGTCCTTAGGGGTTGAAAGGGGGGCTGTCTTGAAGCCGGTAAATGAACTGTAGCAGATGAATATGTTTTGTAAAGATTAAAAGTAAACGAAATCTAAATATTAGGGGTTTTACCAATGTTTTTTGAAAATATCTGCGTCAAAATCTGTTCATGCTCAGGTAAATATGCCGAATAAAGGTACTTTATGACACATATCCATGACAAAAACATGCACAAGCCCGTGTGGTGAATGCACTGCAACGGCCAAGCAAGCCTTGATATTTATAAACAAAACATAAACAATTGACCGCATGACTGACGCCAACCCCTATCAATACACCATCGGTATCGTTGCCAAGCGAACCCAAATCCATCCTGAAACCCTGCGCGTGTGGGAGAGGCGTTACGGATTGATCGTCCCGGGCAGAAGCGAATCGGGACGCCGCTTGTATGCAGAGGCTGACATCACCAAGCTGGGCTTGGTCAAGCAATTGACCGACAGGGGTTACCCCGTGAGTGGTTTAGCCCAGTTGTCCATCGGCGATTTGTCTAAGCAACTCCAAACCGCGCTGGCTACCCCATCGCCTGTTGCCCATGCGCCCTTTGAAAAATGCCGACTGGTGTTTGCCAGCGCCAGTTTGCGACAACGGGTGGCGCGCGATTTGTTGCTGCACGAGGACATCCAAATCATGGCGGATTGGCACCCCAGCGACCCCTCCCCTGGGCCGGCAACAGCCGATGTCTTGGTGCTGGAATGGGTAGCCCTCACCCCCGACTCCCTCGCGCAGATTCAACTCGACATGGCGCACGCCGGTTGCTCCACAGCCATGGTGGTTTTCAACTTTGGCAACAAGAAAACCCTTGCCACCCTGGAACAGGCCGGCGTCATTTGCCTCAAAGGAATGGTCACGGCCGCAGATATACACCGGGCTAGCTTGTTTGTTCGGCAACGCGCTGCACGGACCAGCCAAGCCACTGAACAGGTGGTGGCGCCACGTCGATTCAGCAACGAGCAACTGGCCCGTGTGACGGGTTTGACCAGCACCATCGCCTGTGAATGCCCCAACCACCTGGCAGAATTGATCAGCAACTTGAGCGCATTTGAGCTCTACAGCAGTGAATGCGCCAACCGCGATGCAAAAGATGCACAACTTCACCAACAATTGAACCAATCGGCTGGCAAGGCCCGGGCGATTTTGGAAGAGAGCTTGGCCCGCTTGATGGACATCGAAGGCATCGTGGTGTGAGCTTGCTCATTTTGTGTGAGCCATACTGACGCAGCATGTGCACCAATTTTGCCGCCACCCGCAACAACCCATGGGTCAAAGAACACTTTGACCTCGACCTGCCTGCGGGCGACTATCCCCCCGAGGCCTACCCAGGTTATGTGGCACCCTTGGTGGTCAAAAGCCACCAAACCGGGCGCGTGGCGTGTGGCTTGGCCCGGTTTGGGTTGATCCCCGGCTGGGCCAAAGACGACAAGATCAGCCGACACACCTACAACGCCCGCTCGGAAACGGTTGACAGCAAACCCAGCTACAGAACCGCTTGGCGACAAAGACGCTATGGCATCGTGTTGTTGGACCACTTCTTTGAGCCCAACTATGTGAGCGGCAAAGCTGAGCGTTGGCAAATTGCCTTGGCTTCGCACACGCCTTTTGGCATCGCCAGCATTTGGGACACCTGGACCGACCCCCACTCAGGCGAAGTGGTGACCAGTTTCTCCATGTTGACGGTGAATGCGGACCAACATCCGGTGATGAACCAGTTCCACAAGCCAGGTGAAGAAAAACGCACGCCTTTGGTGTTGGCACCGTCGCAATTTGCGCCATGGTTGGGTGCGCAACCCCTGCAAGCCGCGGCAATGATGCATTGGCAATCGATGCCGAACTTGGTGTCGCAACACATGCCCAAATGAAAAACGCCCCGTGAGGGGCGTCTTTGCTTGTTTGCTGGCGGAAACGGAGGGATTCGAACCCTCGATGAGGCTCTACACCCCATACTCCCTTAGCAGGGGAGCACCTTCGGCCACTCGGTCACGTTTCCAGCTGTGTAAATTATGCCTGATTCTGCTCAAGGTCAAAGGCTTTGTGCAAAGCCCGAACGGCCAACTCCAAATACTTCTCGTCCAGCACCACCGAGGTTTTGATTTCACTGGTGGAGATCATTTGGATATTGATGCCCTCGGCGCTCAGGCAAGCAAACATTTTGCTGGCCACGCCCACGTGGCTGCGCATGCCGATGCCAACGATAGACACCTTGCAAATCTTGTTGTCACCCAATACCTCGGGCGCACCCAAGGCCGGCAACACCTTGGCTTTGAGCAACTCCATGGCGCGAGCATGGTCGTTGCGGTTGACCGTGAAGCTGAAATCCGTCAAGCCGCCCTTGCTGATGTTTTGGATGATCATGTCGACTTCGATGTTGGCCTCGGCCACCGCACCCAAAATTTGATGGGCAATGCCAGGTTTGTCGGGCACACCGATCACGGAAATTTTGGCTTCGTCGCGGGTGAAGGCAATGCCAGATACGATGGCTTGTTCCATTTGTTCGTCTTCCTCAAAAGTGATCAAGGTGCCTGACTTGGCTTCCTCGTTGATGTCGATGTCCCAGGGTGTGAAGCTCGAGAGCACACGCAGTGGCACTTTGTATTTGCCCGCAAATTCCACCGAGCGGATTTGCAATACCTTGCTGCCAAGCGATGCCATTTCCAGCATTTCTTCAAAGCTCACGGTGTGTAAGCGCTTGGCCTCGGGCACCACTCGGGGGTCGGTGGTGTAGACGCCATCGACGTCGGTGTAGATCAAGCACTCAGCCGCCTTCATGGCCGCAGCCACAGCCACTGCTGATGTATCCGAACCACCGCGACCCAAGGTGGTCACATGGCCATCGGGGTCCACGCCTTGAAAGCCGGTGATGATGACCACTTTGCCCGCGCTCAAATCGGCACGCACACGCTTGTCATCGATCGATTCGATGCGGGCCTTGGTGAAGGCGCTGTTGGTGTGGATCGGCACTTGCCAACCCGAGTAACTGACCGCAGGAATACCTTCGGCTTGCATGGCGATGGCGAGCAAGGCGGATGACGCTTGTTCGCCCGTGGCGGCCAGGGCGTCGAGTTCGCGCAGGTGGGCGTCGGTGTGGGCATTGCCGCCGAGTTCTTTGGCCAAACCCAGCAAACGGTTGGTTTCACCGCTCATGGCCGAGGTAACCACGACCATCTGGTGCCCGGCTCGGGCCCATTTGGCCACCCGCTTGGCCACGTTTTGGATGCGTTCGGTCGAGCCCATAGAGGTGCCGCCGTATTTATGAACGATGAGAGCCATCTTGTAGAGGTATGCGTCTGGAAAAGCTAGAAATTGTACCAATCGAGCGTTGCACCACTGCGCCTGACAAAGCCGTCACCCACTTTGATGTCGATCTGGTGCCCGCGGGTGGTGCAAGCGCTGATTTGCACCTGTAACGCGTCGAGTTGGCGGGTACTCGCCTGCACGCCCCGCCCGCTCAACCAATGCCGCAACAGGTTGGCCTGCCGTGCCGCAGACAAGGCTTGTAGCTGGGCAATCGCAGGTGGGATGCCCACCACTTGGGCATCTTGCTCGGCCAATTCGCGCAACAAACCCTGGGCTTGGGCCGCGTGTCGGGCACTGCGCGCAAAGGTTTGTCTGAACGAGGGAAACGCTTTTTCCAGCACAGGCAACAAGTGATGGCGAATGTGGTTGCGGGTGAATTGCGTGTCCGCATTCGTGGGGTCTTCGACCCACGTGACCGCCATGTGTGTGAGCCAATCACGCAACACCGCAGCTTTGACGTGCAGCCAAGGCCTGTGAATCACCAAACCGTGACGCTCCATGCGCTCGGGCATGGCTGACAAGCCCGGCAAACCCGCGCCACGCGACAGGGCCAGCAACAAGGTCTCCACCTGGTCATCTGCATGCTGGGCCAAGGCCACGTCGCGGATCTGGCCATCCCAGTGGCTTTGCAACACCTGGGCAAACGCGGCATATCGAGCTTGGCGGGCGGCATCTTCGGGGCTTTCGCCAGAGGCGTGCTTCGCGTTCACAGCATGCACCACCAAGGGCACGTCACACACAGCGCACAGGCGTTCGCAATGGCGGGCAAAGTCATCTGCTGCGTCTTGCAAGCCATGGTGCACATGCACTGCCCTCACCTGCCCTGGCCACTGCTTGGCGCAAGCCAACAGCAGCGCGGTTGAATCAGCGCCGCCGCTCAAGGCCACGGCAAAGGGAAGCGGGGGGTGAAAGTGGTCGAGGCTCAGGTCCGCTGGCACAGCGGCCTGACGCCACGCGTCAACGGCTGTCGGCTTTGGTGTCGTTGAATCGGCCATAGCTTTGCAGCCGTTCATAGCGACGGTCGAGCAGCTCTTTGACCTTCAGGTCGCTCACCTGACGCCAAGCATCGTTGAGACCACGTTTGAGTTGCGCGGCCATGTGCTTGGTGTCTCGGTGTGCGCCCCCCACGGGCTCGTTGACGATCTTGTCAATCAAGCCCAAGGCTTTCAAGCGGTGCGCGGTGATGCCCAAGGCATCTGCCGCGTCTGAGGCGCGGTCCGAGGTTTTCCACAAAATCGAAGCACAGCCTTCAGGGCTGATGACCGAATAAATCGCGTATTGCAACATGACCAACTGATCGGCCACGCTGATGGCCAAAGCGCCACCAGAACCACCTTCACCAATGATGGTGGTGATGATGGGCACTTGCAGTTGGGCCATTTCAAAAATGTTGCGGCCAATCGCTTCCGACTGGCTGCGCTCTTCTGCGTCGATGCCAGGGAATGCGCCGGGCGTGTCCACAAACGTGAACACAGGCAGCTTGAATTTCTCAGCGGTCTTCATCAGGCGCAAGGCTTTGCGGTAACCCTCGGGGCGGGTCATGCCGAAATTGCGGGCGGTGCGCTCTTTGGTGTCGCGGCCTTTTTGCTGGCCAATCACCATGCAGGCATTGCCATTGAAGCGGGCCAATCCGCCCACGATGCTCAAATCGTCTGCAAAGTGGCGGTCACCGTGCATCTCCACAAAGTCTGTGAAGATTTCAGCGATGTAATCCAGGGTGTAGGGACGCTCTGGGTGTCGGGCGATTTTGGTGATTTGCCAAGGGGTCAGGTCGCTGTAAATATCCTTGGTGAGCTGCAAGCTCTTTTTGGACAACTGGTCTATTTCTTCGGATATGTCCACCGCAGATTCGACTTGCACATAGCGCAGTTCTTCAATCTTGGTTTCGAGTTCGGCAATCGGTTGCTCAAAGTCGAGGAAAGTTTTCTTCGCCAATCGGGTCTCCTTGATCGCTGGGCTTTGGCCCGTTCAGTAAGAAACGGGTTGCGGGTCGAGCGAGCGCCAAATATACCAAGTTGCCACACTGCAATACGGCGCCCAGGCCGAGGCCACTTCGCGGGCATCGCTGCGACTGACTGCTTCACCGGAAAAATAGTTGTGGCTGATGCCATTGATCAGGCCCACATCGTCCAGCGGCAAAACGTTGGGGCGCAGCAAATAAAAGATCAAAAACATCTCAGCGGTCCAGCGGCCAATGCCCCGGATCGCCACCAATTCTTCAATGATGGCCTCGTCGTCCATCTCGGACCATTGGCGGGTGTGGACCGTGCCGTTGGAGAAATGCAGGGCCAGGTCAACCAGGTATTCCACTTTGCGGGCAGACAAACCGGCAGCGCGCATGTCGTCCACCTTGAGCTTGAGCACGCTCGCGGGCGTGAGGCTTTTGGTGAGTGCGGCAAACCGCTCCCACACCGCTTGCGCGGCTTTGACCGAGATTTGCTGGCCCACGATGCTGCGAGCCAACGTGATGAACGCGTCACCTCGCGACTCCAAACTCACGTCGCCAAACTGCGGAATGAGTCTGCGCATCACCCGGTCTTTTTTGGCCAGGTGTTTGCACGCCTCGTCCCAATAAGCGGGCTTGGTGCGTTTGACGGGCAAGGGGCGAACGGCCATCAGGCACGCTCCCACTGGGTGCCTTGGGCCGAGTCTTTGAGCACGATGCCTTGGGCCAGCAATTCGTTGCGGATGCGGTCAGCTTCGGCGAAGTTTTTGGCGGCTTTGGCCGCGGCTCTGGCTTGTATGTGGCGTTGGATGCTGTCTTCGTCCACGCCTGCCGCACCGGCTTGCAAGAACGCTTGCGGGTCTTGTTGCAGCAAACCCAACACGCCGGCCAAGCCTTTGAGCAATCCACTGAGCGAGGCAGATGGCTGACGGTTGATCTCGGTCGCCAATTCAAACAACACCGCGACGGCTTCTGGGGTGCCAAAGTCTTCGTCCATCGCGGCTTTGAAACGCGCCGCATGGGCTTGCGTCCAATCGATGGTCACCGCGTCGGGCTTGACCGCATGCAGCGTGGTGTACAAGCGTTTGAGTGAAGCACGTGCATCGTCCAAATGCACATCGCTGAAATTCAAGGGGCTGCGGTAATGGCTGCGCACCACAAAGAAGCGAACGACTTCGGGCTCATAGGCCTTCAAGACATCGCGGATGGTGAAAAAGTTGCCCAGGCTTTTGGACATCTTGACGTTGTCCACGTTGATGAAGCCGTTGTGCATCCAAACCGACGCCATGGGCACGCCATGCGCACCTTCGCTTTGAGCGATTTCATTTTCGTGGTGGGGGAACTGCAAATCCGCACCGCCGCCGTGGATGTCAAAGGATTCACCCAGCAACTCGCAGGCCATGGCTGAGCACTCGATATGCCAGCCGGGACGGCCCAAGCCGTGCGGGCTGTCCCATTTCACGTCAGCGGGCTCTTCTGCTTTGGCGGTTTTCCACAACACAAAGTCGAGTGGGTCTTCTTTGCCATCGAGCACAGCGACGCGCTCGCCTGCATGCAATTCATCCAAGGACTTGCCAGACAACTTGCCGTAGCCCTGGAATTTACGCACCGCAAAATTGACGTCGCCATTGGGAGATGGGTAGGCCAAACCACGTTGCTGCAATTTGTCGATGATGGACAACATGCCCGGCACATGGTCAGTGGCGCGGGGCTCGGCGGTGGGTCGTTCTATGCCCAAAGCATCTGCGTCTTGGTGCAAGGCATCAATCATGCGGTCGGTCAAGGCGCGGATGGTTTCGCCGTTTTCGGTGGCGCGACGGATGATTTTGTCGTCTATGTCGGTGATGTTGCGCACGTAAGTCACTTGGTAACCCGATTGCTTCAACCAGCGCTGAACCACATCGAAAGCCACCATGGAACGGGCGTGGCCAATGTGGCAAAAGTCGTAGACCGTCATGCCGCAAACGTACATGCGCACCTGCCCTGTTTGCAGGGGCACGAAAGTTTGCAATTCACGCGTGAGCGTGTTGTGGATGCGAAGGGTCATGGTGTGAGGCGAAGCTTGCGAAGCGCAACAAGAGGCGTGATATCTCTCAACTACAATGACCGCAGTATATCTAGGCCTCTTGTTTTTGCGTCCCGACAATCTTTGGATGCTTCACCACCATCTCATGCGCATGCCCTTTTCTTTCCTTGGAGATCTGCCCTGTTGGCGCCGCGTCAGCTGTGTGTTGTCCATGGGTTTGCTCATCGGCATGACCCCCGCTCAAGCGCAAACGTCAACGGCCCAAAACTTCAAAGGCACACCCCACGACGAAGTGCAAAAAAGCTTGACGCGTCGTGATTGGACCAATGCGATGTGGCAGATCGATGCCTACTTGGAAAAACAACCCCGCGATCCACAAATGCGCTTTTGGCGAGCCCGCCTGTTGCAACAACTCAAACGCGATGACGAAGCTTTTGATGTCTACATTCAACTCGCGCAAGACTACCCCGAACTGCCTGAGGTGCAAAACAATTTGGGGGTGATGCTGGCCGCGCAAGGAAAAATGGACGAAGCCCAACAAGCGTTCATGCACGCCTTGCGCAACAACCCCAACTACGCCACCGCCCACGAAAACCTGGGCGACGTGTTGCTTCACTTGGCCAAGCGATCCTTTCTCAAAGCACAAGAAACTGGCGGCAACGCCAAGCCATTGGGCAACAAACTCACTGCCCTTCAACCTGTTTTACAACTCACTCTGTCAACACCATGAGCACATTCACACGTCGCGGCCTGATGGCCTTGTTCATCACTTTGGGCGCTGCCATGCACGCTCAAGCGCAAACCAACCCCCAAGTGAAATTTGTCACTTCGGCGGGTGAATTCGTTGTCGAACTTGCTGCCGACACCGCACCCAACACCGTGGAAAATTTTTTGGGCTATGTCAAAAGTGGCCACTACAGCGGCACGATTTTTCACCGTGTGATCAACAACTTCATGATCCAAGGTGGTGGTTACGACACCAAGTACCAAGAAAAACCCACCAAAGCGCCCATCAAACACGAAGGTGCTGAAGCCAAGGCCAAAGGCGGCTTGCGCAACAGCGTGGGCACCCTGTCCATGGCCCGCACCAACAACCCCCACTCGGCCAGCGCACAGTTTTTTATCAACGTGAAAGACAACGACTTCTTGGACCACCAAGCGCCTTCTGGACAAGGCTGGGGCTATGTGGCTTTTGGCAAAGTGGTCTCTGGCATGGACGTCATCACCAAGATCAAGCAAACCCCCACCGGCCCTGGCGGCCCCTTCCCCACCGACGCGCCCCAAACACAGGTGGTCATCCAATCCGCAACTTTGGTGAAATGAACATGTCCAACCCTCAAATCGAATTGCACATCCAAGACCTGGGCGTGATCACCCTCGAACTCGACGCAGACAAAGCCCCCAAAACCGTGGCCAATTTTGTGGACTACGTGGAAAAAGGCCACTACGACGACACGATTTTTCACCGCGTGATTCCTGGCTTCATGGTCCAAGGCGGCGGCATGTCGCCTGGCATGAAGGAGAAAAAAGTCGCCAGCACCATCGACAACGAAGCCAACAACGGCTTGAAAAACGATTGCTACACCGTGGCCATGGCCCGCACCAGCGACCCACACTCGGCCACTGCACAGTTTTTCATCAACGTCAAAGACAACGGCTTTTTGAACCACACCGCACCCACTGCTTCTGGTTGGGGCTATGCGGTCTTCGGCAAAGTCATCTCCGGCACCGAGGTGGTTGACGCGATCTGCAAGGTCGACACAGGTCGCCGTGGCTTTCACGACGACGTGCCCAAGGACGATGTGGTCATCACCAAAGCCGTGGTGGTCTGACTGGCTTGAATGGCTGCGTTGACTGCCGCACCTCCGTCAGCGCCAGCCAAAGAGGTGGATGGCCAGCCATGGTCATGCATCGAGTTCATCTCCGACCTGCACCTGCAGCAGTCAGAGGTCGCTACTTTCCAAGCCTGGTCACATTACCTGCGCGATGTGCAAGCCGACGCCTTGTTCATCCTGGGCGACTTGTTCGAGGTGTGGGTGGGCGACGACTTACTGGACCACCCTGCAGGCGAATTTGAACGCGACTGTTTGCATCTGATTCGGCAAACCAGTCGGCGCTTGCCTGTCTATTGGATGGTGGGAAACCGTGATTTTTTGTTTGGCGCCAAAGCATTGGCGGCAAGCGGCATGCAAGCGCTGAGCGACCCGTGTGTGCTGCACACACGAGACGGCAGTGGCCTGCTCAGCCACGGCGATGAACTCTGTTTGGCAGACACGGACTACCAAGTTTTTCGCAAGCAAGTGCGCAGCACCGCTTGGCAAGCGGCTTTTTTAGCGCAGCCCTTGGACGTCCGCACAGAGATGGCGCGTCAATTGCGCGCACAAAGCGAAGCACGCAAGAACTTGTCACACACCTTGGTGGATGTGGACCTGGCTGCCACACTGGCCTGGTTGGACGAATCACAAACCACATGGATGGTGCATGGGCATACCCACCAGCCGGCCTGCCATGACCTGGGGCAAGGCAAGCAACGCTGGGTGCTGAGCGACTGGGATGGGCAGGCCTCCCCGCCTCGTTTGCAAGCGCTGCGATGGCAAGCCGAGCGAGGCTTTCATCGCATCGATTTACACACGGTTTAGCGCTTGAGCAATACCTTCAAGGCGGCCTGCACGCGTTGGGCAGCGTCCGCTTGGTAAGGCGATGACAACACTTGCGCCATGTCTTGCGCCCACGTTTGTGCAGGCGGGGCTTCATGGCGCTTGGTCAACAACTGCAACTGCAGGGCACGTCGTGCGTCCATGTGGCTGGCAGGGGTGGCCACTTCCGCGGCCATTTCCATGCGCAGCAAAGCCGTGTCTGCGTTACCTTGCGCATTCGCTTGAAGCGCTTGCGTCCAGGCCTGGCGCTGGGCTGGGGTGACCCGGTTGCCCAACTCTTTGGCCGCCGGGAGTTGTTCTGCTTGTCGTGTTTCCCAAGCCGTCAACACGTGAACCAAGGTCTCGCCGTGCGCTTGCATGGCCAAACGGCGCAAGGCGTTGTCGGCTTGCTCTAAAGCATGCCGTTGGGCACGGAAAGCTGCATCCCCCAAACGGGGTCCACGTGGTTCAAAAGCGTCACGGTCACGCCCACGCGGCGCATCTGCCCCGCGCCGCGCCCCGGGGCCGTCGCGTTGGTCACGACGGGCACCAGGTTTGTCGCCGAACCGACCTGCAGGCGCAGGCTCTGTTTTTTTCTGACCGGGGCGGTCGTCGCCTCGCACCGCCACAACTTTTTTCGGTGGCGCAGGTGGTTTTGCTGGCGTGGCAACGGCTTCAGAAGAGTCAACTGCTTCTGAAGAGTCAACTGCTTCTGAAGAGTCAACTGCTTCTGCAGTGGCAGGTGGTTCATCGTGCGAGACCTCAGCGACCTCAGCGACCTCAGCGACCTCAGCGACCTCAGCGACCTCAGCGACC
>CAJBOO010000085.1 GCA_903956845.1 uncultured Burkholderiales bacterium
CTTTGAGGCCGATCAATCCCACTTGGCCGGCCATTGATGGGGCCCAGTGCACAAAGTCTTCGCCCGCATCCAAAAACCTGGCGGTGTCAAATGCGCTTGAAGCCATCAGCTCAGCCATGGTCGGCTCTCTCGAGGCGTACAACTTTTCAAGCGATTTGATGACGTTTTGAATGCTTTGCAGATCAGCAGCAGATTGGTTGATGCTTGCAGCAGTGATATTTTTGATCGGCTCTGACAACGAGGCTGGCACCCCTGGATCGATCACAGACAAGGTTGTCTGGTCTAGGGCATTTTTCAGGATGAGCTGCTTGCCTGAACGCTCCACTTTCACCAAATCCAAAATGGCATCCATGTCTTGATGGTTAGCCTTGAATGCACCTCTGAGCAAGTCAACGTTGGTCAGATTCAGACCGGCCAATGCCGGCTGCAGGATGGCTTGAACATCATTTTGGGCTTTGGCAATGCTGGCTGGTGTGAGCTTGTCTTTCAAATTGGCGCAAGGCTTCAATTCAAAGGCAAAACAATCATCCGAAATTTGTGCGCTGATGTGCCGCACCATCAAGTCTGTGAAGGGCGTGACATTCACTGTGCGTCCCACATCTTCCAGCAAAGCGATTGAAAAATAGTTGACTGGGTTGTTACCAACCAAGCCGGTAGCTTGGATGATGAAGGGGGCTTTCATCCCCGCCACGTTGGCTGTGAAATTGCCGTCCGTGTCAATCACCACAGGCTTAGGCAGTTCTACGCCCAAACTGTCGGTGACTTGAACTTCCCCCACGATGGCAGCACCGCCAGCAGCCATGCCAGACAAAGTGGCCAAGCCCAACATTTCATGGATGGCAGTGCTGCCGCCACATGCGGTCAGCATGGCCATGCAGCAGAGGAGAATGCTTCGTTTGATTGCCATGTGCATTTCAGTACTTGTAACTCATGCCCACCACGGCATGGGGCACCACTGACCATCGGTACATGGATTTTCTCAAGGCATCTGTTTCTGCCAACACATCAGACTCGGTCAATCCGTTTTGACCTATCAATGAGGTGGTGACGTCGGCGTTGAGCTTGGACAACACCACGCCCACTTCTGCAAAACCTTCCCATCCTTTGTCGTGATAGGGCTTGCGCACATAGCGCACACCCACATAGGGCGTTAACTTGGGCAAGCTGTAATCGATATCCAAGACGCCATTGCCTACCTCGATGCTTTTGCCATGAATGACCACCGTGCTGTTGGGCTTGGCTCTCAACTTGAGGGTGTGCTGATTCAAAGTCAGGCCTCCAGTGACATACCAATGGTCTTGGTTGGGCGACCAATCCAAAAACAAACCCAAACGCTGGCGGGTGACCGAGGAGTTGTACTGTCCCCCGCCGAGGGTTTTCTCGCCTCCGACCGACATGAATCCATCGCTGAATTCGATGCGGTACTTTCGGCCATCAGGCAAGGGCGTGGTTTTACCAACCACCACACTGCTGCCTCCCCCCACATACATGGCTGATTTTTCAAAACGAGGCAGTGATGCCAAGCGGTTGTGGCCATGGGTTTGCAGGATTTTTTCACCTGCCATGGACAGGCTGGCCAATTCACTGGCAGGTGCAGGCGTTGGCACCACAGGGATGGCCTGTTCAGGCGGCTTGAGCTCTGGGGCTGTGTGCACCTCAGCGGTGACTGGAGGCGTGGGCGTGGGCGTGGGCGCAGCTTGTGCTTGAGCCGGTTTGCGAATCGCACGGGGTGGATAAAACAAGTACCCGCGCTCCATCATCTCGATTTCTCGCTGCGTCGCGATCGGGTAGCCCTGCTCATCGGTCGCTTGGGCCCATGCGGCAGCAGCGGCATGCCAAAGCAGCATCACCAAGAGCCATTTGCCTGTGCGCAAGGACATCACATCACCCTGAAGAAACCATGCCAGCGCATGGCGAAACACAAAAAGACCTGTTGAAATCGACACATCGTGGCTGAACTTGAATCATCTTGATGAAAATAAACCGCTGCCTGGTCCTAAACTCGCCTCTTTCCAACTCACGCTGACCCCCTATGTCCATCCACCAACGCCTGCAAGCCCTCAACATCCAACTGCCCCCCGTGGCTATCCCTGCCGCCGCCTATGTGCCCTTTGTCCAAACGGGCAACCTGGTGTTCATCAGCGGTCACATCGCCAAGCAAGATGGCAAGCCCTGGGTGGGTCAACTGGGCACCAACATGGACACCGACACAGGCAAGTTGGCAGCCAAAAGCGTGGCCATCGACCTCTTGGGCACCTTGAGCGCGGCCTGCGGTGGCGATTTACACAAGGTCAAACGCATCGTGAAGGTCATGAGCTTGGTCAACTCCAGCCCCACTTTCACTGAACAGCACCTGGTCACCAACGGTTGCAGCGAATTGCTGGGTCACATCATGGGTGATGTGGGCCTGCATGCCCGCAGCGCCTTTGGGGTGGCGCAACTGCCGATGGGCGCATGCGTTGAAATCGAGTTGATAGCCGAGCTGAACTGAGCACTGGGCTCACCATGGACGCGCCCGTGCGGGTGTCCATGGTGTTGGTCAGTGGGTGGCGGGTTTGAGCCGCTTCCACAGCCGACTGACCATCAACCCAAAGTCGTCCACATACAGGTAGACGGCTGGAATCACCAACAGGCTGAGGAAGGTGGAGGTGATCAAGCCACCAATCACCGACACCGCCATGGGCGAGCGGAAGCTGCCATCGGATGTGCCCCAACCCGCTGCGATCGGCAACATGCCTGCGCCCATGGCAATGGTGGTCATGATGATCGGACGGGCCCGTTTTTGGCAGGCGTCCATCAAAGCATCAAAGCGGCTCAAGCCCAAGTCACGCTGCGCCACGATCGCGTACTCGACCAACAAAATCGAGTTCTTGGTCGCCACACCCATGAGCATGATCAAACCAATCAGCGAGGGCATGGAGAAACTCTTGTCTGCGATCAGCAAGGCAACGAAAGCCCCACCCAACGACAACGGCAGCGCGGCCAAGATCGTGACCGGGTGCAAGACGCTCTTGAAAAGCAGCACCAACACCAAATAGATACACAAGATGCCGGTCAACATGGCCAAGGCAAAACTCGCGAACAACTCGCCCATGATCTCGGCGTCACCCACTTCCACCAGCTTGATGCCAGGGGGCAACTGCTGCACGGTGGGGAGGTTTTTCACCAACTCTTTCACGTCGCCCAAGCCCTTGCCAGACAACTCGATTTGGAACTGGATGTTGCGCTCGCGGTTGTAACGATCGATGATGGCGGGGCCACCGCTGGCCTCCAGCTTGGCCACCTCGGCCAGCAACACCGGTCCTTTGCTGCCAGGCACGGTGAGTCGTCCCAACAAGTCCAGGTCTTGACGGGCACTGTCGGCCAACTTGACCATGATCGGCACTTGCCGTTGAGCCAAATTGAGTTTGGGCAGCGCCACGTCATAGTCACCCACGGTGGCGATGCGCAAGGTGTCACCAATGGCCGCACTGGTCACACCCAAATCAGCAGCGCGGGCAAAGTCAGGGCGCACCGCGATTTCTTGGCGCACCAAGCTGGCACTCGAATTGACCGAACCCAAGCCAGGAATGGTGCGCAGGTCGCGCTCAAAGGCCGTGGCGGATTGTTGCAATGCGGTCGGGTCGTCGCCGGTGAGCATGATCAGGTATTTCTCACCCGATGCCCCCAGACCCACCTTGGTGCGCACGCCAGGAATGTCCGTCAACAGCGCACGGATTTGGTTTTCAATCACGCCTTTGCGTGGACGTTCGCCGCGCTTGGTGAGTTGAATCGTGAGGGTCGCCATGCGGGTTTCGGCTGCACCTTGAGGCATCCCAGGGTCTGCACCTGCCGACCCGCCGCCGATCGTGGTGTACACGCTTTGGATTTGCGGGATCTTGGCGATGCGCTGACGCACATCTTCAGCGGTTTGCTGGGTCAATGACAAGGGTGTGCCCGGGGGCAGCTCGAGGTAAATCTGGGTTTGTGAGTTGTCGTCTGGCGGGATGAAGCCGGTGGGCAACAAAGGGATCAAGGCCAATGAACCCATGAAAAATGCAGCGGCACCCAGCGCGGTCCAAAAACGGTGGTTCAAGCACCATCGCACGGTACGCAGGTAGCGAGGCATCCAAAACGGCACAGGCGCGGGTTTGTTGGTGGGCCTCAACATGTAAGCGGCCATCATGGGCGTGAGCATCCGCGCCACCACCAAGGAGGCAAACACCGCCAAGGCTGCAGTCCAACCAAACTGTTTGAAAAACTTACCCGGCACGCCGCTCATGAACGCGGTCGGCAAAAACACCGCCACCAAGGTAAAGGTGGTGGCGATCACGGCCAAGCCAATTTCATCCGCGGCTTCCATCGCGGCCTTGAACGGGGTCTTGCCCATGTGCAAATGCCGTTCGATGTTCTCCACCTCAACGATCGCGTCGTCGACCAAGATACCGACCACCAACGACAGGGCCAACAAGCTGATGACGTTGATGGAAAAACCCAGGTACCACATGCCGATGAAAGCGGGTATCACCGACAGCGGCAGGGCCACGGCAGACACGAAGGTAGCGCGCAGGTCACGCAAAAACAGCCAGACCACCAGCACCGCCAACAAAGCCCCTTCGTACAACAAGATCAGCGAGGCTTGGTATTCCTCTTCGACGGGTGTGACAAAGTCAAACGCGTTGGTGATTTGCACATTGGGGTGGTTGGCACGCAACTCGGTCAAGGCCTTTTGCACCGCCGCGCCCACTTCGACTTCGCTCGCACCTCGGCTGCGGGTGATTTCAAAACCCACGACGGGTTGGCCATTGAGGTAGGCAGCTGAGCGTTGCTCGGCCACGGTGTCGCTGACTTGGGCGATGTCACGCAAACGAATGCGTCCACCCTGCCCCACCGACAACTCCAGGTCGGCCAGCTCGGCGGCCGAGCCGACCGTCGCCAAGGTGCGCATGGGCTGCTCGCTGCCGCCCAAATCGGTGCGACCACCCGCACTTTCGCTTTGCACTTGCTTGAGTTGACGTGACACATCGGCCGCGCTGATGCGCAAGGCCTGCATGCGCACGGGATCGAGGGCAATCGCAACTTCGCGCTTGACACCGCCCACGCGGTTGACCGCGCCCACGCCTTTGACCGACAACAAGCGACGCGCCACGGTTTGGTCGACAAACCAGCTCAAGCCTTCGGGATCCAAATCGGGTGCCGCGATGGTGAAAGCCAACACGGGCGTGCCCGCAAAGTCGAGCTTGCTCACCGTGGGTTCGAGCATGTCAGCGGGCAAGTCGCCGCGGATGCCATTCACAGCCGAGCGGATCTCGTCCAAAGCTTCTTGCACCGGTTTTTCAATGCGGAATTCGCAGGTGATCATCACCGCGCCATCTTGTACCTTGGTGTAGATGTTTTTCAGGCCTTGCACCGAGACCACGGCGTTTTCAATCTTGCGCGCCACCTCGGTTTCCATCTGCCCAGGTGCTGCGCCAGGCAAAGCCGCCGACACCATGATGGTGGGCAGGTCCAGGTCGGGGAAGTTTTGCACCTTCATGGCCTTGAAGGCCAAGAGGCCCGCCAAACTCAGGAGCACAAACAGCACCACCGAAGGCACGGGGTTGCGGATCGACCATGCGGAAACGTTCATGGCACAACCTTCACCAGGTCACCAGCGGTCAGGAAGCCTGCGCCGCGCACCACCACTTTGGCGTTCTCGGGCAAGCCTTGGGTGATCTCGAGCAATTCCCCTTGGCGGCGACCCACGCTTACCTTGTGCAGGCTCACACGCTGATCGGCACCCAGCACAAACACTTGCTGAAAGCCGTCACGCATCACCACCGATTGCTGTGGCAACAAGCGGGCTGCGGTGCTGCCAAATTCAAACTCACCACGGGCAAACATGCCGGGCTTTAAGACACCCAAAGCGGATGCGGGTAAGTCGACATACACCACACCGGTGCGGTTTTGCACATCGACCGTGGGCGCGACCATGCGCACCGTGCCATTGACTTCGCCTTGCGGCGGTGTGCTGATGCGCACCTTTTGACCCGCCTTGATGCGGAACAACTCGGACGACACCAAATCGGCACGCCACTCCAAGCGGTTGCCACGCACCAGACGGAACAACTCGGTCCCCACCCCCAGCACCGCGCCCACGCTGGCTGTGCGTGCAGAAATCACGCCGTTGTCAGGCGCTTTGACTTGGGTTTGACGCAACAACAGTTCTTGCACGGCCAAGGCAGCCTGGGCAGACTCGACACGCGCTTTGGCGGTGGCCTCTGCGGTCAGGTACTGGTTGAATTGCTGCGCACTGATCACGCCGCTGGGCTGCAATGCTCTGGCACGGTCGGCATTGGCCTGGGTTTCAGAAGCGACCGCCTTGGCTTCGTTCAAGGCCGCTTTGGCTTGGTTGATACCCGCCACCACGGTGTCAGTGGCGAATACCGCCAACACCTGACCCGCTTTGACTTGGTCGCCCACGTTGACGCGCACCTCGGTCAAGCGCAAGCCACCTATTTCTGCACCGATGCTGGCCTCTTGCCAAGCGGCCACGGTGCCGTTGGCAGTCAGGCGTTGGGACAGGTTTTGGGTTTGCGCCTGGACCACCGTGACGGTCATGGCAGGTCGGGGGCTGGCGGCCTTGGCAGGGTCGGCCTTGTCTTGCGCCAACGCCAAGGACCCCGTGAGGCCAAGCACCAACCACCAACTTTGCAGGACCAGGCCTGTTTTGAAACTTGCTTGCATACAACTTGCCTTCATACAGTGAAATTCATTCGACCCGCAACACATGGGTGGGCTTGAAGCCGAGGTCAGCCACCTTGCCCTTGCGGGCCCGCGCAGCTTTCGCATTGTTCAGGCTTCTGATCTCGAGCGTTTCATCGCGGTTTTTGCCCCCACGCCCCACACCCAAAAGGGTAATGCTGCGGGTGTAGGCGGCCGCACCGGCCAAGGTGTCCTTGGCTTCGAGGTCCATCAGCATCAAGCCGCGCCCGCCTTTTTCCATGGCTTTGAGCTCGGTGATGTCAAAAGTGAGAATGCGCCCACCCGTCGAAGCACAGGCCACGTGGGTGGCGATCGGCAAGGGCGTCGCCCCATTGCCACCGCCAACCAGGGACGGCACGCACAGGGTTTCGCCTTCGGCCAAATTCACAAACGCCTTGCCTGCTTTGTTGCGTGAAATCAGGTTGTCGATGCAACATATGAAGCCATAGCCGCCCGAACCGCTGATGAGCAAAGTGAGCGTGGCAGGGCCTGCAAAGTAATGCACGAGTTGCGTGCCGGATTCGACATCGACCAAGGTGGTGACCGGCTGACCGTCTCCCCGCGCACCTGGCAAGGACGCCACGGGCACCGAGTAGACCCGGCCATTCGAGCCAAAGGCAATCAGTTGGTCGACCGTGCGGCACTCGAAGGTGTCGTAGAGTTCGTCGCCCGCCTTGAAAGCGAAACTGCTGGGGTCATGGCCATGGCCTTGGCGAGCCCTTACCCAGCCTTTGTCAGACACCACCACCGTGACGGGTTCGTCAATCACTTTCACTTCAGCCACGGCTTTTTTCTCGGCCTGGATCAGGGTGCGGCGCTCGTCGGCAAAGGTCTTGGCGTCGGCCTCGATTTCCTTGACCATCAAACGGCGCAAAGACGAGGCGCTGCCCAAGATGTCTTCCAAGCGGCCTTGCTCTTCGCGCAGTTCTTTGAGCTCTTGCTCGATCTTGATGGCTTCGAGTCGCGCCAGTTGGCGCAAGCGGATGTCCAAAATATCGTCGGCTTGGCGATCCGACAGCTTAAAACGTTCGATGAGTGCGGGCTTGGGTTCGTCGCTGTGGCGGATGATGCGGATGACCTCGTCGATGTTGAGCAACACCAACTGGCGGCCTTCCAAGATGTGGATACGCGCCAGCACCTTGTCCAAGCGGTGCTGGGAGCGACGCTGCACCGTGGTTTGGCGAAACGCGATCCATTCCTCGAACATTTGACGCAGCGTTTTGGGGACGGGCTTGCCGTCCAAACCCACCATGGTCAGGTTGATCGACGAGCTGGTCTCCAAACTGGTGTGCGCCAGCAAGGTGGTGATGAGTTCTTGCTGTTCGATGGTGCGGGTTTTCGGCTCGAACACCAGTCGCACAGGGGCGTCTTTGCTGGACTCATCTCGCACGCCATCGAGTACGGCCAAGATGGTGGCTTTGAGCAGGGTTTGCTCAGGGCTGAGGGCTTTTTTGCCGGTCTTGACCTTGGGGTTGGTGAGTTCTTCGATTTCTTCCAGCACTTTTTGGCTGCTGACGCCGGGCGGGAGTTCGTTCACCACCAACTGCCACTGCGAACGTGCCAGGTCTTCAATCACCCAACGTGCCCGCACTTTCAGCGAGCCACGGCCAGAGGCATAAGCGTCGGCAATGTCCGAGGCACTGCTGATGATTTGGCCGCCGCCAGGGTAGTCCGGGCCAGGCATCAGCGCAAACAGTTCTTCGTTGCTGAGCTTGGGGTTTTTGATCAGCGCCACGCAGGCGTCGGCGACTTCGCGCAAGTTGTGGCTGGGGATTTCGGTGGCCATGCCCACCGCGATACCACTGGCGCCATTCAGCAAGGCAAAAGGCAAACGCGCTGGTAACTGGCGGGGTTCTTCGGTCGAGCCGTCGTAGTTGGGCTGGAAGTCCACCGTGCCTTCGTCGATCTCGTCGAGCAGCAAATTGGTGATGCGTGCCAAGCGGGCCTCGGTGTAGCGCATAGCAGCCGCGCCGTCGCCGTCGCGTGAGCCAAAGTTGCCTTGGCCGTCAATCAAGGGGTAGCGCTGCGAGAAGTCTTGCGCCATGCGAACCAGGGCGTCGTAAGCCGCGCTGTCGCCGTGCGGGTGGTAGCGGCCCAGCACATCGCCGACCACGCGGGCGCTTTTGACAGGCCTGGCACCGACTGCGCCATTCGCCCCGCCAAAGCCCAGGCCCATGCGCGACATCGCATACAAAATGCGGCGCTGCACCGGCTTGTGGCCGTCGCACACATCGGGCAAGGCGCGGCCTTTGACCACGCTCAGCGCGTATTCCAGGTAGGCACGTTGGGCGTAATGGCCCAAGGCGATGCCGTCGTCCGACTCGGACGAGGCGTTCAAATCCACAACAGGTGTATCACTCATGGTCAAACATCAATCTCGATGGCGTCGCCGTGCAACTCCATCAGTTCACGCCGCGCTGCGGCCTCGCCCTTGCCCATCAATTGGGTGATCAGGCCCTCGGTTTGGGAGAAATCCAGCACGCCCAACTGCACCGGGAGCAAGCGGCGGGTGTCGGGGTTCAAGGTGGTGTCCCAGAGTTGCTCGGCGTTCATCTCGCCCAAGCCTTTGAAACGGCTGATGCTGCATTTGTCTTTGGGCACACCGTCTTTGGCGCATTTGTCCAAAATCGCGGTCAACTCACCCTCGTCCAGCGCATACATCTTGGCCGCGGGTTTTTTGCCGCGCGCAGGCACGTCCACCCGGAACAAAGGGGGCCGCGCCACATACACATTGCCCGACTCGATCAGCTTGGGGAAGTGGCGAAAAAACAGCGTCAGCAACAACACCTGGATGTGCGAGCCGTCCACGTCCGCGTCGCTCAAGATGCATACCTTGCCGTAGCGCAAGCCGGACAAATCAGGCGTGTCGTTCGGGCCATGCGGGTCGACCCCAATCGCCACGGCAATATCGTGCACCTCGTTGTTGGCAAACAAACGGTCGCGCTCGACTTCCCAGGTGTTGAGCACCTTGCCACGCAAGGGCAACACGGCTTGGCTTTCTTTGTCGCGGCCCATCTTGGCGCTGCCGCCGGCACTGTCGCCCTCGACCAAAAACAATTCGTTGTAGGCCAGGTCGCGGCTTTCGCAATCGGTCAGCTTGCCGGGCAAGACCGCCACGCCCGAGCCTTTGCGCTTTTCCACTTTTTGACCGGCCTTTTGGCGCAATTGCGCCGCACGGATGACCAATTCGGCGAGCTTTTTGCCGTAGTCCACATGCCCGTTCAGCCACAAATCCAGTGCTGGCTTGACAAAGCTCGAGACCAAACGCACGGCGTCGCGTGAATTGAGCCGCTCTTTGATTTGCCCCTGGAACTGCGGGTCAAGCACCTTGGCGCTCAGCACAAAACTGGCGCGGGCAAACACGTCCTCGGGCAACAACTTGACGCCCTTGGGCAGCAAGGCGTGCAGGTCGATGAAGCTCTTGACGGCCTGAAACAGGCCATCGCGCAAGCCGCTCTCATGGGTGCCGCCGGCCGTGGTTGGGATCAGGTTGACATAGCTTTCGCGCACCGGCTGGCCGTCTTCGGTGAAGGCCACGCACCACTGGGCGCCCTCGCCTTCGGCAAAACTCTCGTGGGCCGCATCGGCAAAACCTTCGCCCTCGAACATCGGAATGACCGGATCGGCGCTGAGCGTCTGCATCAGGTAGTCGCGCAGGCCAGCCTTGTAGAGCCAGGTTTGGCTGTCGCGGGTTTTCTCGTTAAGCAGCGTCACGCTCACGCCGGGCATGAGCACCGCTTTGCTGCGCAGCAGATGGATCAGCTCATTGAGGGGCAAGGCGGCGGCATCGAAATAGCGCGCATCAGGCCAGGCCCGCACCGAAGTGCCCTGACGCCGGTCTCCCTCGGCCGCTTTGCGCAACTGCAGCGGCTCGATCACGTCGCCGCCGGAAAACACCAGACGGGCCACCTGGCCCTCGCGGTAGGAAGTGACTTCCATGCGCTTGGCCAAGGCATTGGTCACGCTCACACCCACGCCATGCAAGCCGCCTGAAAAGCTGTAAGCGCCGCCCTTGCCCTTGTCAAACTTGCCACCTGCATGCAGGCGGGTGAACACCAGCTCGATCACAGGCGCCTTTTCCTGGGGGTGCAAGCCAAAGGGGATGCCCCGCCCCTCGTCGTCGATCCCCACCGAGCCATCGCCGTGCAGGGTCACGCGGATCTTCTTGCCATGACCGGCCAGCGCCTCGTCGGCCGCGTTGTCGATCACCTCCTGCAAAATGTGCAGGGGATTGTCGGTGCGGGTGTACATGCCCGGACGTTGCTTGACGGGCTCGAGTCCTTTGAGGACACGGATCGAGCTTTCCGAATAGTCTGTTTGTGGCTTGGCGGTCATGGTGGCATAAGAAAAGTGGCGTGATTGTAGTGCGCCAGA
>CAJBOO010000086.1 GCA_903956845.1 uncultured Burkholderiales bacterium
GGAAATGTTATTAAATATTTTTTCGGACATATGGACACCTTTTCAATACCAAAAGAGACTTTTACAGGGAAATTGCACGCTGTTGAAGGCTTTTTCCATCCAACACCCGGGCAGGCGAAACGCGAAAATCATTGATGAATCGGCATGAAGTGTAAAAAATAAAGCGTGTTGTGCAAAAAAATCTGCCGGCTCAGTCTGCTGTGAGGTGACCATCTTTCAAACCGGCGTAATGAGATCGGCGTTGGCCCAGCACCAGTCGGTTGACTTGCTGTTCGGGAAACCCCAGCCGGGTGAGCGTTTGGGTGGCCAGGCTCAAACTGACCTCAAAGGCGTCAGGAATCACTTCGCTGGCGCCTGCCTCCTTCAACAGGTTCATGTCATGGTCGTCGCGGGTACGAACCATCACTGGAACATGAGGCACATGCAGTTTGACCCATTCCAACACCTTCAAGGCAGCCAAAGTGTCATCGAAACTGACCACCACGGCAGACGCTCTGGCCAATCCTGCCGACATCAAATAAGACAGTTGAGAAGAATCGCCCACCTCTACTTGATGGCCCGCCAACACAGCTGACTTGACGACATCGGCATTCACGTCCACAGCGATGTAGGAAATGCCCTCCATTTCCAACAACTGACAAAGGTTGCGACCGGTATTGCCAAAACCGCAAACGATCACGTGGCGATCAATGGCAATGGCATGTTTGGCCAGGGTGGTGAGTTGCAATGACTGTGACAACCAATCGTCGGGAGAAAACCGAAAAATCAACCGGTCTGCGTGCTGAATCAACAAAGGCGTGACCAGCATGGACAGCACCATGGCCGCCAGAACTGGGTTGGACCAGCGAGGGTCGATCAGCGACTGATCCAACCCCAAGGTCAGGAGCACAAAACCAAATTCACCCGCCTGGGCGAGGTAAATGCCTGTGCGTGCAGCCACGCCATTGCTGGCACCACTGGCATAGGCCAGCACACCGATCAACACCGCTTTGACCAGCACAGGGATCACGGCCAAGATCAATACCCATGGCCACTGGATTTGCAGCACATGCCAATCCAACTTCATGCCCAAGGTGATGAAAAACAATCCAAGCAACACGTCGTGGAAGGGGCGAATGTCGTCTTCCACGCGCTGTTTGTACTCGGTCTCAGCGATCAACATGCCCGCCAAAAAAGATCCCATGGCCATCGACAAACCAGCATGCTCGGTCAACCATGCCAAGCCCAAGGTCATCAACAAAATATTGAGCATGAACAATTCATCGCTGTTGCGACGGTCCACCATGCGCAACCAATAGCGCATGACCTTCTGCCCACCCCACAACAAAATGATGACCAACACGGTTGCCTTGCCCAAGGCCACAGACAATTCGGTCCACACATTGCCTTCGTTCATCTTGTTCAAGGCAGGAATCAAGACCAGAAAAGGCACCACAGCCAAATCTTGAAAAAGCAATGCGCCGATCACCCGTCGTCCATGCGGGGTTTCCATTTCAGAGCGCTCGGCCATCAACTTGACCACGATGGCCGTGCTGGACATGGCCATGGCGGCACCCAAAACCACGGCCCCACGCCAAGACAAATCCCAAGGCATTTGCCAGCGTGACAACACCATGTAAATCAAGGCATGGCCGAGCACCGTGCCCACGAGCATCACGACCACTTGCGCCATGCCAAAACCAAAAACCATTTTTTTAAGCTTGAGCAACTTGGGCAGGTTGAACTCCAGGCCAATCACAAACATCAACAACACCACGCCCATCTCGGCGACAGCGGCCACGGCTGCTTCGTTTTCGGAGATCAACACCCCGCCTTGGCCCAAGAACACGCCCGCCACCAAATAACCCAAGATGGCAGGCAGGTGCAGCAGGCGACAGGCCACCACACCGGAGACGGCAAATAACAAATAAATGAGGGTGGTTTCAAGTCCAGTCATGTCGCTGGCCATGATAAGGGCAGCACAAGACAGGCACCACCACGGTGCATTGCTAACAACTTCGCACTATTTTGGCGCCCATTTTTCACAGGCATTGAATGATTTGACCTCGGGGTAATGGCTCATCAGCTTGAATTTACGCACCATTTCAGAAGCTTTGAAGTAGGCAAAGCCACAGCGCAACCCCGTTTTGGAGGACTGAGATGGCATCAGGTACTGACAGCTCTGGCACTGCGGCGATGGAGGGATGATCACGTTGGTCATGGGGAAATGCGGACTGACTTCTGCACTGCAAGAGACATGCCATGGGATGGCGTGAAGATCGATGCGCGCCGTTTGCGTAGACTCAACGCTTTCAAGCACAGAGCGATCAACCCATGAGCAGACCCATCCTAGACGAAAGCCATATCCACCCTGCCATTCAGGCACACATAGCCATGGCACACCAAGACATCGTGCTGGAAGTTCAACACGCGATCAACACAAACGAGTTGGTGGTGGTTGGCATGGCGCAAAACCCCGAAGTCACCGCCGTGCGAAAGGCATTAGACCAAGCAGGGTTCACACATGTTTATTTGGAATATGGCAGCTATTTGAGCCAGTGGCGTCGACGCAATGCGCTGAAAATGTGGACAGGTTGGCCGACCTTTCCCATGGTTTTTCACAAAGGGATTTTGTTGGGCGGTAAAAGCGATACCAAAGCCTTGCTTGCCTCTGGCGCGTTGAAATCAACCTGACTCAGTAAACCAAGGTGATGGGCACACAGAGTTGGTAGCCAATGCCCCACACCGATTTGATGGCTGGCTCTGCGCCGTCGGTTTGAACCGATTTGAATTTTTTGCGCAAACGGGCGATCAATTCCTCCAGCGCATGTTTGCTCATGCCGACTTCCACGTTTTCAGCAGAAAACAAATCGCACAAAGCGCCCGACTCCAAGGTATGGTCTTTGGCATGGCTCAGCGCCACCAAGAGGGTTTTTTCACGACTCGTCAAGCGCAACTTTTGCCAAGGGTCAGGGCCTAGCAAAATGCGGTCGCGCACACTCAGGTTCCATTCGCCAGCTTGGCTGATTTTCTTCACCCGTTTGCCCAGGCTCAGCAACACCAACACCAATTCATCGGGTGACACGGGTTTGGTCAGGTAAAAGTCTGCGCCACCATGGCTGTAACCCGCCAAGCGGTCGTGCAATGCGACACGCCCGGTCATGATCACGATGCCAGAGTTGGGCAATGCTTGGCGCAGGCGCTTGCAAATACTCAGGCCACCCTCACCCGGCAAATTCAGGTCGATGATGAACATGTCGATTGGCTCTGCCGTGATCAAGTCATTCAAAGCAGCACCACTGGAAACTCCGTACACCGTGAATTGATTGGCACGCAAATGCACTTCCAATTCTTGCCGTAGCAATTGATCGTCTTCGACCACGGCAACCACGAAATTGGACTGGACAGGCACTGTTTTTTGCAACAACGTGGTTGGACTCATAGCGGTACCTCAACGGTGAATGCAACCTGGGTTGCCTCGATGTGAAATGTGACTTTGGCGCCAATTTTCAACGCAGCCGACTCCACCAAACTCAGGCCGATGCCCATGCCAGGCAAGGATTGAACATTGTCATGACGGTAGTAGCGTTGAAAAAATTTGCCGGGGTCAGGCTGAATGGATGGATCAATGGAATTCACAATCTTGAATACAGTGGCATCGGCTTGACTGCTGACTTGTATGTGAATGGGCCTGGCCTTGGCATCGTACTTGTAAGCATTGGCAATCAAATTCGCAAGCATCAAAGACAACATTTGCCGGTTTGAATAGAAAAAAGCCCCGTCAGGAATGTGCAACTGGAATCGGTTTTTCTCTTCGTACTCGGTCATCAATTCTTCAATGACATCCATCGCATCAATGGGTTCTTTTTCTTCCTGCAACTCGAAGCGATCAATCCGGTTGGAATGGGCCACGTGTTCAATCAAATCATTCATTCGCTCTACCGACCTGTCAATGCGACTCACTCGCTCATTGCTCTCTTCGTCTCTGGTTTGTCGCTTGAGGGACGCCAAGGCAAATCGGATGGTGCCCAATGGGTTCTTCAATTCATGGGTCAGCATGTCAATCAAGGTCAAACGCTCGGTCAGTTTGTCTTGATTGGCGATGGACTGCGCTGCTTCAACACGCAACTGACCCAAGAGGCGTGAACTCTCTGACTTTCGCTCTGCTTGTTGAATCACAATGATCAAGAAGATGACAACGCCCGCTGGGCCCCCATTCAAACGCCAATCAGCAAAGTTGTTCACCAGCACCCCTGAGCCCGGAGGTATCCATTTGGCAAAAATCACCAACAATGCAATCAGAAAAATAAACACATAAATCGCATAACCCAGCGTCAGCAAACCGCGAATCCTGCGAGTGACATGGGGGGTTGCATAGACGCCATAAAACTGCACCAACAAGTTCACGCCAGTGACGCTCAGGTAGACAGTGATGCCCAAATGAATCAGTCCAAAGCCAATCGCCAGCGAAGAGCCGATGGACGCCAGCACCAACATGCCCACCATGCCCAAATAGATTTTGTTGGGCCGATAGGTGGCCAATGCCGCCCAACCCACAAAAACAAACATCAACACCCTTAGGTTGAAAAAATGGTGCGTCAATTCGTCCAAAATGGCTGGCGAAATATGGTTGAAGACCTGCGCAACCCGGCCTGTGGTGAGCGCCATGAAGACCAACACCAGGGATTGAAAACAGATATAGGTAAACAGCAGCCAGTTGCGGTCAATCACGAACAGCACAAAGGCCATGAACAACAAGCTTGAAGCGATGGCAAGCGATGCACTGATGCGACTTGAACCATCGGCGACCACTTGAGGCAATTCCAGCCAAGGAAAGACCTCAGAGCGGACAGAAAAAACGCCCTGGTGAAATACTTGGACATATACCGTCACAGGCTTTTGGGGATTGCTTTTCAACATGAAGCAATGGGTGTCATCGGTACACAACCGCTTGCCCATGACCACTCGGTCGCCCAATACCTGCTGCGACCATGCTCTGCCGTCGGGCTCATACAACACCAGCTTGTCTGTGACGTAGGGCGCCATGCGCAAAATCAGTGGGTTAAAGGTATCAGCGACGTTGCCCAATGGCTTGGCCTGCGAGCCAGGGGTGATCTCAAAACGTAACCACACAGGGCGACTTTGAAACCCCAATTGCAGTTGGTTGTCATATGGCGTGAAAGTCTGTTCGGCCATGTTGTCGATACCCAAATCCTGGTCAGCAGCCAACAGATAGGCTTTGCGAACACTGACAGAAGCCTCTTGGGCAAAGGACAAACCCCAGGAGGAGATGCTCAACAGCAAAACAATCAGCCAATTCATGTAACGGCCAAGGCATAGGGTAGACATCAAGGCATCCTAGGGGGGTCTGTCGCCATAACCATGGGTAATTGTGAGTATTTGAAGTCAATCATGGGTGGTTTTGGCGGTGAAAGCCTTATTGTGACGGCATGCAACTTCAGCCTGTCGGTCCCACATGATCAGCGACATCCAAGATCAGGCCCGCCCAGCCATGACCCATGTGCAGCTCACACCCCTGATGGTGTTGGCTGTTGCATTGCTGTTCATGGTCAAAGCTGACGGCGACATCGATGACCATGAAAGCAGCCAACTGCAAGCGGTCATCGGTGGCAATGAAGACCTGCTGGATTGGGCCGCGGAGTTTGCAGAGACCATCAGCTTGGATGAGTTTTTGTCCATGGCGCCAGAGTCATTGCAACCTCAAGATGTGCAGTGCATTTTGGCCAATGTGTGCGACTCCATGCAGTCCGATGGTCAAGTGCAAGACGTCGAAATGGACATGTTCAGGCGGATGCAAACCGCCTTTGGCATCACGCCAGCGGCCTTTGAGCCCACTTACAAAGCCATCACATTCAAAAACAACTACGCTTTGTTGGGCAATTATGCTCAGGAAGACCTGACCGCGCCCACGCCAAGCCCCCACCTGGCCATGGCCTCCACGCTGCTGTTCATGATGGCCGCGGATGGTGACATCACAGATGAAGAGATTGGTCAGTTGCAAGCGGTGATCGGTGGATTTGAAGGCTTGCAAGCCGCCGCCATGAAAAAAGTGCGGGAAGACACGCTGGGTCAATTTTTGCGGACAGCATCGCCGTCTTTGAACGAAGACCAAAAACTGTTGATCCTGGTGAATGTGGCTGACTCCATGATGTCCGATGGGTCCATTGGCATTGCAGAGCAAAATTTATTCGACAACATCCAAGAAGATTTCCGGGTTTCCAAAACTCGCCTGAGCCCTTACCTCAAGGCCATTGAGGTCAAAAACCTCAAGCCATTCAGCACGGATGTGGACCCCAAAGCCATCCACACACGCCGCGCGGATGACCGCAAGAAAGAAAACTGGATTGCCGCTGAACACGCGTCAGAGACGGGTGAAGTCGTCCACCGAACGATGGAACGCAACATCCAACAAGTTGAAGACGGCTTCAAAGACCAAGAAGACATTGATTTGGTGGCATTGCACGGCAAACAAATCGAGCAAGGACCTGATTTTTCCGAAACAGCCAAAGACGTCAACCTTCAAAAAGTCGGTCCATCTGGTCATCAAAGCAACCTGCAAAACGTGGGCACGGACAAACTGACTTCTCAAACGCAAGACTTGGCAGCTAAAGGCGGCTTGAAAAACAAGGTTCAGGGCATCGGAAACGGTAACCTCAAGGACAACCTTCAAGCTGTTGGTCAAGATGCACTCAAAGACAACCTGCAGGGCATTGGCAATGGCAACCTGAAAGACAACCTGCAGGGCATTGGAAACGGCAACCTGAAAGACAACCTGCAGGGCATTGGCAATGGCAACCTGAAAGACAACCTCCAGGGCATTGGCAATGGCAACCTGAAAGACAACCTGCAGGGCATTGGCAATGGCAACCTGAAAGACAACCTCCAGGACATTGGCAATGGCAACTTGCCAACCCATACCCAAGCCCTGGATGACGCCGCCTGGGGCGCACTGGCCACCGAACTCCTTGACCAATTAAGGGTTGAGAGTCTGCAAGCCAACATCAATGTGGTTCATGGCAAATTAGACCGGGTCAAACCCAAGCAGGCATGGCAAACCTTGGACCAACTGCGACCAGCCAAGCGCGGCTCACAGGCACCCAGCGACGATGACAGGTCAGTTCCGAAAAATCGCCATGAATTGGCAACTACCCCCAACGCCTCCCCTTTGCAGTCTGATGCCTCTGATGAAGCCCCGTTGGCAACACTGCAGGCTCTCTTATCTTCAACTGCAAAGCCATCCGTGCTGCAAGCTTTGCCCGCACAAACAGCATCCACGTTCGGGTCCATGCCTTCAACGGCACCTTGGCCAGACGCCAATCTGCCGTCTGATGGCTTGACGGAGACTCCGGATGCAACCACTGCGCTCATGGCCCAGAGGCAGGCGCATGAACACGACACCTCCATGGCCCTGGAGGAAGAAACGGTAGGCAATGACCAAGGCGGCATTCGTCTGCGCACCTTGCTGCTCGTGCTTTGCATCAGTATCCCCCTGGTAGGTCTCGCTTACGGTTTCATTTACCCCACGCTGAGTTGCCAGGGCACTGTTCACCGTGTTCAGCACTGGCACCCTGAAGGATCAGATTCACAAATCCTGCTGGATGAAACCAACCCCGAACGTCAATTGATGCAAATTCGTCGGGGTGAGATCAACTTGAATAACCAGCGCTTTCCGCTTTACAAAGAACTCAATCCCAACAACCACATTGCCATGCAAACCACCAACGGGTTCAAAGGTGTTTACAGCACGCACTCGGTAGACCAGATGAACTATGCATTCGAATTTCATCGCCAACGCGGTGAATTGAAAATCTCAACAAAGTCCACTGGCGTGCGCTTCATTGATGGTCAATCAGGAAAAATTGACGTGGTTTCTGACTTCATCGGTCGCTGTGAAAACCGCTGGTACTGACATGAATATCCTTCGAACCACTGTTCCACTGTTGATGCTGACCTTAATCAGTGCTTGCGGCGATGCATCCGTCAAAGAATTTTTTTGCGAGTCGTATGCCGAGGAAGGCAGTTCCCACTACTACAAACAGCAAGTGGTGCGGACCAGCAAAGAACAACTCTGTGTGTTGTGGCCCAGCGATGCCCTGCATTGCGCCAATGCAGGCACGCCGATGACTTCTGCTTGGCATGACCTCGATGGCCAACAGGTGCGTGAAATCACCTCCCTGAAATGGACCAAAGATGGCGGCGTGTTGACCATCGAGCAAGAGAAAAAAACACCCGTCGATCAACCAAGCACCAGCGAACCGTCAGCACCCATGCTGGTTTTTGAATTCCAAAAAAGAGCTTCTGGCTTGACCGTGACCAGCGGCAATGAACACCTTCAACCCGTGGTTTACACCTGCAAACCCTGGAACAAACAGGCCTGGTGGCAACTCTACTGACAGCATGCAGCTTGGCGTTTCGCCCATCCTGAGCTGCCATGGACATCAAGCAAATCAAGTACTTTTTAGCCGTTGCCGAAGCCGGCGGTTTTTCTAAAGCAGCCCAACAGATTCACGTGGCACAGCCAGCGCTGTCTTCGCATGTGGCTCGCCTGGAAGAAGCATTGGGCGTTCAATTGTTTGTCCGCAGCCCCAAAGGCATTGAACTGACCCATGCCGGCGATATGTTGGTTGACCACGCCCACGACAGTTGCCATGGTTTTGACCCTGCCCTTGTTGTTGCAGGTGCATGCCCATATGCCCCATATCCGTTTGCGTCTGGTAGAAGAACATTCGGGCTGGCTGCAAGAGTGGTTATTGGCTGGTCGAATAGACCTGTATTTAGTCAGCGCACCCCATGACGCTCTGGGCCACGAGACCGATGTGGTGGAGATGAAAGCCGTGGCTGCCACGGCCTTGATTGGGGAATACCCGAACCCCCGACCGCGAATCTGAGCCAAAGCCCCGTCATACTTGGGTATCCAAAATTCATGACCCAGGTATCGCGAATCACGATTAGCCAACTGATCGCAAAATCTTCTACATTCCATGGCTTGTTCATTGATTTCCATATA
>CAJBOO010000087.1 GCA_903956845.1 uncultured Burkholderiales bacterium
CGGCTTGGCTTGCGCCCAGGCCTTGCATGCCGCGGGCGCCAAGGTGTGTGTGTCTGCCAGGCAAGCCGCCTTGCTCGACGCCTTTGTGCATGACCACCCCGGCAGCCTCGCGCTGCCCTTGGACGTGACCGATGCCCCCGCTTTGCAAGCCGCTGCCCGCCAAGTGCAAGCCCACCAAGGCCTGGACCTGGTGGTGTTTTGCGCAGGCTATTACAAAGCGCAACGAGCAACCGAGTATTCACTGACCGAGATGCAAAAGCACTGGTCGGTGAATTACGACGGCGCTTTGTTGCTGCTTGACGCCTTGCTGCCCTTGATGCTGCCGCAACAGCGCGGACACCTCAGCCTGATCTCGAGTGTGGCGGGCTACCGTGGCTTGCCACAAAGCCTGGCCTATGGCCCGACCAAAGCAGCCCTCACCCACCTGGGCGAAGCGCTCTACATGGATTTGCAAGACCACGGCATTGGCGTGAGCGTGGTCAACCCGGGCTTTGTGGCCACCCCCCTGACCGCGCAAAACCGCTTTGACATGCCCGCTGTGTTGACGCCCGAGCAAGCCGCTGTGCACATGCTGCAGGGCTGGCGCGAAGGCCTGTTCGAGATCCATTTCCCCAAACGCTTCACCCGCTGGCTGCAACTGCTGCGGGTGCTGCCCTACCGTTGGTATTTCCCGCTGGTGCGACGCGCCACCCGCATGTAACCGCCAGGAGCTTGAGCAATGAACATCCCTGAACAACGTCGCAACGACATCATTGGTTTGTTTGAAACCTTGAAGCCCGCGGACGTGGCTCGCTTGGCCGATTGGTACACGCCTGACGCACGTTTCAAAGACCCGTTCAAAGAGGTGCAAGGGGTGGCAGACATCCAAGCGATTTTTGAACACATGTACGTGGCGCTGGAGAACCCTCGCTTTGTGGTCACCACGCGCATCGCTCAAGACAACGCGTGTTTCGTGGTGTGGGATTTTTTGTTTCGCTTCAAAGCCACGCAACCTGGCGTGGACCAATGCATACGCGGCGGCTCACACCTGGTCTTCAAGCAAGGCGACGACGGTGTGTGGCGCATCGATCTGCACCGCGACTATTGGGACGCGGCCGAGGAAATGTATGAAAAATTTCCGCTGGTGGGCAGCTTGATGCGCTGGTTGAAAAAACAAGTCAACAACAGCTGAAGCCCGCAGGCGTTCAAGCCGGCGGCAGGGTCTCTTGGAAACTGCTGCGCTGCATCAGTTTGTCGTGCAGTCGTTCCAAGTTGGGGTGGCTGCCGCGCCAATCGATGTTGGGGAAACGGAAGTCGAGGTATCCCAGGGCACAGCCCACCGCAATGTCTGACAAGCTCAGGTGGTTGCCAGTGCAAAACGCTTTCTCGTCCAATCCCTTGGACATGGCAGCCAAGCTGTCATGCACCTTGCCCAGCTGCCTGTCGATCCAGGCTTGGCTGCGCTCAGCGTCTGAACGACCGGCCCAATGCGCTTCCAAGCGAGCAGCAATCGCGGCATCCAGCAGGCCATCGGCCAAGGCTTCCCAGGTTTTGACTTCGGTGCGCTCGCGGCCACTGGGGGGAATGAGTTTGCCCACCGGCGACATGGTGTCGAGGTATTCAACAATGACACGCGAGTCAAACAAGGCCTCGCCACCCTCCATGACCAAGCAAGGCACTTTGCCCAAGGGGTTGGCCGCCACGATGGTGGTATCTGCGGCCCAAACGTCTTCCAACACAAAGGCGTATTCCAGTTTTTTCTCGGCCATCACGATGCGCACTTTGCGCACATAAGGGCTGGTCACGGCACCGATCAATTTCATGGGGACTCTGGGTTGTAGCAATGCATGGATTCTAGGTGCGAAAGCTTTCACGAAGCTCACACATGCTCGCTCTAGAATCAAGGCATGACCGAACACGCCGTATCCGCTTTATCGCCTTTGGACGGGCGTTACGCAGCCAAACTCGCTGCCCTGCGACCCCTCATGAGCGAGCAAGGCTTCATGCACCGCCGAGTTCAGGTGGAAATCACTTGGTTGTTGGCCCTGGGCGACAGCGGCATGCCCCAGCTCAAGCCTTTCAGCACCGAGGCGCGCAGCTACCTCACGGGTTTGGTCGCCCAATTTGGCGCGGCAGAGGCTTTGGCCATCAAAGCGATTGAAAAAACCACCAACCATGACGTGAAGGCCGTGGAGTATTGGATCAAGGCCCAATGCCAACTGCCCGAGCTGTCTGCCTCTTTAAAAAGTGAATTGGCTTCGGCTTTGGAATTCATTCACTTTGCCTGCACCAGCGAGGACATCAACAACACGAGCCATGCCCTGCAACTCAAAGCGGCGCGCTCGCAGGTCTTGTTGCCCGCACTCGACGAGTTGCAAGACACATTGCGCAGCATGGCCCACCGGTACGCTGACGCCGCCATGCTCAGCCGCACACACGGTCAAACCGCCAGCCCCACGACCGTGGGCAAAGAAATGGCCAATGTGTTGATGCGCTTGCAAACCGCCCGCAGCCGGGTGGCGCAGGTGCCTTTGTTGGCCAAGATGAACGGCGCGGTGGGCAACTACAACGCCCACGTGTCTGCCCGCGCCGATTTCGATTGGGAAGCGTTTGCCAAACACGTCATTGAAACCACCGACACCCCTGCCAACGCCAGCGCACCGCTGGGCTTGGGCTTGCAGTTTCAGCCCTACAGCATCCAAATCGAACCGCACGATTACATGGCCGAGTTGTTCGATGCGGTCGCACGCAGCAACACCATCTTGATCGATTTGTCTCGTGACATCTGGGGCTATGTGTCTTTGGGTTATTTCAAACAGCGATTGAAAGCGGGTGAAATTGGCTCGTCCACCATGCCCCACAAGGTCAACCCGATCGACTTTGAAAACGCCGAAGGCAACCTCGGCTTGTCCAATGCCATGCTGCGCCACTTGAGCGAAAAGCTCCCCATCAGCCGATGGCAGCGCGACCTCTCCGACAGCACGGTGCTGCGCAACATGGGCGTGGCCTTGGGCTATGCCGTGCTGGCGTACCAATCGCTTTTGCAAGGCCTGAACAAACTCGAACTCAACCCAGACGCTTTGCATGCCGACTTGGACAACGCCTGGGAGGTGTTGGCCGAGCCGATCCAAACCGTGATGCGCCGCTATGGCGTGGCCGGTGCGTATGAGCAACTCAAGGAAGTCACCCGTGGCCAGCGCGTGACCCGCGAAGACCTGCATGGTCTGATCCACACCTTGGCGATTCCCGCTGAAGAAAAAACCCGTCTGCTGGCTTTGACACCCGCCACCTACATTGGCGTGGCAGCGGCTTTGGCCAAGCGGGCATAAACGGGTTTGTGAAAAACCTCAGGCCAGGGTCGTTGGCCTGTTCGCCTGCACATCCGGTGCACGCTCTGCGTATTTGTTGAACCGCCACGAGTCACCGTGCAAGGTGATGCGTCGCCACACCGAGCGCTTGGCGCCCGGGCTCATCTCGGTCCAATACTGCACTTCTTCAAACGTACGGCCACAACCTTTGCAAATCGGGTCGCCTTGGCTGGTCGAGCAAATCGCGATGCAAGGCGTGTCTGCGGTGGTGTCATACCAAGCTTTCCAGGCGGCATAGGCTTTGGCCGGAAAGCCTTGCTCAGCCGCTTCGTCTTGGCGGTGGTAGATCATCAGCGCATACACCTCGGCCAATGCGCGAAGCTCCGGGGCCAGGGTCACGCCATCGGGCGAGGGCTTCAAGGCCCGCCAGTGGTTGATGGCCGATTCGAGGTCGGTGATGTGGATGCTGTCCATGTGACTTCAGTTCTGCGGGCGCAGCAATTCACGCCGCACTGCTTCTAAGGCGCGCAAGCGCGAATCGATGATCGAGGCTTCGAGATTGCCTGCGCGGTCCAACTTGCCTTCTTTGGCCAGGTTTTTGGACAAAGCTTGCGCGGCACGCAAGCGATCGATGGCACCCGACTCGTCCCAACGCACGGCCCGCGCCTCTGCATCAAACCGTAAGGCGCGCAATGGCTCTGCGCTTTGGTTCAAGGCTTGCGCGGCCAATTCCCAGGCCAAGCTGTCGCGCGGATGTTCGGCCACCCACGCTTGCAAAGCTTCGCTGGTGTCTTTGGCCAGGGCGCTTTGTTTCAAGTCCAGTTGGCATTGCGCCAGCAACACCACACGCGGTCTGTCGCTTGGATGCTTGTTCAAGGCTTGCACGCACGTTTGCGGGTTACCCAATCGGCGTTCGGTGTCAGCCGCGAGCCATTGCGCAGCACGCAAGCCATCGGGGTCGGCATGGGTCAGGGCCAGCAAACGGGTGAGCGCGTCTCGGGCCTTGGCCGCTTGACCTTGCTGGGCATAAGCCATGGCCCCGGCGTAGAGCAGGCCGACTTGACGCGACACAGGCAGGTCAGCGGTCCAATCGCGCTCCAACGCCAAGCTGAGCACTTGCACATCGTCAGCCCCGCGCGCCATCAAAAACCGGGCACGTGCGGCCATCATCTGGTGCTCCAAGGTGGTGGCCACAGGTGCAGCCGTCTTCAAACCGATGCGCGATTGCATGTCGCCCATGCGTTCGGTGGTGAGCGGGTGACTGCGCAAATACGGGTAGCCGCCGCTGTCGTTCAAGCGAGAAGCCATGCCGAGTTTTTCAAACATGCCCACCATGCCTTGCTGTGCAAAGCCTGCTTGGGACATGACGTTGAAGCCCAAGCGGTCGGCTTCACGCTCCATGTCACGGGAGAAATTGAGCTGGCCTTGCGCCACACCTGCGGTGCCACCCATGATCAAGGCGTTGGCAGTGTCTGGGCTGCGGCTGGCGGCCAGCACGCCCAGGATCATGGCGCCCACCAACCATGGGGTTTGCTTGCCTTGCTGCTCTTGCATGCGGGCAATGTGCCGCTGGGTGACATGGCTCAACTCGTGGCCCATGACCGACGCGAGCTCGTCGCGGTTAGAGACCACCGCGATCAACCCCAAGTGCACGCCCATATAGCCGCCAGGCAGCGCAAATGCGTTGACGCTTTTGTCGCGCACGAGCAGCAATTCCCAAGAGAAGGCTTCGTCCAGTTCAGGAGAGAGGTTGCCGAGTTGTTGGGCCGCGCCCCTGAGTGACTGCCACACGCCTTGCAAATAGGCGATCAAGACCGGGTCGTCCATGTAGTCAGCGTCGGTGACCAACTGGCGCATGATGGATTCACCCAAACGGCGCTCTTGCGCCAGGCTCATGCCATTGCCGTCACCGATGTTGGGCAAACGCTGCGGGTTGACCTGTGCGTGCACGCCCAAGCTCTGCATGCTGCAAGCCATGGCCAGGGCCAAAGCCAAAGGACGCAAATGGGCGAGAGGGGACATGGGTTGAGCGGGTGGGGATCGTATGATGGGGGAATGATGTTACCCCTCGGGCTGCACAAGACAGTCAGAGGGTCATTCCTTTTTTTGAAACGCTGTACAGACCATGTCACTGACCCATTTTGATGCCCAAGGCCAAGCCCACATGGTGGACGTTGGCCCCAAAACCACCACCCACCGCATCGCGGTGGCCACGGGTGAAATTCAGATGCTGCCCGCCACCTTGGCGTTGATCGAAAGTGGCACGGCCAAAAAGGGGGATGTGATTGGCATTGCCCGCATCGCAGGCATCCAAGCCGCCAAAAAAACCAGCGACCTGATTCCCCTGTGTCATCCCTTGGCCTTGACCCGTGTCGCGCTGGACTTTGAAACAGGCCATGAGCCCGCCCGCGTGACTTGTATCGCCACCGTCGAAACCCACGGTCAAACCGGGGTGGAGATGGAAGCGCTGGCAGCTGTGCAGGTGGCTTTGCTGACTGTGTACGACATGTGCAAAGCCGTGGACCGCGGCATGACCATCAATGGCGTCAAGTTGCTGGAGAAGCATGGCGGGAAGAGCGGGAGTTTTGTGGCCGGCTGATCACCTGCACTCCGCCGGCGCGTACTTGGCTTCCAGGGTCGCAGCACTCCCCAAGGTCAATCCGGTCGGGGTTTTGGCGCCCTTGGCCAAACACCGCCATGCCACCGCGCCCTGGTCGGGCAGGCTGAAATCGGCGGTGGCGTCTGGCAATGCCGTTGCTGCCGTCACGCTGCCCGTGAAGGGCACCAACACCAAGCTGCCTTCACCTGCGGCCTTGGTGGTCGTGATGGTGACGGTGCCGTTGGTTTTGTTGATAGCGATGCTTTGGATGTTGGCGGTGGCGGCTGGCGGGTTGAACCCGGCGCTGTATCCCTCGCTGGAGGCACTGCCGCTGCCCAGCACATCAAGCACATTGTTTTTGGCCACCGCTGCCAAGCTCAAACCCTCGCTCACCCGGGCTCGCACGCTGGAGTCTTGGTAAGCAGGGACGGCCAATGAAGCCAAGATGCCGATGATGGCGACCACCACCATCAGCTCGATCAAGGTAAAGCCGCTTTGCGCCATCCTGGCGGGCGGCACCCACACACAGTGTTCAAGCCATGTGCGGTCGGGGTCTTGTGTTTGAGGGTGCATGGTCAGCTCCTGTGCGTTGGGGAGCTGCCATTGTTCAGATGGCGCGGGGGCCTGCGGTGAAGTGCACTTGCGTCAATCTGTGAGCCGCACTCTCACCCGCTTTCAGGGAGGCAGTTCTCGGTCAAGGTCTTTGGCCTGGCCCCAGCGCTTCTTGGCCTGGCCCACCATCACGACCAACAACGCACCGACCACACCCGCGGTTTGGTAAAACCAGGTTTGCACCTTGGGGGCGGCATCGCCCAACACGTCAGTGGGCACATAAGGCAGCACAGCTGGATCGGTGACCGCCATGGTGCCAGCGATCCAACCCATCAACATGCCGCCCACCGTGACCACCCAGGGAAACCGGTCCATCAGGCGAATGACAAACGTGCTGCCCCAGACCACGATCGGGATGCTCACCAACAAACCAAACACCACCAAGGAGAGCTTGTGGTCGCCGCCACCGGCCTCGGCCGCTGCAGCCACGCCCACCACGTTGTCCACACTCATCACCAGATCGGCAATGATGATGGTTTTGACCGCGCCCCAAAGTTTGTCGCTGGCGTCAACTTCGTGGTCTTCGTCTTCTTCGGTGAGCAACTTGATGCCAATCCAAGCCAGCAGCAAAGCACCAATGAGCTTGAGGTATGGCACGCCCAACAGAGTCAGCGCAAAACCGATCAACACCACCCGGATCACGATGGCGCCCATGGTGCCAAACAAAATGCCGCGGCGGCGATGGTGCTCAGGCAGACCGCGACAAGCCAAAGCAATCACGATCGCGTTGTCGCCGCCCAGCAAGATGTCGATCAGGATGATCTGGCCGACGGCGAACCAAAACGCTGGGTCTTGAAGCAATTCCATTTAAAGCATGGCCTTGAGCAGCTTGCCCATTTCGGAGGGGTTGCGGGTGATTTTGAAACCGCACTCTTCCATCACGGCGAGCTTGGCTTCGGCGGTGTCTGCGCCGCCACTGATCAACGCACCGGCATGGCCCATGCGTTTGCCAGCAGGGGCGGTCACGCCCGCGATGAAGCCGACGATGGGTTTCTTCATGTGGGCTTTGCACCAGCGTGCGGCTTCGGCTTCGTCGGGGCCGCCGATTTCGCCAATCATGATGACCGCATCGGTGTCGGGGTCGTCGTTGAAAGCGCGCATCACGTCGATGTGCTTCAAACCGTTGATCGGGTCGCCACCGATGCCCACGGCGCTCGATTGGCCCAAGCCGATTTCGGTGAGCTGCGCCACGGCTTCATAGGTCAAGGTGCCAGAGCGCGACACCACACCGATGCGGCCTTTGCGGTGGATGTGGCCGGGCATGATGCCGATCTTGATTTCGTCAGGGGTGATGAGGCCAGGGCAGTTGGGGCCGAGCAGCAGGGTGCGCTTGCCGCCAGCGGCTTCCTTGGCCTTCATCTTGTTGCGCACATGCA
>CAJBOO010000088.1 GCA_903956845.1 uncultured Burkholderiales bacterium
CACCCGCCGTGCCAAACGCAGCGTAGTGGCCTTCCTTGATGAGCTCGCTCTCGTCCATTTTGGTGGGCGGAGCCACCCATAATTTCACGGGAATGTCGCGCTGGCCGCCCAACAGCTTGGCTGCTGCGCGGAAGTGGCCGATGTTGGTCATGCACGAACCGATGAACGCTTCGTCGATCTTGGTGCCAGCGACATCAGACAAGAACTTGGCGTCGTCGGGATCGTTCGGGCAGCACAGGATAGGTTCTTTGATCTCGTTCATGTCGATCTCAATCACATGCGCGTACTCAGCGTCTTTGTCGGCTTCGAGCAGTTCGGGCTTGGCCAGCCAGGCCTCCACTTTTTCGATGCGACGCGCCAGCGTGCGGGCGTCGGCGTAGCCGTCGGCGATCATGTTTTTCATCAGAACCACGTTCGACTGGAGGTATTCAATGATGGGCTCTTTGTTGAGCTTGATGGTGCACCCCGCGGCGGAGCGCTCGGCAGACGCGTCTGACAGCTCAAACGCTTGCTCCACTTTCAAATTGGGCAGGCCTTCGATTTCCAAAATGCGGCCCGAAAACTCGTTGATCTTGCCGGCCTTGGCCACGGTCAACAAACCCTTCTTGATGCCGTACAAAGGAATGGCGTGCACCAGGTCACGCAGGGTGACGCCGGGTTGCATCTCGCCTTTGAAACGCACCAACACGGACTCGGGCATGTCCAAAGGCATCACGCCCGTGGCCGCACCAAAGGCCACCAAGCCAGAACCGGCTGGGAAGGAAATGCCAATGGGGAAACGGGTGTGCGAGTCGCCGCCAGTGCCCACGGTGTCGGGCAACAACAATCGGTTCAACCAAGAGTGAATCACGCCATCACCTGGGCGCAGCGCGACACCACCACGGTTGCTGATGAAGGCGGGCAATTCGCGGTGTGTTTTCACATCCACTGATTTGGGATAGGCAGCGGTGTGGCAGAAGGACTGCATCACCATGTCGGCGCTGAAACCCAAGCAAGCCAAGTCTTTCAACTCGTCGCGGGTCATGGGGCCGGTGGTGTCTTGTGAGCCGACCGTGGTCATCTTGGGTTCGCAATAAGTGCCAGGGCGAACGCCTTGGCCTTCGGGCAAACCAACGGCGCGTCCCACCATTTTTTGCGCCAGCGTGAAGCCCGCTTTGGTGCTGGCAGGCACGGAGGGCAAACGGAACACGGTGGAGGCAGGCAAGCCCAAAAACTCACGCGCTTTGGCGGTGAGTGAACGGCCGATGATGAGGTTGATGCGGCCACCGGCTCGCACTTCATCAAACAACACATCGCTCTTCAATTTGAACTCGGCCACGGTGGCACCGTTCTTCGTGATCTTGCCGTCGTAGGGCAGGATGTCGATGACGTCGCCCATCTCGAGTTTGGTCACGTCCACTTCAATGGGCAATGCGCCTGAGTCTTCTTGCGTGTTGAAGAAGATGGGGGCGATCTTGCCGCCCAAGGTGACGCCGCCGAAACGCTTGTTCGGCACGAAAGGAATGTCTTGGCCGGTGGCCCAAATCACGCTGTTGGTGGCTGATTTGCGGCTGGAACCGGTGCCCACCACATCGCCCACGTACGCCACCAAATGGCCTTTTTTCTTCAGATCGTCAATGAACTGCATGGGGCCACGTTTGCCGTCTTCTTCGGGCTTGAAAGCTGCACCTTCGCGGGTGTTTTTCAGCATCGCCAAGTAGTGCAAAGGAATGTCGGGGCGGCTCCAGGCATCAGGCGCAGGTGACAAATCGTCGGTGTTGGTTTCGCCGGGGACCTTGAACACGGTGACCGTGATTTTTTTGTCTACTTCGTGGCGACTGGTGAACCACTCGGCATCCGCCCAGCTTTGCATCACGTCTTTGGCTTTGGCGTTACCCGCTTTGGCTTTGTCGGCCACGTCGTTGAAGAAGTCGAACATCAACAAGGTTTTCTTCAGGGCATCAGCGGCCACAGCGGCCACTTCAGCGTCGTCGAGCAATTCGATAAGGGGGTGCACGTTGTAGCCGCCCACCATGGTGCCCAACAGCTCGGTGGCCTTGGACTTGGAGATCAAGCCCACTTTCAATTCACCATGCGCCACAGCCGCTAAAAACGAGGCCTTCACTTTGGCGGCATCGTCCACGCCGGGGGGCACGCGGTGGGTCAGCAAGTCCATCAAGAAAGCGTCTTCACCAGCGGGCGGCGCTTTGATGAGTTCAATCAATTCGGCGGTTTGCTTGGCGTCCAAAGGCAGCGGGGGGATGCCCAAGGCAGCGCGTTCTGCAACATGGTCTCGGTAAGCTTTCAACATGAGGTTCTCCTGAAAATGAAATGGTCAACGGCCACTCGCTTCGGTGTCGAGCAAGTTGGCGGGTGGTGAAAGTTTCATGGCATCTGCCATGGCTTTTTGGGTCGGGTGCTGGCATTCGTCCACCAAGCGCACCCCGCGTGTTTCGTCGAGCAACATGGATTTGGCGTTGAGTTGCATCCAGATGATGCCGCTGCTCGCGTCTTCCAGGCGCACCACCCCGGACATGCCCGGACTGGGGGTGAGGTTGAACAGCTTTTTCTTGTAGCGCAGCTGGAATTGGCCGGGATGTTCTGGGTGGGCTTGCAACACCACCACCTGTTTCAACTCGCAACTCAAACGGCCGGTGTAGACATGGGGCAGGCTTTGGGCGTGGACCGGCATCGCGGTCCAGATCAGCAGGCTCAAAAGCAGTGTCCAACGCATGTGCTTGCCCTGTGTCATGGCTTGAAAAAAGCGCTGGCTTGGCTGGGCAAGGTCTGCCCAGTGCGGTGGGCCCGTGTGAGCACGTGCCAAAAATAACGGTAACTGGCGCGGTCGTGCAAATGGCCGCCATGGCTGATCGGTGCCCAGTCGGCTGATTGCGCAGCCAACAATACCTCCAGGGCTTGCGTGATGTCTTTTTCAGACGGTGCCATGGCTTGCAAGATGGGCCGAATTTGCGACGGATGGATGCTCCACATCCGGGTGAAGCCCAGGGTGCTCGCGGCTTGGTGGGCAGCGGCTTGCATGACCCCCGGGTCGCTGAATTCGGTGACCACGCTGTGCGAGGGCACTTTGCCATGCGCGTGGCAGGCACTGGCGATGGCCAACTTGGCGCGCACCACCAAGGGGTGGCTGAACTGACCCAAGGCGGGGTCGCTGCCCATGGCCGAGGCGGGTATCGCGCCGCCGTGCGCAGACACGAAGTCCATCAGGCCAAAACTCAGGGATTGCAAACGCGGATGCGCGGCTATGTCAAAGGCACGGTGCACCGCGGCGGGAGACTCGATCAAGGCATGCACGCCGAGGTCTTTGGCGCCGGCGGCGTCGATCGCTTGGACGGCCAGATCGAGGTCGGCCACCGACTCGACTTTGGGCAGCATGACGTGGGTCAAGCGGTGTCCTGCTTTGCCTGCAATGAGGGCGATGTCATTGGCAAAGGCGGGGTGATCAACCGGGTGCACCCGCACGGCCACCCGCGCTTCGGGCGCGGCAGCCAAAGCCAACTCAGTGACCAATGCGGCATGCTCGGCTTCGCCGCCCACGGGCGCGCCGTCTTCGCAATCCAGGGTGACATCAAACACGCAAACGCCCAGTTCTTGGGTCATCTCTGCTTGCAGTTGCAAGCTTTTGCGCATGCGCACTTCCACGCCGCTGTAATGGTCACAGACCGGCAGGCTGACGGCACCCGCTTGTGCGTCTTGCAGGACATCACGCGGGTGCTTCATGGACAGGCTTTCAAACGTCAGAGCAGGTGGGCCACGCCCGCTTGCTCGTCGGTCAACTCTTTCAAGGTCTTGTCGATGCAGCCTTGGCTGAACGCGTCGATGGCCAAGCCTTCGACCACTTTGTATTCGCCGTTCTCGCAGGTGACGGGGAAACCAAACATCACATCCTTGGGAATGCCATACCAACCTTGAGAAGGAATGCCCATGGTGACCCACTTGCCGTGCGTGCCCAGCGCCCAGTCGCGCATGTGGTCGATGGCGGCGTTGGCAGCCGAGGCAGCCGAGGACAAACCACGCGCTTCAATGATGGCCGCGCCACGCTTGCCCACGGTGGGCAGGAACACATTGGCGTTCCATTCTTGGTCGTTGATCATGTCCTTGACCGACTCGCCCTTGATGGTGGCGAAGCGGTAATCGGCGTACATGGTGGGCGAGTGGTTGCCCCACACGCAGAGTTTTTCGATGTCCGCCACGGCCTTGCCGGTTTTGGCAGCGATTTGGCTGGCGGCGCGGTTGTGGTCCAAACGCAGCATGGCGGTGAAGTTGCCGGGCTTCAAGTCGGGCGCGGCTTTCATGGCGATGTAGGCGTTGGTGTTGGCAGGGTTGCCCACCACCAGCACTTTGACATCGCGGGAAGCCACGGCATTCAAGGCCTTGCCTTGGGTCGTGAAAATCGCGCCGTTGATGGCCAACAGCTCGGCACGCTCCATGCCGGGGCCGCGGGGGCGTGAACCGACCAGCAAAGCGTAGTCGGTGTCTTTGAAGGCGGTCATGGGGTCGGCGTGGGCTTCCATCCCGACCAACAAGGGGAACGCGCAGTCTTCGAGTTCCATCATCACGCCCTTGAGTGCTTTTTGGGCTTTTTCGTCAGGAATTTCCAGCAATTGCAGGATGACGGGTTGGTCTTTGCCCAGCATTTCGCCAGAGGCGATGCGGAACAACAATGCGTAACCAATTTGACCTGCTGCGCCGGTAACGGCAACGCGGACGGGCTTTTTGCTCATGGAAATCTCCGAAATTGAAAAAAGAAACAACTGAATGCGGGTGACCGCCTGGCCGAAAAAACAACCAGACATATGTCTTATAGAAGATATGATAGCGGCTCGACCATGACAAGCGCCTGACGAGCCCACTGTGAACCCCTCAACGCCTACTGACACCGGCTTACCGCCAACCGAAGCATCGGGTTTGGCGTCGCCTGCGTTCAGTCCACTTTATCAGCAGATCAAGGACTTGGTCTTGCAAAGCCTGCAAATGGGCGAGTGGAAACCGGGCGACCCGATCCCCAGCGAGTTCGAGCTGGCTGCCCGCTACAAAGTCAGCCAGGGCACGGTGCGCAAGGCGATTGACGAATTGGCCAAGAGCCATTTGCTGGTGAGGCGCCAAGGCAAAGGCACCTTTGTGGCGACGCATGCCGAACAACATGTGCAGTTCCGCTTTCTTAAACTCAAGCCGGACAACGGTGACATCACCCCCGCGCAGCGCCTGATCGTGGACTGCAAACGCCTCAAAGCCCCGGCCCACGTGGCCAAAACCCTGGGGCTGGCCAGCGGTGACCCGGTGTTCCAGGTACGCCGAGTTCTGTCTTTTGACGGCACGCCCACGATTTACGAAGACATTTGGCTGCCCGGCGCGCCCTTCAGCGGCCTGACCGCCGAGCGCTTGAGCAGCGACACCGGGCCGATGTACGCCCTGTTCGAGACCGAATTTGGCATCCGCATGGTGAAAGCGCAGGAACGCTTACGGGCGGTCAACCCGACGCCCGATGAAGCCCATTTGCTGCAAGTCGAGGGCACCACCCCCTTGCTGCGGGTCGAGCGACTGGCCTACACCTACCAAGACATCCCGATGGAATGGCGCATAGGCGTCTACCGCACCGATCACCACCATTACCTGAATGAATTGAACTGAAGCCATTGGTATTCATTTGAAATGCAAGGAAGCTGTCATTTTTGTGCATTGCAATAGAATGATTTTCTGAACCCTGAAAACGTCACCAACCCGTCCCTGACCCGACCTCGAGAAAGCCAGACGCATGACCGACAACGCCAAACAACGGCCTGAATTTCGCAATATCAACGCCTTTAACGACCTGCCGACCTACCGCCTGCCCCCCGCTGGCTGGGTGTCCATCCTGCACCGCGTGAGTGGCGCCCTGATGTTTGTGCTGTTGCCTTTCATCATCTGGTTGTTTGACAAATCCGTTTCATCGGAGATTTCTTTCGCCAAATTCAAGGCGGCCTACAACGGTGGCATCGGCTGGTACCCCGGTTGGTTCATCAGCCTGGTCACCCTGGCCCTGATTTGGGCGTATCTGCACCACCTGATCGCGGGTTTGCGTCACCTCTACATGGATGCCACCCACTCGGTCAGCAAAGAGTTCGGTCGCTCCAGCGCCATCTTCACTTTGGTCTCCAGCATCGGTCTGACCGTGTTGCTGGGTGCCAAGTTGTTTGGCTTGTACTGAATCAAGGAGCGAAGACATGACAGACAAAATAGGATCCAAACGCCTGGTGGTTGGCGCGCACTTCGGTTTGCGCGACTGGATGGCGCAGCGTTTAACCGCCGCTTTGATGGCCCTGTACACCTTGCTGGTGTTGGCCCAAATCATCTTTTCTCGCGGTGAGATCGGCTATGACACATGGGCTGGCATCTTCAGCCCCCAATGGATGAAAGCCCTGACTTTCACCCTCTTTTTGGCCCTGAGCTACCACGTCTGGGTCGGCATGCGCGACATTTGGATGGACTACATCAAGCCCGTTGGTTTGCGCCTGGCGCTTCACCTTTTCACCATCGTCTGGTTGCTCTCTTGTTTGGGCTGGGCGGTTCAGGTTCTTTGGAGATTTTGATCAATGACACGCTCTTCTATTCCCCGTCGCCGCTTTGATGTGGTCATCGTTGGCGCAGGCGGCTCAGGCATGCGCGCTTCGCTGCAACTCTCGCGCGCTGGCTTGAACGTGGCGGTGTTGACCAAGGTCTTCCCCACCCGCTCGCATACCGTGGCCGCACAAGGCGGTATTGGCGCTTCTTTGGGCAACATGTCCGAGGACAACTGGCACTACCACTTTTACGACACGGTCAAAGGCTCCGACTGGCTCGGTGACCAAGACGCGATTGAATACATGTGCCGCGAAGCGCCGAAAGTGGTTTACGAGCTCGAGCACATGGGCATGCCTTTTGACCGCAACCCCGACGGCACCATTTACCAGCGTCCGTTCGGTGGCCACACCTCCAATTACGGTGAAAAGTCTGTGCAACGCGCTTGCGCCTCGGCGGACCGCACGGGTCACTCCATGCTGCACACCTTGTACCAACAGAACATGAAAGCCAACACCAATTTCTTCGTGGTATGGATGGCGCAAGACCTGACCC
>CAJBOO010000089.1 GCA_903956845.1 uncultured Burkholderiales bacterium
GGCATGGAAAAAAGTTTTTACACCTTCTGCACGTATCAGCTTCTCGGCTGCTTGAGCATCACCAAAGCCATTGAGCACGATATTGGCACCTGCAGAGGCCAAGGCAGAAGCCAAGCCGAGACCAATCCCACTGGTTGATCCGGTGACCAAAGCTGTTTTGCCGGTTAAAAATTTGCCATTCATGATTCACTCCATCCTTTACCATCTGGTTTCAAGCATTTTGCAATAACTGGCGACGTCAACCTCCGCTTCTCCATGAAAGCATCCCTACCCTCTTCAATGTCACTTCCTCATTTGGTGTCAAGTGTTCGGCCTGCAGATCAGGCCAAATCTGATGGGGTGGAGGCTGCACGACATTTTGCTGAGCCTATTCTTTCGCAGTACACCTTGTCATCTGGTGAGAATGCCTTCGAGCACGCCCATTCAGTGGTCGGGCTGGTCAGTGACATCGGTGCAACTCCAGACATGCAGGCGGCTGTTTACCTTGCCTGCGCAAGTGATCAGTTGGTCAAACCCAAAGATTTGCTCGCAAACATAGCCAATGTAGATGTGGTCAACCTGGCCTTGGAAACCCACAAAATATTCCAGCTGCAAAAGCAAGCGCAAGCTCATCCTCTGTCGTCTGCACAGGACCATGCGCATGTCGACAAAGTCAGGCGTTTGCTGCTGGCTTTTTCAAGAGACCTGAGGGTCGTCATGCTCTTGATGGCTTCACACTTGCAGTCTCTTAAATACGCAGCCAGTTTGAAACGAACTGGATTTGAGCCTTTGGCCAGGGAAACCTTGCGTATTTATGCCCCTTTAGCTAATCGATTAGGCATTTGGCAAATCAAGTGGGAGCTCGAAGATCTGGCATTTCGAATACTCGAACCCATCACATACAAGCAAGTGGCTCAGCAACTTGAATTCAAGCGATCAGAGCGCGAAGCGGAAATTGCAAGATTGCGTGACGATCTGCAGCTGGGCCTGGCTCAACAAGGTATCAAGGCGCAGGTCCAAGGCCGCCCTAAAAATATCTACAGCATTGTCAAAAAAATGCGTGGCAAATCATTGGGATTTGAGCAGGTTCACGATTTACGAGCATTTCGAATCATTGTTGAAAATGTGGCGGACTGCTACAGCGCTTTGTCTTGGGTCCATTCTCAGATGCAAGCCATCGACCTTGAGTTTGATGACTACATTGCCAAGCCCAAAAACAATGGCTACCAGTCGCTGCACACCGTGGTCAAGGACAGTCAACAACGGATTTTGGAAATTCAAATCCGTACCAGTGAGATGCACGCGCATGCTGAGTTTGGTGTTGCGGCTCATTGGGCTTATAAAGAAGCTGGAGTCAAGGGCTACGCAGGTTTTTCCGCCTCTGCAGAGCAAGCTCAAAAAATGGCGGTCCTCAGGCAATTATTGGCTTGGGAAAGAGATGTATCACAAGATCCTGAGGAGAGCGGTTTCAGCAGTGTTCATCATGCATCAGACGACACCATATTCGTATTAACCCCTGACGCTTCGGTTGTCGAGTTGCCACAAGGTGCGACACCCATTGATTTTGCCTACACAGTTCACACTGAACTGGGCCATCGCTGTCGCGGAGCCAAGGTGGATGGAGCCCTGGTGCCCTTATCCACGCCTTTACTCAATGGACAAACCGTTGAAATCACCCTGATCAAAGAAGGTGGACCTTCAAGGGATTGGCTGAATAACGAACTGGGGTTCCTGGTCACACACAGGGCCAAATCAAAAGTCCGTGCATGGTTCAATGCACAACAAATCAAACTCACAACTGCACGCGGGCGTGAGTTGGTCGAAAAGGTGCTTCAAAGGGAAGGGCGAACCGCACTCAAATTAGAGGATGTTGCCAAGCATTTGGGATTTGATTCATCGGCAAAGCTCTTCGAAGCTGTAGGCAAAGATGAGTTTGCGCTCCGCAACCTAGAGCTCTTTTTGCGCCCCCCCGTATCGCCTGAGCCTGAAGAAGATCGAATACTCAAAAAGGTGCTTCGCAATAAATCCAATGCAGGCGATGGTGGTGTTCTGGTGGTTGGCGTTGATTCTTTGTTGACTCAACTGGCCAGATGTTGCCGACCAGCTCCACCGGATTTGGTCAAAGGATTTGTGACTCGCGGAAGAGGGGTGAGCATTCACCGCGTTGAGTGTCAGAATTTTCATGACCTTGCCATGAAAAGTCCTGACCGCGTGATCGAAGTGGCGTGGGGGGAAGGTGCGCACCATGAGCATCATGTTTATCCTGTCGACGTCCAAGTGATTGCCAATGACCGACAAGGACTGCTCAGAGATGTCTCCGAAATTTTTGCCAAAGAAAAAATGAATGTCATTGGGGTCCAGACCCAATCTGTCAAAGAGGTTGCCTGGATGACTTTCACCATTGAAATCAAAGAAGCTTTACGCCTGCAAAAGGTGTTGGGCATGGTCAAAACGGTGCCAGGGGTGCAGTCTGCCCGTAGAGTGGCTGCTTAGGGCATTTTTGCTGCCGTTTTGTTCCTGCTAGAATAGGTCAATTCGGCAACGAAGGCGCGTAGCTCAGCTGGTTAGAGCACCACCTTGACATGGTGGGGGTCGTTGGTTCGAGTCCAATCGCGCCTACCAATTTGACCGTTTCACGTCCATTCTGACCGTCCGATCAAGTTCCTCCGTCATTTTGAGCAACTTCTTTTTCAGGACAAATCCGTGTCAAAAAAATCCGCCCACCCGACTGATTTTCAAAACACCCATACTGTGGACGCTGACAAACACAGGTTGATCAAAAAATACCCCAATAGACGTCTCTATGACACCCATACCTCTGGGTACATCACCTTGCAAGAGGTCAAGTCAATGGTGGTTGATGGTCACTCCATCCAAGTTGTCGATGCCAAAACCAACGAAGATTTGACGCGCAGTATTTATTTACAAATCATCCTGGATGAAGAGGCGGGCGGTATTCCGATGTTTTCTGAACAGATATTGGCCAACATCATTCGCTTTTACGGTCACAGCCTGCAAGGCTTCATGGGTTCATACTTAGAAAAAAATGTTCAAACTTTTTTGGATATGCAGCAGCACATGAATGACCAAACGCAGCACATGTCACCAGAAATTTGGACGCAAATGCTCACCAATCCCAATCCCTTTTTACAAAACATGCTGGGTAACTACACCGAACAATCGCAACAAATCTTCACGCAAATGCAAACGCAAATGCTCAATGCCATGGGGTTGAAACGCTGATGTCGGCCCCTCGCGTGGGCTTTGTCAGCCTCGGTTGTCCCAAGGCACTGACCGATTCCGAGCTCATCCTGACCCAACTCAGTGCTGAGGGCTATCACACATCTAAAACCTTTGCGGGTGCTGATCTGGTCATTGTCAATACCTGCGGCTTCATTGATGACGCGGTCAAAGAAAGTCTAGACACCATCAGTGAGGCATTGGCAGAAAACGGCAAAGTGATTGTGACCGGCTGTTTGGGCGCCAAATCCAATGATGATGGCGAGAATATGGTGCGCAGCATGCTGCCCAAAGTATTGGCTGTGACTGGTCCCCATGCCACTCAAGAGGTCATGGATGCAGTACACACCCACTTGCCCAAGCCACATGATCCCTTCATGGATTTGGTGCCATCTGCGGGCATCAAGCTCACACCGAAGCACTATGCTTACTTGAAGATCAGCGAAGGTTGCAACCACCGCTGCACTTTCTGCATCATCCC
>CAJBOO010000090.1 GCA_903956845.1 uncultured Burkholderiales bacterium
CGCGGGCAGGCAAGCCACGGCCCTGACGGCGTTGCCTCCGCCGCGCGAGCGTTGCACGCCATAGTTCAAGCGAATCGCGGCGGGTTGGATGTGCGCATAGTCGTGTGCGAGTTGGCGGATGTCTTCGATCTTCAATCCGCAGACGTGTGCTGCTCGTTCAGGCGGCCACTGCAAAGCGCGCTCACGCAGCGCTTCAAAGCCCGAGGTGTGTTGGGCAATGTAGTCATGGTCGAGCCAATCATGGGTGATGAGTTCGTGCATCAGCGACAAGGCCAGAGCGGCATCCGTGCCAGGTTGGATGGCCAGGTGCACATCGCATTTGTCGGCGGTTTCGGTGCGGCGCGGATCGATGCAGACCAGCTTGGCACCTTGCCGTTTGGCTTCTTGCGCGAGACGCCAAAAGTGCACGCTGCTGGTGATCGCGTTGCTGCCCCAAATGAGGATGAGTTTGCTCTGGGCAAAAAACTGCACCTTCATGCCCAGCTTGCTGCCAAAGGTATTGGTCAAGGCCTCGGCACCGGCGCTCGCGCAAATCGTGCGGTCCAGTTGTGCGGCACCCAGTAGGTTGAAAAAACGCATGGCTATGGATTCACCTTGCACCATGCCCATGGTGCCTGCGTAGCTGTAGGGCAGGATGCGCTCAGGCGTGTGGGCGGCGATGGCCTGGAGTCGCGCCGCGATGTCGCTCAAGGCTTCGTCCCAGCTCACTGTTTTGAATTGGCCGCTGCCCTTGGGCCCGGTGCGCTTCATGGGCTGCAGCACCCGCTCAGGGTGATAGGTGCGCTCGGTGTAGCGAGACACCTTGGTACACAACACGCCGTCGGTCAATGGGTGGTTCGGGTTGCCCTGCACCTTGATGGCCACGCCGTCTTGCACGGTGGTGACCAAGGAACAAGTGTCGGGACAGTCGTGCGGGCAAGCGCCCAGGATGGTCTTTGTCATGTCTGCATTGTGCTATTTTCACAGGGGTTTTGCCATCGGGTAGACTGAATCCACAAGCCATAAGTGAGGTGCATGCATGAAACTGCTCGATTCCATGGTGCTCGAAGCCGCCAGCCTGGTGGCGCTGCGCCGCGACATCCACGCCCATCCCGAACTCTGCTTTGAAGAGCAACGCACCTCAGACGTGGTGGCCGCCAAATTGACCGAATGGGGGATCGAGGTCCACCGAGGCATGGGCACCACTGGCGTGGTGGGTGTGATCCGCCATGGCAGCAGCACACGCGCCATCGGCCTGCGCGCTGACATGGACGCCTTGCCGGTCAACGAAGCCAACACCTTTGCCCATGCCAGCCGCCACCCCGGCAAGATGCACGCTTGCGGCCACGATGGCCACACCACCATGTTGCTGGCGGCAGCGCAGCACCTGGCCAAGCACAAAAACTTCGATGGCACCGTGGTGCTGATCTTCCAACCCGCCGAAGAAGGCGGCGGCGGTGCACGTGAAATGATCAAGGACGGCTTGTTCGAGAAGTTCCCGGTGGATGCGGTGTTTGGTCTGCACAACTGGCCGGGCATGGCGGTTGGTCAATTGGCGGTGAGCGCTGGCCCTGTCATGGCTTCCAGCAATGAATTCAAAATCACCATCCAAGGCAAAGGCTGCCACGCGGCTTTGCCGCACAACGGCATCGACCCAGTGCCCATCGCTTGCGAGATGGTGCAAGCCTTCCAAACCATCGTGTCACGCAACATCAAGCCTGTCGACGCTGGAGTGATCTCGGTCACCATGATCCATGCCGGTGAAGCCACCAACGTGGTGGCCAACAGCTGCGAGTTGCAAGGCACGGTGCGTACCTTCACCGTTGAAATGCTGGACATGATCGAGCGGCGCATGCAAACCATCGCCGAGCATGTGAGCGCGGCCCACGAAGCCACGTGTACCTTTGAATTTGTGCGCAATTACCCACCCACCCTCAACCATGCCAGAGAAGCCGACTTCACCCGCGAGGTCTTGGCCGACATCGTCGGTGCCGAGCATGTGCTGGCGCAAGAGCCCACCATGGGTGCAGAAGACTTTTCATACATGCTGCTGGAAAAACC
>CAJBOO010000091.1 GCA_903956845.1 uncultured Burkholderiales bacterium
AGCTGCTGGCAATGAATTCAGTACATCTGTCTCAGCCTTGGGTGTTCAGCACAAGTTCTAATCTGCTTGCTGCAAACCTAAACCCCCACGGCCTATCCACCGTGGGGGTTTTTCATTGCGCGACAATGTCCGCATGACCGCCCATATCACCCTGACCCGCCCCGACGATTGGCATGTGCACCTGCGCGATGGCGAGGCTTTGCATACCGTTGTACCCCACACTTCAGCCCAATTTGCACGAGCCATTGTCATGCCCAACCTCAAGCCGCCTGTCACTACAGCGGCGCAGGCCCTGGCTTACAAACAGCGCATCTTGGATGCTGTACCTGAGGGCCAACAATTCGAGCCTTTGATGACGCTCTACCTCACCGACCAATTGCCGGCTGATGAAATCCTGCGTGCACACGAAGCAGGCGTGGTGGCGGTCAAGCTCTACCCCGCAGGCGCGACCACCAACAGCAGCGCGGGTGTCACCGACATCCGCCACACCCACGCAACGCTGGAAGCCATGCAGCGCGTGGGCATGCCCTTGCTGGTGCACGGCGAGGTGACCGACCCCGAGGTGGATGTGTTTGACCGCGAAGCGGTCTTCATCGAGCGACACCTCATGCCGCTGCGACGCGACTTCCCCGAACTCAAGATCGTGCTCGAGCACATCACCACCCGCGAAGCTGCGCAGTTCGTGGTGCAAGCGGGCAAGCACACCGCAGCCACCTTGACAGCGCACCATTTGCTCTACAACCGCAACGCCTTGTTCATGGGTGGTCTGCGGCCGCATTACTACTGCCTGCCTGTCTTGAAGCGCGAAGTGCATCGCCAAGCCTTGTTGCAAGCAGCGGCTTCGGGCAGCGACCGGTTCTTCTTAGGCACAGACAGCGCACCACATGCCGCGCCGCTCAAAGAGCACGCCAGTGGCTGTGCAGGCTGCTACACCGCATTGACCGCGATCGAGTTGTATGCCGAGGCGTTTGACAGCGTGGGCGCATTGGACAAGCTGGAGGCCTTTGCCAGTTTCCATGGGCCTGACTTTTACGGCCTGCCGCGCAACACAACGCAGATCACCTTGCATCGCCAAAGCTGGACCTTGCCCGAGCAGTTGCCTTACGGTGAAACCAGCTTGAAGCCACTGCGCGGTGGTGAGTCACTGGCCTGGCGCATGGCCTGAGGCACTGGTTTTGCTCCACATCGATTGGCAGCAGCCTTGGTTTGCTCCCTGGGCAGATGACGGCAAGGAAGTGTTGCAAGCTTGGCTTGATCAAGGCGACTTGCCTCAAGCCCTGAATCAATCTTGGCAAGCCAACAAACCCCAGTCAGCGGCGAGCCTTGCAAATCTTGCAAATCTTGCAAACCTTGCAAGCCATGACGCCAGCCATCAGCAAGGCCTGCGGTTTGAACACAACGAGGCCAAGCTTGAATGGGATTTCGTGGCCCACGACGCGCTGCCCCCAGGCGCGGCATACGAAGCTTTTATTCATGCTCACCAACAAATCCCCACACGCAACAATGCACATGATTTTTTCAATGGCTTGTGTTGGTTGCGGTTCCCCAAAACCAAACGCCGTTTGAACCAGTTGCAAGCGCAAGCCATTGAACAAAACGGCATCCAAGCCCAGCGTGGACCGCTGCGTGACGCGATCACCTTGATGGATGAAAACGCGGTGTTGTTGCTCGCGCCAGAAACGGTTTGGCAGGCATTACAAAGCAAAGATTGGACAAGCCTGTTCGTCACCCATCGCCACGATTGGGCAAGCTGCCAGTTGCTCATTTTTGGTCACGCGCTGCTAGAAAAACTGTTGACGCCTTACAAAGGGATCACCGGGCATGTGTTGTGTCTGCCGCTGCCTGACCAGCTGCTCAGCAATGCAGGCACTGATGACTGGTTGAGCAACCAAGTCAGTGCTGACTTTCTGCGAACCAAGCCTTTCACGCCATTGCCCATGCTGGGTGTGCCGGGTTGGTGGGCAGACAATGAAAACCCTGAGTTCTATGCGGACAAAAACGTCTTCAGGGATTGAAATCTCAGGCCTTGGCCCTAACATGCGGGACATCTGACCCAAGGGAGGGTCGGTGTAAAGGAACACATGAAACGCATTTTTCTGTTGATCGTGACCAATTTGGCGGTGATGCTGGTGCTGGGCGTGGTCGCCAGCCTGCTGGGCGTGAACCGCTTTTTGACAGCCAACGGCTTGAACCTCGGAGCCTTGCTCGGCTTCGCCATGGTGATGGGTTTTGGTGGCGCGTTCATTTCGCTTTTGATCAGCAAGCCCATGGCCAAGTGGACCACGGGCGCGCAAGTGATCGAGCAACCGCAAAACGCCGACGAAGCATGGATTGTCGACACAGTTCGCAACCTGTCGCAACGCGCTGGCTTAGACATGCCTGAAGTGGCCATCTACGACGGCGAACCCAACGCGTTTGCCACAGGCGCTTTCAAAAATTCCGCCTTGGTGGCGGTGTCCACCGGTTTGCTGCAAGGCATGACCCGCGAAGAGGTCGAGGCTGTGCTGGCCCACGAAGTGGCACACATCGCCAATGGCGACATGGTGACGCTCACCTTGGTGCAAGGCGTGCTCAACACCTTCGTGGTGTTTTTGAGCCGCGTGATCGGCTACGCGGTTGACAGCTTCTTGCGCAAAAGCGATGAAGAAAACACCGGCCCAGGTATTGGCTATTACGTGACCAGCATCGTGCTCGACATCGTCTTGGGCATTGCCGCCAGCATCGTCGTGGCTTGGTACAGCCGCCAACGTGAATTCAGGGCAGACGCCGGTGCGGCTGAGTTGATGGGCCGCAAGCAACCCATGATCAACGCCTTGGCCCGTTTGCAAAACATGCAATCTGAAGGCTTGCCACCGAGTTTGCAGGCCATGGGCATCAGTGGTGGGTTGGGCAAGATGTTCTCTTCACATCCACCTCTGGAAGAGCGCATTGCAGCGTTGCAATCAGCCTAACTGAAACATTCAGGAACGCGATTCGCCCAAGGCCTGGGCAATCGCGTTTTTTTTCACCTGCGGTTTCGGGCAAGCCCCCTTGGGCAAGTCAAACCAGCTGCGCACATCTTCGTCCAAGCCCACGCCATGCATGTAGTTGTAGATGGCTTTCTTCAAGCCGCGCCCCAGCAACTCGTGGTCGGTGCCTGTGGGGTCGATGAACCCGACATCGTTGTGTGCAAAGCCACCCTGGTCAAGTGGCAAGAGCGTCACGCCATAAGCCTCGGGGTTCAATCCCACTGGCGAGTGCACGGTGCAAGCAAAGCGGTGGAAAAAGCCGCTTTGAATGCAGCCATTGCCAAACAGTTGCCGCACATATTCCAGTGCGTCCACGGTGTCTTGCACGGTTTGCGTGGGAAAGCCATACATCAGGTAGGCATGCACCAACACCCCTGCGTCCGCAAATGCTTTGGTGACCCGGGCCACTTGCGCCACCGACACGCCTTTTTGCATCAGTTGGAGCAAGCGGTCGGATGCCACTTCCAAGCCCCCAGAGACTGCGATGCAACCGCTCTCGGCCAACAACTCGCACAATTCGGGCGTGAAGGTTTTCTCAAACCGGATATTGCCCCACCAGGTGATTTGCAGTTGGCGGCGCAATATTTCTTCCGCCATGGCTTTGAGGGATTTGGGTGG
>CAJBOO010000092.1 GCA_903956845.1 uncultured Burkholderiales bacterium
AGTCAATCGGTGGTGCTGCACAACGATGGGCTTTATGTGCGCCAACGCTTCAGTGGCGCTGCGCTGGCTGCATCGGCCAAGTTCGTCGTGGTTCGCTATGAATTTTTCACCGAGAACGACAAACTCGGACGAGCATTTTTCAAGCTGGCCATGCGCAATGACGAAATGTCCTCGGTGTTTGATCAAAGCAACGCCATCCAACTTTTCATATTGGGCGAAACCAAACGCTGGTCCACCATCGGCTTGTTCACCCAAGAAGGCATGCGGCATATTTGGGAAGGCGCGGATCATTTGCTTTTCCTGTTCACCTTGTTGCTTCCGGGCTTGATGATGACTGGGCGCCAGACAGCCATGGCTGCAACACAGCCTCTGAACAACCGAGCTGCTCTAGGCTTCGCCCTCAAAGTCATCACCGCATTCACTTTGGCCCACTCCATTACGCTGGCGATGTCGGTGTTCGGTTGGGTCACCCTGCCAGACAAATGGATCGAGTCGCTGATTGCTTTGTCCATCATCATTTCAGCCTTGCTTAATTTGCAAAGCCGCATCCACGTGAGCCACTGGAAGTTGGCGTTTTTATTTGGCCTGATACATGGCATGGGGTTTGCCAATGGCCTCAAGGAACTGGGCTTGTCAAGCACCTACTTTTTAGAAACCTTGTTCGCGTTCAACTTGGGGGTGGAACTGGGGCAAATTTCAGCGGTCTTGTTGGTCGGTGTGCCCGTCGTGTTGCTGGCCAAAGAAACTCAAACCAAGCAACGCATCATGACTTACGGCTCTATAGGTGTCTTGCTGATTTCAGCTGTTTGGTTGGTGCAACGAGTCAGCAGTTAGGCGCAACACCCTCGTATGCGTATTGCAGCAAGGTCCTGATTTCATCTCTTTGCGCAGGGCCAATGGGTTTGGGATTCCAATAGGGCGACTGCACGGCCAAATCAGCAGCATGGTCCAAATCAGCGGCCTTCATGCCAATGTCTTTCAAGGCAACTGGTGCGCCGTTGTCTTTGGCCAGTTGAAAAAGACCTTGAGGCGCGTTACCTACGCCCAGGGCATTGGCAATGTCTTGCATGGCTGATGGTGCGGCCAGCGCATTGAAGGCCAACGCATGCGGCAACACCACGGTGTGGACCTCGGCATGGGGCAAATTGAAACTACCCCCCAAGGTATGACACAACTTGTGGTGCAAGGCCATGCCAACGCTGCCCAACACACTGCCACACAACCAAGCGCCATACAACGCCAATGAGCGCCCCTCGATATGGTTGGGATGCAAGCGAATCAATGGCAACGCTTTTCCCAATGCAGCAATGCCTTCGATGGCCATCAAACGCGTCATCGGATTTCGGTCTTGCGCATACAAACCTTCTGCGGCATGTGCCATGGCATTCATGCCGCTGGTGATGCTCAAACTGACAGGCAAGGTCAGGCTCAATTCGGGGTCATAGATGACGGTGCGGGGCAGCACCCTTGGGTCTTTACCGGTTTTTTTCACACCCTGGTCCGTCAGCCCGTAAATGCTGGTGACTTCTGACCCCGCATAGGTGGTGGGAATGGCCAAAATGGGCAGTCCGGTTTCCAGCGCTATGGCCTTGGCCAATCCCGTGGTGGACCCGCCACCCATGGCGATGACGCCGTCTGCGTTCAAGCGCCTCACTTCATCACAACCAGCTCTGGCCGTTTCTATGGGCACATGCATCACAGCCTTGGCGTGAATGCCAACGGCTTTATCACCCAACAAATCTGCCACATGCTGTGCTTGTTCGGCTTGCTCGGGCGTGGCCAACACCAACACACGCTGCATTTGGAGCAAGCCAGCTTCATGGCTTACTTTCTGCAGGCTACCCGCCCCAAACACCACTCTGGCGGCTTGTGCATTGAAAACAAAGTCTTCCATCAGCGCGGGTAATGGGGCTTGATTTGCGCGTCGATGTTGACCCAGACACTTTTGACTTGGGTGTATTCGCGCATGGCATCAAATCCCATTTCTCGGCCATAACCACTTTGGCCCATCCCACCAAATGGGGAGCCTGGATTCACGCGCTTGTAGCTGTTGATCCAAACCATGCCCGAGCGGATTTCACGGGCGAACAAGTGCGCACGTTGCAAGTTGCTGGTCCACAAGCCACTGCCCAAACCATAGTCTGTTCCGTTGGCAATCTCCAAGGCTTCAGCATCAGTTTTGAAGGTCAACACCGTCACGAAGGGGCCAAAGACTTCTTCTTGCGCCACCCGGTCTTTGTAATGTTTGACGCGCACGATGGTCGGACGCACATAACACCCATGCGCCAAGTCGCCGCCTGGCGACTCACCACCGGCCAAGATTTCGCCCCCTTGGGATTTGGCCACTTCCACATAACTCAAGACACGATCGCGGTGCAAAGCGCTGGTGAGTGGTCCCATTTCTGTTTCAGGGTCTAACGGGTTTCCTAAGCGAATGGAATTGGCCAGTGCAATGAATTTTTCTAAGAATGCATCGGCAATGTTTTCATGAAGCACCAAGCGTGAACCCGCAATGCAAGCCTGGCCTTGGTTGTGAAAGATGGCCCAAGCAGCACCATTCACAGCTGCCATCAAGTTGGCATCTTCAAAAACAATATTGGCACCTTTGCCGCCCAATTCAAGTTGCACTTTTTTCAGATTGCCCGCGCTGGCTTGCACAATGCTTTTGCCTGTGGCGGTACTGCCGGTGAAAGCAATTTTGGCAATGTCCGGGTGCTCTGCAATGTATTGGCCGGCGACCTTTCCCAAGCCCGGAACAATATTGACCACACCAGCAGGCATGCCTGCCTCGCGCATCAACTCCGCGATTTTCAAAGTGGTTAAGGGCGTGATTTCAGCTGGTTTGAGCACAATGGTGTTGCCTGCGGCAAGTGCAGGAGCCATCTTCCAACTGGTGAACATCAACGGAAAATTCCAAGGCACCACCTGTCCAACAACCCCCAAAGGTTCTCTCAAGGTGTAGTTCAAAAATCCAGCATCCACAGGAATGGTTTCACCCTGAAATTTGTCGGCCATGCCACCGAAGTAGCGAAAGCAACCTGCGGTGCGCGGCACATCCAGCATGCGGCAGTCCCGGATCGGGTGTCCGGTGTCCAAGGATTCCAAGCGGGCGAGTTCTTCTGCATGGAGCTCAATCAAGTCGGCCAATTTCAGCAGTATGCGGCCCCGATCTGCAGCTTGCAGGCGACTCCATGCGGGAAAGGCTTTTTGGGCGGCCTGAACGGCTTTGTCGATGTCTGCATGCCCTGCCATGGCCACCTCTGCAATGACCGAGTTGTCATGCGGATTGAGGGTTGCCAAGGTTTCCCCAGACAGGGCATCCACAAATTCACCATCGATGAACAATTGGTGCCTGATGGGCGTATTCAAACCAACGGCTTTTTGGATATCGGACAAATCCATGGCAATCCTTGAAGTACAGCCCAGTGAAGGGGCTGAAAAAATGAGCCCGCACACCGTGCAGGCTAACAAACGCGCTTAAAACTGCACGGGTACTTCGGGCGCATCACCATTTTGGATTTCATACACCAATGTTGGTGAACCGTTTTCCCACACCAGCAGCATGGATCGTTTGGGGCTGTAGCCTTGGTGGCGGCAATAAGCTGGCATCGCTGCCATATCACCCGCCTTCATGATGACCCTGGCCAAAGGTTTGCCTGTGTTTTTATCTGCACAGTCCCAATGAATTTCATCGCACATTTGGAAAAACCATTCAACCCGGTCGTTGCCATGAATGATGGGCAGGATGTGCTCTTCCGTTGTGGGGCACATGAAACTGTATTTCACAACCGAAGTGAAACTCGGGTTCCATGTCACCTGACTGCGCGAGAGGAAGGCAAACAAATTGAAGGCATGCACTTCGTTTTCAAACCCTGGTTCGGGGTGCAATTCAGGCATATCCTGCGGAACGTCTGCAAAAGCCCTGTTGACAGGCGCACCGCGCTCATCGGTTCGCAAGTTCAAATCACCCTTGAGACCCACGCAACGTGTTGCCAATTCACGGGCACGCGTGATCTTGGCGTTGTTATTACCATTTTTGCGCCCGTAGGGTGTGCCCGTTTCTTGCGGTGCAGAAAATGGATCAAAGGTTTCGTTGGTCCAGTCGTCCAACATTTGTTCAAAGGTGGCACGGATTTGGTCGGTTGGGAAGTTTTCCAGCAAATCAACACCTGCGGCCTTCATGGTGCCGTTGTAACTGCCTGCGTACAAATCAACCGATTGGTAATGGTTCACGGTGCCAATCACATTGTCGAAATTGACCCAGCCGTAGAAGAAACCCCAGGCAACATCGCGCATCAATGCACGCAAAA
>CAJBOO010000093.1 GCA_903956845.1 uncultured Burkholderiales bacterium
TGACGCTCAAACAGCGGCATGCCCACAGCCGCTTCTAACTCCTTGATTTGCATAGTGATTGCAGGCGCAGACACATGCAAAGTCTCGGCTGCTTTGGCGAAACTGAGGTGGCGGGCGACCGCATTGAACACCCGCAATTGACGGAAGGTGGCGTTTTTCAATTAAGAAAAGCTGAATTGAAAGCTCTGAAAATTTGAATTTACTTATTCTGCCAGCTTTTTTACAGTCCTTCCATCTTCTCACCACGATGGAGTTTTTTGATGACCGCAAGCACCCAAATCACCGATGCCAAAAAGCGCTACAGCGCAGGCGTACTCAAGTACAAACAGATGGGCTACTGGATGCCCGACTATGTACCCATCGACACAGACACCATTTGTCTGTTTCGCATCACCCCTCAAGAGGGCGTGGACCCCGAGGAGGCCGCAGCGGCGGTTGCCGGCGAATCTTCCACAGCCACCTGGACTGTGGTGTGGACCGACCGCCTGACCGCCTGCGACAGCTACCGCGCCAAGGCGTACAAGGTGGAAGCCGTGCCCGGACGCCCAGGCGAGTACTTTGCATGGGTGGCCTATGACCTGATCCTGTTCGAAGAAGGCTCCATCTCCAACATGACCGCCTCGCTGATCGGTAACGTGTTTTCCTTCAAGCCGCTCAAAGCTGCCCGTTTGGAAGACATCCGCTTGCCCGTGGCCTACATCAAGACCTTCAAAGGCCCACCCACAGGTTTGGTCGTGGAGCGCGAGCGCTTGGACAAATTCGGTCGCCCCCTGTTGGGCGCCACCACCAAGCCCAAGCTGGGTTTGTCAGGTCGCAACTATGGCCGCGTGATTTACGAAGGCCTCAAAGGCGGTTTGGACTTCATGAAGGACGACGAGAACATCAACTCACAGCCTTTCATGCATTGGCGTGACCGTTTCTTGTACGTGATGGACGGCGTGAACAAAGCGCAAGCCGTGACCGGCGAGGTCAAGGGCTCGTACCTGAACGTGACCGGTGCCACCATGGAAGACATCTATGAGCGTGCAGAGTTCGCCAAAGAGCTCGGCTCGGTCGTGATCATGCTGGACTTGGTGATCGGCTGGTCAGCGATCCAAAGCATGGCCAACTGGGCGCGCAAAAACGACATGATCGTGCACATGCACCGCGCGGGACACGGCACCTACACCCGCCAGAAAAACCACGGCGTGAGTTTCCGCGTCATGGCCAAATGGCTGCGCTTGGCGGGTGTCGATCACCTGCACACCGGCACTGCTGTGGGCAAGCTCGAGGGCGACCCGCTGACCGTGCAAGGCTATTACAACGTGTGCCGCGACAGCTACACCAAGCAAGACTTGCCACGCGGTTTGTTCTTTGACCAAGACTGGGCCGACACCAAGAAAGTCATGCCCGTGGCGTCAGGCGGTATCCACGCCGGTCAAATGCACCAGCTCATCGACTTGTTCGGCGACGACGTGATTTTGCAATTCGGTGGCGGCACCATCGGTCACCCCCAAGGCATCCAAGCCGGTGCCGTGGCCAACCGTGTGGCGCTCGAGTCCATGGTCAAAGCACGCAACGAAGGCAAGAACATCTTGGAAGAAGGCCCCACGATTTTGAAGAACGCCGCCAAAACCTGCGGACCGTTGCAAGCGGCGTTGGACACCTGGGGCGACATCAGCTTCAACTACCAATCCACCGACAGCAGCGACTATGCCGTCACCCCAAGCGTTGCTTGATACACAAAGGAAAATCACATGTTGACCAACCCCACCGGGAAACTCACCCAAGGCCAGTTCAGCTTTTTGCCTGACCTCACCGACGCGGAAATCAGCCTGCAAATCAAGTATGGCCTGTCCAAAGGCTACGCTTGGAGCGTGGAATACACCGACGACCCGCACCCACGCAACACTTACTGGGACATGTTCGGCATGCCCATGTTCGACCTGCAAGACCCCGCGGGTGTTTTGCTCGAAGTCAACAACTGCCGCAAAACCTTCCCCAACCACTACATCCGTTTGATGGCTTTTGACTCCACCCGCGGCATTGAATCGGTGGCCATGAGCTTCATCGTGCACCGTCCCGCCAATGAGCCTGGTTTCCGCTTGGATCGCCAAGAAGTGCAGGGTCGCAGCATGCGCTACACCACGCATGGCTACGCGAGCGACAAGCCAGAAAACCAGCGTTACAGCAAGTAAAAGCCCATCACCATGAATGCACCTGCATACAACCTGCCAGGGGTGACCCCCACACCCGAGTCCCAGCCCCATGCGAGTGGCTCGGGTGTGGCCGTGACCGACACCGGTGCGCGTACCGTGGCCGAGGTCATGGCGCAGACGCAAGTGCAACAGGTGATGGACGCGCTGGACCGCGACTTGGTCGGCTTGAAGCCGGTCAAGACGCGCATCCGGGACATCGCGGCCTTGTTGGTGATTGACCGCTTGCGCTTGAACCTGGGATTGGCTGCGCAAGCGCCGTCACTGCACATGTGTTTCAGTGGCAACCCTGGCACGGGCAAAACCACGGTGGCCATGCGCATGGCGCAGATCCTGCACGAGTTGGGCTATGTGCGCAGCGGCCATTTGGTGGCGGTCACGCGGGACGATTTGGTGGGCCAGTACATCGGTCACACCGCACCCAAAACCAAAGAAGTGCTGAAAAAAGCCATGGGCGGTGTGCTGTTCATTGACGAGGCGTATTACCTGTACCGCCCTGAAAACGAGCGCGACTATGGGCAAGAGGCGATCGAGATTTTGTTGCAGGTCATGGAAAACCAACGCGACGACTTGGTGGTGATCTTGGCGGGCTACAAGGACCGGATGGACACCTTCTTCCAGTCCAACCCCGGCATGAACTCACGCATCGCGCACCACATCGATTTCCCCGACTACGCGGAAGATGAGTTGGCAGAAATTGCGCAGCACATGCTGCAAGCGCAAAACTACCGACTCGACCCTGAAGCGCAAGCCGCGTTTGGTCAGTACCTGCACTTGCGCAAGCAGCAACCGCACTTTGCCAATGCCCGCAGTGTCCGCAATGCCTTGGAGCGGGCTCGCCTGCGCCAAGCCAGCCGATTGTTTGCCAACCCCGACAAAGTGTTGACCGCGGATGACCTGAGCACCTTGAATGCCCAGGACATCTTGGCCAGCCGTGTCTTTCACGTTCAACAGGTCAAGCCATGAGCCGATTGCAAGCACTGATCTTCGATGTCGATGGCACTTTGGCGGACACCGAAACCGCCCACATGAACGCCTTCAACCATGCCTTCGAGCAAGAAGGCATGGACTGGCATTGGGATCTGGCCACTTACACCGAGTTGCTGGGCATTTCGGGTGGCAAAGAGCGCATGCTGCATTTTTGGCAGAAAACCCATCCGGACATGAAAGCCATCGATGGCGGGGCCCTGCAAGACACGATCGAGCGATTGCATGCGATCAAAACAGCGGCGTATGAAAGCGCGGTGCAAAGCGGTGCGGTGCAGTTGCGCCCTGGCGTGCTGGCTTTGATCCAAGCGGCACACCAAGCGGGGTTGCGCTTGGCGATCGCCACCACCACCTCGCCTGTGAATATCGCGGTGCTGCTGCGCACCGCGATCGGGCCAGACTGGAAAGACATGTTCGTGGTGATCGAAGACGCGTCCACCGCGCCCAAGAAAAAACCGCATCCACAGGTGTATGTCCAGACTTTGGCGCGGCTGGGTTTGCCAGCCAGCGATGGCATGGCTTTTGAAGATTCAAGCAACGGCCTGCAAGCCGCCTTGGGCGCTGGTTTGGCTACCATCATCACACCCAACAGTTTCACCCAACACCATGATTTCAGCGGCGCGCTGCAAGTGTTGACCGATGTGAGCCAAGTGGAGTTGGCCCAGTTACACGCTTGGCATGCCAGCCAACCAAAGACCTGACAGGAGACCCCGATGCCTTTGCGACACCGCACCACCTTGACCCAGTACCTGATTGAAGAGCGCCGTCGCTTTCCCGGCTCCAGTGGCGACTTCAACGCTTTGGTGTTGGATGTGGCTTTGGCATGCAAAGCCATTGCACGTGCGGTCGCCATGGGTGAGTTGGGTGGCTTGTACGGTGACCACCCCGGCGAGGCCGGTGGCGCCATCAACGTGCAAGGTGAAACCCAAAAGAAACTCGATGTGTTGAGCAATGAATTGTTCATCCGCATGAACCAATGGGGAGGCCACTTGGCGGGCATGGCGTCGGAAGAAATGACCGACCCTTACCAAATCCCCAAGGCCAACCCGCGTGGCAAGTACATGTTGGTGTTTGACCCGCTGGACGGCTCGAGCAACATCGATGTGAACGTGTCGGTGGGCAGCATCTTCTCGGTGCTGCGCGCCCCGCCAGACGCCATTGACAGTGGTCGCGATCTGACTGAGCAAGACTTTTTGCAACCGGGCACCAGCCAAGTGGCCGCAGGCTATGCGCTGTACGGCCCGACCACCATGCTGGTGTTGACGGTGGGCAATGGCGTGGCGGGGTTCACTTTAGACCCGAATTTGGGCGAGTTCATGCTGACACACCCCAAGTTGCACGTACCCGAAGACACCCAAGAGTTTGCGATCAACGCCTCGAACAGCCGTTTTTGGGAGCCGCCCATCAAGCGCTACGTCGATGAATGCCTGGCTGGCAAATCCGGCCCGCGCAGCAAAGACTTCAACATGCGTTGGATCGCTTCCATGGTGGCCGAGGCGCACCGCATCTTGATGCGCGGTGGCGTGTTCATGTACCCGCGCGACAACAAAGACCCGAGCAAAGCCGGACGCTTGCGCCTGCTGTACGAAGCCAACCCGATTGGCATGGTGATGGAGCAGGCCGGTGGCCGCGCCAGCACGGGCCGCGAACCCATGCTGTCGGTTCAGCCCAACGGTTTGCACCAACGCATCGGCTTGGTGTTTGGCTCGAAAAACGAAGTCGAGCGCATCGAGCGTTACCACCGCGAGCCTGTTGAAAAAGAAAACAACACGCCTTTGTTTGCTGAACGCACCTTGTTCCGCGATTGATCTCTATTTGAAAGCCTGAGCCATGTCTGTTAAACACCCCATCATCGCCATCACCGGTTCGTCGGGCGCGGGCACCACCTCGGTGACCCGCACTTTTGAGAACATCTTCCGCCGTGAGAAAGTCACTGCAGCCATCATTGAGGGCGACAGTTTTCACCGCTTCGACCGCTTGGAGATGCGCAAAATGGCCGCTGACGCTGAAAAACAAGGCGACAAAAACTTCAGTCACTTTGGCCCCACCACCAATTTGTTCCCTGAGCTCGAAGCCTTGTTCAAATCCTATGGCGACACCGGCACGGGCAAGCGCCGCAAGTACTTGCATGACCATGAAGAGGCTGCGCCTTACAAACAAGACCCTGGCACCTTCACGCCTTGGGAAGACGTGCCCTCGGACACCGATTTGTTGTTTTACGAAGGCTTGCACGGCGCGGTGGTCACCCCTGAGGTCAACATCGCCAAGCACCCCGACTTGCTGATTGGCGTGGTGCCTGTGATCAACCTGGAGTGGATTCAAAAACTCTGGCGCGACAAATCCAAGCGCGGCTACTCGACCGAAGCGGTGACCGACACCATCCTGCGCCGCATGCCCGACTACGTGAACTACATTTGCCCGCAGTTCGCCCACACCCATGTCAACTTCCAGCGTGTGCCCTGTGTGGACACCTCCAACCCGTTCATCGCCCGCGAGATTCCCGCGCCCGATGAGAGCTTTGTGGTGATTCGCTTTGCCAACCCCAAGGGCATCGACTTTCCCTATTTGCTCAACATGATTCACGACTCTTTCATGTCCCGCGCCAACACCGTGGTGGTGCCTGGCGGCAAGATGGAGCTCGCGATGCAACTCATCTTCACACCGTTTGTGTGGCGAATGATGGAACGCAAGAAAAAGGCCTGAGGCCATTCCCTAACTGTTTAACTGGAGATATTCATGGCCCTCGTTTCTTTGCGCCAAGTGCTCGACCACGCTGCCGAACACGGCTATGGCGTGCCCGCTTTCAACGTCAATAACTTAGAGCAAGTGCAAGCCATCATGGAGGCCGCGCAAGAGACCCACAGCCCCGTGATCTTGCAAGCCTCGGCGGGTGCACGCAAATACGCTGGCGAAGCTTATTTGCGCCACCTGGTGTTGGCCGCGATTGAATCGCACCCCGACATTCCCGTGGTGATGCACCAAGACCATGGCGTCTCCCCTGCGGTGTGCCAACAGTCGATTCGCTCGGGTTTTTCCAGCGTGATGATGGACGGCTCGCTCATGCAAGACGGCAAGACCCCTGCCAGTTATGACTACAACGTGGACGTGACTCGCCGTGTGTGCGAGATGGCCCATGCGGTGGGCGTGTCCGTCGAAGGCGAGCTCGGTTGTTTGGGCTCCTTGGAAACCGGCGAAGCCGGCGAAGAAGACGGCATTGGTGCAGTGGGCAAGCTCACGCACGACATGCTGCTGACCGACCCGGTGCAGGCCAAAGACTTTGTCGAGCGCACCGGCGTGGACGCCTTGGCGATCGCGATCGGTACCAGCCACGGTGCTTACAAATTCACCCGCAAGCCCACGGGCGACATCTTGGCCATGGACCAGATCGTGGCGATTCACCAAAGCATTCCCAACACCCATTTGGTGATGCACGGCTCGAGTAGCGTGCCGCAAGAATGGCTGGCCATCATCCGAGAGTTCGGTGGCGACATCAAAGAAACCTATGGCGTGCCCGTGGAAGAAATCCAACGCGGCATCCGTTCAGGTGTGCGCAAGGTGAACATCGACACCGACATCCGTTTGGCCATGACCGGTGCCATGCGCCAGGCCTTCGCCCAAGACCGCAGCGAGTTCGATCCGCGCAAAGCGCTGATTGCTGCACGCAAGGCGGCACGCGGTATTTGCAAGGCTCGCTTTGAAGCCTTTGGTTGTGCCGGTCATGCCGGCCAGATCAAGCCGATTGACTTGGACACCATGGCAGCGCGCTACAACTGAAAACCGAGCGCTCAGTCCTCGCCCGACGCCTGTGCGTCGGGTTTTTTTTGCAATGCCAATGCATACAGCGCATTGCGGGGTGCCCCTGAAATCTGCGCGGCCAAGCGAACTGCGCTCTTGGTGGGTAACTCGGCCAGCAACAAATCGAGTACCCGCTCGGCCTCACCTAAGCCAGGTTCGGCCGCAGCCAAGGGATGCAAGACCAAGGCATATTCCCCTTTGCTGCGCTGAGCAGAGGCGGACAGCCACGCGCTGAACGCATCGGCACGCATGACGGCCACCTCTTCAAACTGCTTGGTGAGTTCGCGCCCAACGCTCAATGCCCGCTCGCCCTACGCAGCCAGGTCGTTGGCAACCGCCTCA
>CAJBOO010000094.1 GCA_903956845.1 uncultured Burkholderiales bacterium
ACCGCGCAAGACCTGCGCATCTATTTTTTGAGCTTGCAATACTGGCTGGGCGGCTCACAAGAAAACATCCACAACCTGGTGTTGATGTTGGTGGAACGCTATGCCAAAGAGACCTTGGGTAAAACCACGGTGAAGGTGGGCGAACCCCTAGAGTACCCTGAACTCGGTGTGTACCACCCGCGCATGAAAAACCGCTTGGACACCGAGCTGCGCCACTTGCCGCCCGTTGTCAAACCCGAGGCCGCCAAAGGCCGGGTTGGCTTGTTGGTGCTGCGCTCCTACCTGATTGCCAACAACGCCCAGCATTACGACGCGGTGATCGCGGCCCTGGAGGTGCAAGGCTTGCAAGTGGTGCCAGCGTTTGCATCCGGCTTGGATTCAAGGCCCGCCATCGATGCTTATTTTTTGAAAGACGGCCAAGCCACGGTGGACGCGGTGATTTCACTCACGGGGTTTTCCTTGGTGGGTGGCCCCGCCTACAACGACGCACGGGCCGCTGAAGCGGTGTTGGCGCAACTCGATGTGCCCTACATCGCCGCGCACCCTGTCGAGTTCCAAACCCTGGACCAATGGGGTGGCTCAAGCCGGGGCTTGTTGCCTGTCGAATCCACCATCATGGTGGCGATTCCCGAGCTAGACGGCTCGGTGATCCCCATGGTCTATGGCGGCCGCCCCGGTGCCGATGGCGTGACTTGCACCGGTTGCGAGCAACGCTGTACCTTCACCAAAGACCACCGCCAAGAAGACATGTTCACCTGCACCGAGCGCACAGCCATGCTGGCCAGGCGGGTGGCCAAACTCGTGGCCCTGCGTCGCAGCGAACGGGCTGAGCGCAAAGTGGCCATGGTCTTGTTCAATTTCCCGCCCAATGCAGGCAACACCGGCACGGCTGCTTTTTTGGCGGTGTTCGAGTCCTTGTTCAACACCATGCAAGCCTTGCAAACCCAGGGCTATACCGTGGACATGCCCGAGTCTGTCCAAGCACTGCAAGACAGCATCTTGCAAGGCAATGCGGCGCAATACGGTGCCGATGCGAATGTGCACACCTTGATCAGCGCAGAAGACCATGTGCGCCGTGAAAAGCACCTGGCCGAGATTGAAGCGCATTGGGGCCCCGCACCTGGACAACAACTGAGCAACGGCCAAGCCATCTTGGTGCTGGGCAAGCAGTTTGGCAACCTGTTGGTCACGGTGCAACCCGCCTTCGGCTACGAGGGCGACCCGATGCGTTTGTTGTTCGAGCACGGTTTCACGCCCACACACGCTTTTTCTGCTTATTACCGCTACTTGCGCGAAGACTTTGCCGCCCACGCGGTGCTGCACTTTGGCACCCATGGCGCCTTGGAATTCATGCCCGGCAAGCAAGCGGGTTTGTCCGGCAGTTGCTGGCCAGATCGGCTCATCCAAGACCTGCCCAATTTTTATTTGTACGCTGCCAACAACCCCTCGGAAGGGGCGATTGCCAAACGCCGCAGCGGTGCCACCCTGATCAGCTACATGACGCCTCCTTTGGAGCAAGCGGGGCTCTACAGCGGCTTGGTTGAACTCAAATCGTCAGTAGACCGATGGCGTCACCTCAACCCCAACGAAGACAGCGAGTGGGGCGACCTGGCCACACTGATTCAAGCGCAAGCCGCGGCATTGGACTTGGTGCCATCGCAACCCGTCTGGTCGGTGGACAAATCGCCCACCCAGATTCGCGCCTTGCAAGACCAAGTGCAGCAACTGTCGGTGCGCATCCTCGAGTTGGAATACACCTTGATTCCGCATGGCCTGCACGTGGTGGGCCGCCCGATGCACCTTGAAGCCTGCATCGACATGCTGTTGGCCATGGCAGAAACCGATGCCGTGGGCCAAGTCTCCAGGCAATCGATCGAAGCCCTGGTGCATGGCGAAACGCCTGCCAAAGCCGCGCTGCTGAGTGGTCTGCCTGCCTCCCCTGAACTGAGCAAGCTGTTCATCAGTTTGCACACCAGCTTGGGCCACATGACGCACGACAGTGAAATCCGTGGCTTGCTGACCGCTTTGGATGGCCGCTACATGCACCCCGCGCCCGGTGGCGACGTGGTGCGCAACCCCGATGTGCTGCCCACCGGCCGCAACCTGCACGGCTTTGACCCGTTTCGCATCCCCAGCGCCTTCGCGGTGCAAGACGGGGCCTTGCAAGCCGACAAACTCATCGCTCGGTTCATGGACGACGGCAACCCCTTGCCCGAATCGGTGGCGATCGTCCTGTGGGGAAGCGACAACCTGAAATCCGAAGGCAGCCAAATTGGCCAAGCCCTGCGCTTGCTGGGCGCCAAGCCACGCTTTGACAGCTATGGCCGCTTGGTCGGCGCGCAACTCATTCCCTTGGCCGAACTTGGTCGCCCCCGCATCGACGTGGTGGTCACCTTGTCAGGCATCTTCCGCGACCTGTTGCCCTTGCAAATCAAAATGCTCGCGCAAGCCGCCCTCCTGGCGGCTCAAGCAGATGAGCCTGTGGAGCAGAACTTCATCCGCAAACACGCCCTGGCCTACCAACAAACGCACGGTTGCAACATGGAAACCGCTGCCCTGCGGGTGTTTGGCAATGCCGACGGCACGTACGGTGCCAATGTGAATAACTTGGTGGAAAACGGTGGTTGGGACAACGAGGAAGAGCTCGCCAACACCTACACCGCCCGCAAGGGTTTCGCCTTTGGCGTGAACGGCCAGCCCGTGGCGCACAACGCTTTGCTGAAAAGCGCTTTGGCCGATGTGCAACTCACCTACCAAAACCTGGAGTCGGTCGAACTCGGTGTCACCACGGTGGATAACTATTTCGACACCTTGGGGGGCATCACCCGCGCCGTTCGCCAAGCCAAGGGCGGTTCGCAAGACACGCCTGTCTACATCGGCGATCAAACCCGTGGCAACGGCACCGTGCGCAGCCTGTCCGAACAAGTGTCTTTGGAAACCCGCACCCGCATGCTCAACCCCAAGTGGTACGAAGGCATGCTCGAGCATGGCTACGAAGGGGTGCGCCAAATCGAGGTGCACATCACCAACACCATGGGTTGGTCTGCCACGACAGGCCAAGTGCAGCCTTGGGTCTACAAGCAGCTCAGCGAAACCTTTGTGCTCGACCCGGACATGCGCGACCGCTTGGCGCGCCTGAACCCCACTGCATCGGCACGCTTGGCCAACCGCTTGATCGAAGCTTCCGACCGCGCCTACTGGACCCCAGACGCAGACATGCTCAACCAACTCCAACAAGCCAGCGAAGAGCTGGAAGACCGCTTAGAGGGCGTTTTCGAAAGCAATCCAAGCTAAGCTCTCTGTCATGGCCATTCCCTTTCCTTTTGCAGCGATCGTCGGTCAAGACGAGATGAAGCTTGCCATCCAAATCGTGGCTGTCGACCCCAAGGTCGGCGGCGTGTTAGCCCTGGGTGACCGGGGTACAGGCAAATCCACCGCGGTGCGTGCCCTGGCAGATTTGCTCCCACCGATCCAAGTGGTCAAGGGCTGCGCCTACGGCTGCGACCCCCGCAGCAAAAGCCTGAGCTGCCCCGACTGCAGCACCCGCAAAGCGGGCAGCAAAGTCGCCACCGAAACCAAACCGGTGCCGGTGATCGACCTGCCTTTGGGTGCGACCGAAGACCGGGTGGTGGGTGCGCTCGACCTGGAGCAAGCCTTGAGTCAAGGCGTCAAAGCTTTTTCGCCCGGCTTGCTGGCACAGGCCAACCGGGGGTTTTTGTACATCGACGAGGTGAATTTGCTGGAAGACCATTTGGTTGACCTGTTGATCGACGTGGCCGCTTCTGGCGAAAACGTGGTTGAACGCGAAGGCCTGTCGGTGCGTCACCCCGCCCGCTTTGTTTTGGTGGGCAGCGGCAACCCCGAAGAAGGCGAATTGCGACCCCAACTGCTGGACCGTTTTGGTTTGTCGGTGGAAGTGCGCACGCCGCAAGACCTGGACCAACGGGTGCTGGTGATCAAACGCCGCGACGCCTTCGAGCGCGACCCCGAGGCCTACCGCGACAGTTTCGCTGCTGACAACGATGCCCTGCGCAAACACATCGTCAAAGCCCGCAAAGCCTTGGACAAGGTGGTGGCCGGCGACGAACTGCTGCGCACCTGCGCCAAGCTGTGCCAGTTGCTGGGCACCGATGGTTTGCGTGCCGAACTCACCTTGATGCGCGCCAGCCGCGCTTATGCCGCGATCCAAGGCAGCAAGACCGTGAAAAACGAACACCTGCGCGCCATCGCGCCTTTGGCCCTGCGCCACCGACTGCGCCGCAACCCGCTGGACGACACCGGCTCGGGTGTGCGTGTGCAACGCGCCCTTGAGGAGGTGCTGGGGTCGTGAACCTGGCTTGGGACGACGCCTTGTGGGCTGCGGCCGCGCTCAGCGTTGACCCAGCGGGTTTGCGTGGCATCTGGCTGCGTGCCCCCCACGGTCCGGTGCGCGACGCTTGGTTGACCACCTTGGCCGACCTCCACCCCGGTCTGCGCCGCCTGCCCTGCCATGCCGATCCTGAACGCTTGCTCGGCGGCCTGGATTTGGGTGCCACCCTCCATGCAGGCAAAGCGGTCTACCAAGCCGGTGTGTTGCTGCAGACCCAACCCACCGTGTTGCTTTTGCCCATGGCCGAACGCCTGCCGGACGACACAGCCGCCATCTTGGGGCAGGTGCTTGACCAAGGCGTGGTGCGCTTGGGCAGCCAACAGCAGGCACAAGACACCTTCATCGGCCTGGCCGCCCTCGATGAGTCCCTGGAGGACGAGCCGCCACTGGCGGGTGGCTTGCAAGAACGCTTGGGGCTGTGGCTCGACCTGCGCCCGCTGGGTCGCACGGGCGGCATCGGCGAAGAAACCCAGCTGATGCTTGCGGCACTGCCCCTGCAAGACAGGGTTGCCCTGCGCGCCCATGCGCGACAGATGCACTTGGCAGATGCTCACGTACACGCCTTGTGCCAAACCGCGATGGTGCTGGGCGTGGACAGTTTGCGCGCGCCTCTTGCAGCGGCGCGATTGGCCTGTGTGCTGGCCACTTTGCGTGGCAACACCCAGGTGGAAGACGAAGACCTGGGACGGGCCGCTCGCTTGGTGCTGACACCTCGCGCCACGCGCGTGCCGCCCCCCTCGCAGCCTGAACAAGCCGCAGAGCCGCCGCCAGATCCCCCGCAGCAGGCAGCACAAGCACCAGAGTCGCCCGAGCCGCCACCCGAACACAACGACCCCTCTGAGCAAACCGAAGAACCGCCACCTGAAAAAGACATCACGCCGCAAGAGATGGCCGACATGCTGCTCGAAGCCGCCTTGGCCACCTTGCCCACCGATGTGCTCAAACACCTGAGCGAAGGCAGCAAGCCGATGACAACTGGGCGCGGTCAAGGCCGCAGTGGTGACCGCAAGCTGAGTTTTTCTCGCGGCACGCCCATGCCACCTCGGCCCGGCAACCCGCGCCAAGGCGCTCGTCTGCACATTTTGGCCACCTTGAATGCCGCGGTGCCGCGCCAAAAATTGCGCCGCATCCCGCCGACCAGCCAAGCGCGGTTGGCCGTGCGCGTGGAAGATTTCCATGTTCACCGCTATGCAGAAAACAGCCCCACCTGTTTGATCTTCGCGATCGACGCCTCTGGCTCGGCCGCTTTGCACCGCTTGGCCGAGGCCAAGGGCGCGGTTGAACTCTTGTTGACGCAGTCCTAT
>CAJBOO010000095.1 GCA_903956845.1 uncultured Burkholderiales bacterium
ATGGCGATATTCGCTTTCTCAGCCAATTCCAATGACTTTCGCAAGGCCTATTCATGCAGTTTCCTGAATCCTGGTTGCGCGAGTTTTGCAACCCACCGCTGACCACTGAACAACTGGCCGACAAGCTCACCATGGCTGGTCTGGAGGTTGAGGACATGCGTCCAGTGGCGCCTCCTTTCAGCCATGTCGTGGTGGGTGAGATCACCTCAGCCGAACAGCACCCCGATGCAGACCGCCTAAGGGTTTGCAAAGTCAACGTTGGCCAACCAGAGTTGCTGCAGATCGTCTGCGGTGCACCCAATGCCCGAGTGGGGATCAAGGTGCCATGCGCGTTGGTGGGGGCTGAACTTCCACCGGGTGAAGACGGTAAAGCGTTTCACATCAAGTTGGGCAAATTGCGTGGCGTAGAAAGCCAAGGCATGTTGTGTTCAGCCCGCGAGTTGAAACTTTCAGAGGACAGCGCTGGCTTGTTAGAGCTCAATCCCGACGCGACCGTTGGACAAGACATTCGTGCACATTTGAATTTGGATGACACGCTATTCACACTGAAATTGACGCCCAATTTGGCGCATTGCTTGAGTGTGTTTGGCATCGCGCGTGAGCTTGCTGCCTTGACTGGTTCGCCTTTGAAAACGCCCGAGTTCAAAGCACTTGCAGTGACAACCGCTGATCAATTGTCTGTGGACATCCAGGCACCCGATTTATGCGGTCGCTTCAGTGGACGGGTCGTCAAACAAGTCAATCCGAAAGCCAAGACCCCTGCATGGATGGTTGACCGACTGGCGCGTTGCGGTCAACGCAGTGTGAGTCCATTGGTAGATATTTCCAACTACGTCATGTTCGAATTGGGTCGACCATCGCATGTGTTTGACCTGTCCAAAATCCATGGTGGCTTGGTCGTGCGCTGGGCAAAGGCAGGCGAATCCTTGCATTTGCTCAATGGCAACACGGTCACTTTGGATCCGCAGGTCGGCGTGATTGCTGACGCCCAGCAAGTGGAGTCATTGGCTGGCATCATGGGTGGAGATGCGACGGCTGTGTCCGACGAAACCCAAGACATTTATATCGAAGCTGCATTTTGGTGGCCTCAGGCGGTGGCAGGGCGGTCCAGAAAATTCAATTTTTCAACCGATGCTGGACACCGCTTTGAGCGTGGAGTGGATCCTGCTTTGACTGTTGAGCACATTGAACACATCACCGCCTTGATCGTGTCTGTGTGTGGCACCTCACAAACCCAAGTGGGTCAAGTGTTGGATCAGCAAATCAACATGCCAGTGGCCAAGCCCGTCACCCTTCGCGTTGACCGCGCCTGCAAGGTTTTGGGCATGTCACTCAGCCAACAAGTCATTGGGAACGCACTCCGTGCTTTGGGTTTGTCTGTCACAGAAGCACCAGGTGCTGTGACCGTGATCCCGCCGTCTTTCCGCTTTGACATCCAGATCGAAGAAGACCTCATTGAAGAGGTGGCCAGGATGGTGGGCTACGAGCAGTTACCTTCCACGCCGCCCAGTGCGCCCATCACACCTAAGTTGATGCCTGAGAACCAGCGCAATCCGTTTGCAGTGCGTCGCCAGTTGGCAGGCTTGGGTTACCAAGAAACCATCAATTTCAGTTTTGTGGAAGCCAAGTGGGAACATACCTTGGCTGGCAATCCCAACCCCATTGAATTGCTCAACCCGATTGCCAGTCAAATGGGCGTGATGCGTTCGTCCTTGATGGGATCCTTGCTCCAAGTGGCCAAGTTCAATTTGGACCGCAAAGCATCGCGGGTACGGTTGTTTGAAATAGGGCGTGTGTTTCTGCGCGATGAGCAAGTGAAAGAGTCGCTTCAATCGATTGCAGGCATAGACCAACCGATGCGGGTGGCGGGCTTGGCTTTGGGTCCCAAGGAAAGCTTGGGTTGGAACACAGACAAATCGATCACTGATTTTTATGAAGTCAAAGCAGATGTCAGCGCTTTGATGGCCGGACATGACATGACTTTTGTGGCCGCCGAGCATCCAGCCTTGCATCCTGGGCGCAGTGCGCGCATCGAACTTCAGGGCAAAGCCATTGGGTGGATGGGCGAATTGCACCCGCGGTGGCGCCAGCAATGGGATTTTTCCCATGCCCCGATTTTGTTTGAGTTGCAGTTGGACGCCGTGCTGTCCAAGGCGGTTGCTCATGCCAAGCCTGTGGCCAAGTTACAAGCAGTTGAACGTGACATCGCGCTGGTGGTAGCAGAAACGGTGACGCACCAATCCCTCATGGACGCCATTTGGAAAGCGCCTATGGAGGGGTTGCTACAAGACGCTGTGCTCTTTGATGTGTATCGACCACAAAAGCCAGGCGGTTCTGTCGCCATGGGCGAGAAGAGCCTGGCGGTTCGCCTCACCTTGCAAAGCCAAAATGAGCTCACCTTGACCGATGCTCAAATTGACGTTGCTGTGCAAGCCATCGTGTCGCAGTTGACTGTTCAGCTGCAAGCCAAACTGAGAGCCTGAAGGAGTGTGATCATGGATTTGTCTTTCGAGAGCATTGAAACGCCGGCCTTGACCAAGGCGCAATTGGCTGAATTGTTGTTCGAACAAATTGGATTGAATAAGCGCGAGTCCAAGGACATGATCGACGCCTTTTTTGACCTCATTTCCCAACGACTGGTCAGTGGAGAGGATGTGAAGATTTCTGGTTTTGGGAATTTTCAAATTCGCACCAAGGCCCCTAGACCTGGACGCAATCCACGCACAGGTGAGGCCATTCCTATCCAGGCCAGGCGTGTGGTGACTTTTCATGCCAGTCACAAGCTCAAAGAACACATCCAAGGTGGCTTGATCCCTGCTGCAGAATAACGAACACTTAGCGATTCATTTTTGATTGCCAGATCGAAAATTCATCCTAAAACTGGCGGCAATTCGGGTGGCATTTATGGATTGCGGACTTTATTTTCAACATTTCCTGTCGATACGCTTAACTAAGGCATTGAGTTCGTGTAACCTCTTACCTCCTTTTGACGACTGACTGAGTTCATGGAGACATCTCTCCCTTCCATTCCTGCCAAGCGCTACTTCACCATAGGTGAGGTGAGTGAGCTGTGTGGTGTCAAGCCACACGTGCTGCGCTATTGGGAACAAGAATTCACACAGTTGCGTCCCATGAAGCGTCGGGGCAATCGTCGCTATTACCAACACCACGAAGTGTTGATGATTCGCCGTATCCGTGACTTGCTTTACGAGCAAGGTTTCACGATCAGTGGCGCCAGAAATAAACTCCAAGAATTGGTTCAAGCTGAACGCGATAAAAAACGTGCAGGTGAAGTCATGCTCAGTGGCTTGGATGAGCTTGAAGACAACCTGTCTTTGGCCGAAAGCAAATTGGAAGATGCTTGGCCTTTGAATTTGTCCGAGGCTGATGCCAGCAAATTGCAATTGCTGAGACAAGAATTGTTCGAAATCAGAGGCCTGCTCGACTGAGCAACACGCTTTAGGCGGCTATAATGGCGGTTTCGGCGTGTAGCGCAGCCTGGTAGCGCACTTGCATGGGGTGCAAGGGGTCGCGAGTTCGAATCCCGCCACGCCGACCAATATCAACACACAGGGTTGGTTCTCACAAGGAACCGACCCTTTTTCACATCTGTCTCTCTTGTGTCAGGAACCCTCATGAAAAAAACCTTTCTGTTGCTGTGCTTGGTCTGTTTGAGCGCCCATGCCGAATGGCGCTTGATTCATACAGACCCAGATCAATCTCAGTATTTCATTGAGCCCAACAACACAGCCTTGGCAGAGGGTTTCAAACGTGTCTGGGTGCTCAACAATTTGCCTAAGGCCAACGCCAGCGGCACCCGCTCATTTCGCTCCATTGAAGAATACGACTGCAACCAGCAACAAGCTCGCTTGATGCACATCACGGCGTATGCAGGCGACATGGCGACGGGGGAACCCCTGGGCAGGCGCTCAGGGAGTGGCGCTTGGGTGAAGCCCGACGCAGGCTCTGTCGATGAATTGATCATGTCAACCACTTGCAAGGCGCCCTGAGGGCTGGGTGCCTTACCGGATCAACAATTCGGCGGTCTGCACAGTGAAGGGGCGTGTGGCGCTCTCAGGGGCTTGTCCAAACCGTGGCACTTCGTCTGATGGGCGAGGTGGAGCGCCATGCGACAGCATCCACGCTTGATTGAACGCCGGCACATCTGTGGCTTGCTCTTTGGCTTCTCCCAATGTGGATGTGACCAACCATTGTTTGCATGGGGTGGTCAAAGGCGCGTTGGTTGCGCAATAACGCCAGTGCTCGGTCAAACCGAGTGACGGAAAAAGGACAGCTGTGAGTACTGCAAGGGTTTTAATGGAGCGCATGGCATCAGTCCTTAAGGGTTAATCGGAGGCTCTTGTTTCAATGAAAACGGGAGTGGCCGTCTGAAAAAGCAAGTTCAGTGCCGATGTTTTTTGACGCTTGCCCTGATGATTCAATGGTCAAGTTGTGGTCTTTTCGATAGCATCGGCGCTGAAAATTTATTGATTTGTATATGTGAGTGGAGAGCTTCTATGGCGAGCATGGTGTGTTTGAAATGCGGAGTGGCTTCTGATGAAGTCAAGCCCATGCGTTGCGCCAAGTGCGGAAGCAAAGAGTTTTATGAATCCAAGGGATCAGCTTTTGGCAGCAAACCTGCCGCTGCCGAGGCTGCGACAGTTCAAGATGCCAATGCGGCCAAGCTGGAATCTGATACCAGCAATGTGACCTTGTTCGACAAATACGGTGGCGTGCCCACCATCGCCAAATTGGTCAGGGCTTTCCACAAAGAAATCATGAGCCGTCACCATTTGGCCGCCTACTTTGAAGGCATTGACATGGCCCATTTGGCTGAACACACGGTGAAATACATGGCGTATGTCATGGGCAAGCCAGCAGAGGTTTACACAGGCCGCGACATGTACACGGCCCATGCCAAATTCCATATCCACGGCATCCATTTCGATGAGGTGGCTGATGTGCTCAAAGACATCTTGAACGCCGGCGGCGTCTCTAAACCCGATGTGGCGTTGATCATGCGCCGAGTTGAGAGCGTGCGTGACATGATCGTCGTTTGAATCAGGAGCCAAACCGATGAATGCTGTTGCAACCAAATCAAACAAAGCCAGGCTGAATGCGCCTTCGCTGCCACACCCTGTCATGCCTCCAAAGTCTTTCAATGAACTGGCATTGAGGTATGTGGCAAGCCATGCACAAACACTCTCCGACGTTCAGCTCAACCGCAGAATGGGCCACTTGGGTCAACATCTGATGGCTTTTTTTGGGCCCTTGGCGCTGGCAGACATCAGTTCCACGCGGCTGCAAAAATTCAGTTTTCAGTTGGAGCACCAAGGCGTGACCAGCAAAGACATCGAGGCTTGCTTGGTGTCTTTTCGGGCATGCATGAAATACGCGCTCAAGCAAAACTGGCCAGTCCCAGCCGCCTTGCTACAAACGCTTCCTACCGAAGATGCTTTGCAGCAAAGCACGTCCCAACACCACCTCAGCAACCAAGAGTTTTCAAGCCTGTATCAAGACCTGATGCAGGACATGTCGACCAACTTGTTTCATTAGTCTGCAGGGTTGCCAATCACGCCCTGCAAGATCACAAACTTGCCAGAAAAAGGGGCTTTGGCTGAGCCTTGCGACAAGCGCTTGGCATCGGCACCGATGGCGCTGACCTCGATGAGGTATTCGTGACCCAGGGTGGTGAAGTTGTCGGGACAGGGTCCTTTGTATTGGCTCAGTGCCCCTGAAGGAATTTTGAATTCCGCTGGGAACCCGCCTTCGTTCGTCACCTTGCCGCCACCGCCGCCGTGCGCGGGGTTTTGGCTATCCAAATCTTGCATCTGTACTTCCAGGACCAGTGTGCCTGCCGGGATGTTTTTCACCTTGATGACGGGGGAGGTCGATGAACAATGGTGAGAAATGTGCCAGCGAAATTCGACCACCATTGCCGACTGAGCCGCAACGGTTTGGGTCAGCAGCAAAAGCCCTGAGGCAAGCAAGCATTTCATTCGATTCTCCAATCACGGTGTTGAGATCACCTTTGATGTTCAATGATACGCATGCGAGCCAGTATGCGGGAAAACCTGACTTCAGCCACCGCACAGACCCCGTCGCCCCGCATGTGTCTGACGTAAACTCGTTCACCCTAACGTAATCTGGCTGAAACACCATGCGCAGTGACATTGAAATCGCCCAGGCCGCAAGCCTCGAACGCATTCCCCATTTGGTTAAGCAAGATTTGGACATCTCTGACGAGCATTTGTATGCCTATGGGCACCACAAAGCCAAGTTGTCACTCAAGCACATCGCCTCCATGCCCGCCAAGCAAGGCAGCAAACTGATCTTGGTCACGGCGATTTCCCCGACCCCTGCAGGCGAGGGCAAGACCACCACCACTGTTGGATTGGGAGACGCTTTACGCTTGATCGGCAAGAACAGCTTGATTTGCCTGCGCGAGCCATCGTTGGGGCCGGTTTTTGGCATGAAGGGTGGTGCCACAGGTGGCGGCATGGCACAGGTGGTGCCCATGGAAGACATCAACCTGCATTTCACCGGTGACTTTGGCGCGATTGCCTTGGCGCACAACCTGTTGTCGGCCATGCTGGACAACCACATTCACCACGGCAACGCTCTGAAGATCGATACCCGACGAATTGCTTGGAAGCGGGTGATGGACATGAATGACCGCGCATTGCGTCAGATGGTGGTCGGTTTGGGTGGCACAGCCAACAGCGTTCCCCGGGAAGATGGTTTCGATATCGTGGTGGCCTCCGAGGTCATGGCTATTTTCTGTTTGGCCACCAGCCTGGCTGACTTGAAGCAACGGTTGGGGCGCATCGTGGTGGCTTACAACACCGACGGTGCTGCTGTGCTTGCCAGTGATTTGCAAGCCCACGGCGCCATGGCTGCCTTGCTCAAAGATGCCTTGGCGCCCAACATTGCGCAAACCTTGGAAAACAATTTGGCGTTCATCCACGGGGGGCCTTTTGCCAACATTGCGCATGGATGCAATTCCGTGATCGCCACCAGCACCGCGATGAAACTCGCTGATTACGTGGTCACCGAGGCGGGCTTTGGTGCGGATTTGGGTGCGGAAAAATTCATCGACATCAAATGCCGCAAAGCCGGCCTCACACCTTCTGCGGTGGTGTTGGTCGCGACTGTCAGGGCCCTCAAATACCATGGCGGCGTGCCTGTCAAAGAATTGGGCACTGAAAATCTGCCGGCCTTGCAAAAAGGCATGGTCAATTTGGAACGCCACTTGAAAAACATCCGCACACATTACGGCTTGCCTTGTGTGGTGGCGATCAACCACCGCACCGAGGACACAGCTGCCGAGGTGGCTTTGCTCGAGAAAACCTGTGCGCAATATGGTGCTCAGGTGGTGGTGGCCAAGCATTGGGCCCAAGGTGGCGCAGGTGCAGTTGAATTGGCCCATGCCGTGGTCGCTTTGTGTGACGAACCCAACCAATTTCAGTTCGTTTACAGCGAGGAAGCCAGCTTATGGGAGAAAGCCCAAACCATTGCGCAAAAAATTTATGGCGCGCAAGGCATTTCTGCCGACGCCAAGATCCGCACACAGATTGACAACTTGCAAGCCCAAGGATATGGACACTTTCCGGTGTGTATCGCCAAAACGCAGTATTCCTTCTCCACTGACCCCAAGCAGTTGGGTGCGCCGGAAGGCCACACCATGAACATCCGGGAAGTGCGCTTGGCTGCGGGCGCCGAGTTCATTGTGATGGTCTGCGGAGACGTCATGACCATGCCTGGTTTGCCCAAAATACCTTCTGCCCATGCCATCGATGTGGATGACCAAGGCAACATCGTTGGATTGTTTTAAGCAGAGCACATGATGAAAACACACACTCGACTGGCTTCATTCAGTGCACTGACGCTGGCTGCCCTGCTTGGCGTGGGCATGCCGTTGTGGGCAGCCGATGGCGACCAAGCTTTGCTGGACAAAGCCAAGCAACTGTTCAAGCCATTGCCTGAATCGGCTGCGCTGGAAAACACAGCCCTCACGCCCACGCGCGTTGCACTGGGCAAAGCCTTGTTTTTTGAAACACGCGTCTCTGCAGATGGCAGGTTGGGCTGTGTGACTTGCCACAGCCCTTCGTATTTCGGCGCGGACACCTTGGCCTTGTCCGTTGGCGTTCAGGGCAAGGTCCTGCCACGCAATGCCTCTACGGTGTTCAACACTCCCTTGTTGGTGGCCCAGCATTTCGGTGGCAACCGTGCCACGGTGGAAGAACAAGCGGTCAAGGCGTTGCTGAGTCCTTTGGCCTATGGCAACACCAGTTACGAGCAAGTCGAGAAAAAATTGGTGCAGTTGGGTTACCAGCCGTGGTTTGACAAAGCCTATCCGGGTGAAGCCAAGTCCTTGAGTGCAGACAACTGGGGCAAAGCGATCGGTGCATTTGAGCGAACGCTGCTCACCCCCGCGCCTTTTGACCAGTTTCTCAAGGGCGACACCCAAGCGATGTCGCGCCAAGCCAAATTGGGCTTAGAGCAGTTCATGGCGGTGGGCTGTGCAGGTTGTCACAGCGGTGTGGCCGTGGGTGGACAGATGTACCAAAAGTTTGGTGTCACCCAAGACTATTGGTTGGCCACAGGCAGTACACCCAAAGAGGCCTTTAAGGGTTACGACAAGGGGCGGTTCCACGACACCAAAAACGAAGCGGATGCATTCATCTTCAAGGTGCCGCAACTGCGCAACGTGGCAGTCACTCCACCGTATTTCCATGACGGATCCGTGGCAACCTTGCCCCAAGCCGTGCGCATCATGGCCCAGTTGCAGTTGGGCAAGACCCTCAGCAACGAGGAGGTCACCCACATCGTTGCATTCCTCGAAAGCTTGACTGGCAACATACCCGCGGACTTTGCCCAAGCGCCTGTCTTGCCCGTGGCACCTCACTGATTGAAACCGATGTGGCGCAGAGGGATTTTGCTGTTGGTCTTGTGCTGGTCATGCCCGTCCGTCATGGCGGAATGGACCTACCTGGGCACTTTGGATGGCGATACCATTTTGTTAGACAAAACCACCTTGGTTCAAACCAAGCGCAATGCCACCATTTGGATGCTCACCAATTACGGCAGCCCAACGGTTCAAGAAGTGCTGTCGGTGAGCAAGTGGGTGGAGTTTGATTGCGACAAAAACAAATACCGGTTTTTGGCGGTGTACGGGTATGAGGGTCAGATGCAAACAGGCGCCAAACTGTTCAACAACCCGAACAAAGGTGAAAACTGGGGCAATGTCGAGTACGGCAGCATTTTCAAAAGCATCCAAAACATCGCGTGTTTGCGCAAACCGCTGATCAGGCAACGATGAAATTCCTCGACACCCCTTTGCTTCGCATTGGCTACCGTGAGTGGAATCCGCAAGGCCGTCGAACCATGGTGCTGACACATGGATGGCCAGACAGCCTGCGCTGCTGGCAGCACGTCGTGCCCCACCTCGAGGCTGCGGGCTACCGGGTGTTGGCACCTGCCTTGCGAGGTTTTTTACCAACCACTTTCTTAAGCGAAGACACGCCCCGCACAGGGCAATTGTCTGCCCTGGGGCGCGACATGGTCGATTTCGTGCAAGGCTTGCAACTGGACCAGCCGGTGTTGGTCGGCCATGACTGGGGTGCCAGGGCAGTGGCCAACGCCTGTGGACTCTCTCCCGGCTTGGCCAGTCACTTGGTCATGCTGTCCGTCGGTTATGGCACGAACGATCCCTCACAGGCCTTGTCGATCCAGCAAAGCCACATGTATTGGTACCACTGGTTCATGGCCACGGCGCGGGGTCAACAAACAGTGCGCGAGGACGGGCATGGCTTGGCCCAGCACATGTGGGATACCTGGGCACCCAAAGGCTGGTACCTGCCGCAAGAGTTTGAGCAAACGGCGATGGCCTTCAACAACCCCGATTGGGCGGAGGTCGTGTTGCATTCCTACCAGCACCGGTGGGGCCACGCACCGGGGGATCCTGCTTACGCGCAAGACGAGGCCAAACTCACGCCGGCGCCTGTGTTGTCCGTGCCGACTTTGGTGCTGCATGGGGCCTTGGACGGTGCGAGTCTGCCTGCCACATCGGCTCACAAAGAAAAGTATTTCAGCGGTCGTTACGAACGGTCCGTGTTGCCCGGCGTGGGCCATTTCCCGCAGCGGGAAGCGCCTCGCCAAGTGGCCGAGGCGATCTTGGCATTTATTGGCTGATCAGGATTCGAGCCAGTCGCAAATGGCTTGCCACTGTTGCAAGTCTTTTTCAACCTTGCTGCGCGTGATGTCAAACAAACTCAGACCGTGTGCTGCCATGTGCAAGTAGTACTGGGTGTCACGCAAAAAGCTGATGATGGGCACGTCCAGCGTGTCCATGAACTCTCGCAATTTGTTGGCCGCGATGGTGCGTTCGTCGACTCGCATACCGACGATGCCCAGTTTGGTTTTGTTGCTTTTGGTCACTTCTCTCAATTGGGTGATGAAGGCTTGCGCGGCATACATGTCAAAAATGCTGGGCATGATCGGGATCATGACCTTGTCTGCCCGGGAAACCACTTCTTTGAAACGCCAACCGCCCAAGCCGCCTGGGGTGTCAATCACGACATGGGTGGTGCCGCGGGGCGGTTTGGCCGTCAGCACCAAATCTGCTTGCAACTCCCAGGTGGAAATCGGCGCCACACTGTCAGGACGCAAGTTCAGCCACAGCTTGGAAGACTGCTGCACATCGGCGTCTCCCAGCATGACCGAATGCCCTTGGGAGGCGAAATACCCAGCCACGTTGGTGGACAAGGTCGATTTACCTGAGCCCCCCTTGGGGTTGGCGATGACGATCACTGGCATATCAAGACAAATCCCATCCTTGACCACTTCTGCAATGAGCCAGCGCTTGGTTGAACAATGCCTGCCCTTGTTGTTTACCCGCCGTTGACAGCAGGTAGTTGCGAAGCGGCATCATATCCACAGAGCGAGCGCAATCAAAACCCCGGCCTTGTTCACCGTTGAAATGCAGCACCACACGTCCGTTGGCTTGTATCCGCTTGCGCTGCGCGCCCAGGTAAGCCACCGCACAAGCGGATTCGCACACTTGGCCTTCGGTGACGATCACTTCAACGCCTTGGTTTTGAAACCATTTGCCCAACTGCGTGCCCAACATCAACTCGCCTTGGGCTGAATTCAGGTAGACCGGGGTGACCACCCTGCGGCCATCTCGGCGAATACACGGGGCCACGCCGTTGAGCATGTTGTTGAGCACAGGCAGGCTGGCAGCGCTGATCACCCCAGAAAACTCCACCACATCCAAAGAACCAGAGGTGCATTCGGGGTAACGCAACTGGCTGTGACGGGCTTCGAAATCAGCGCCTTGCATGACGGACAAGACCCGCACATTCGCGGCGGGGTAGCCATAGGCACCCGATCCCAACACGACATGGTGCGCATCAGGGGGTGGAGGAACGGCGCAGGCGGTTAAGGCCAGCACGCACAGGGTAAGCAGGTGACGGGGCAGGGACATCATGGGCAACCTTTGGGCATTTGAAAATCGAATCGATCATGTCATGGTCGACCTGGATAGCCCAAACTTGAGGCGATGCAAGAAAAAAGCCGCCCCATGGGGCGGCTCGGAGATCTGGCAGGGGATCAGTGAACAACCATCAAAGTGAAGGGGAACACATAGGCTTGCAAGGTCACCAAAATGCCTACCAAACACGCCAATGCGATGGAGTGGAAGAACACATAGCGAAGGATGTCGCCTTCATGGTTGAACCAGCGCGTGGCCGTGGACGCCACCACGATGGACTGGGCATCGATCATTTTGCCCATCACGCCACCCGAGCTGTTGGCCGCACCCATCAGGTTGGGCGAGAGTCCCAACTGTTCAGCCGCGACTTTTTGCATGCCACCAAACAACACGTTGGACGCGGTGTCTGAGCCGGTGAGGGCCACACCCAACCAGCCCATCAAGGTACCGAAGAAGGGGTAGAACACGCCAGTGTTGGCAAAGGCCAGACCCAGGGTGGTGTCGGTGCCTGAATAGCGGGTCAGGTAACCCAGGGCTAGCATCAACACAAT
>CAJBOO010000096.1 GCA_903956845.1 uncultured Burkholderiales bacterium
CAGGTGACAAACCATGAGCGCCCTGTTGCAAACCCAAGGACTGCAACTGGCCTTTGGCGGAGTGGTGGTGGCTGACAACATCGACTTTGAACTGCAGCGTGGTGAACGCCTGGCGGTGATTGGTCAAAACGGCGCAGGCAAAACCACCTTCATCAATATCTGCACAGGCTTCATCAAACCCACCAGTGGGCGTGTGCTGTTCGATGGACAAGACATCACCCAACGCGAGCCCCGCCACATTGTTCGCCTGGGATTGGCGCGTTCTTTCCAACTGCCACAACTGTTCCTCGATCACACCGTGCGCCAGTGCTTGGAAATCGCCGCAGCAGGCCGTCAAGGGCATTTGTCTTTTTGGACGCCCTTGGCGGATGCGGTGGATGCACGCGAGGTCGAAGACACTTTGTCCTTGGTGGGTTTGCGCGAACGCGCCTCTGTGCCAGCCATGTCATTGCCGGAAGGGCAACGCAAATTGCTGGATGTGGCGATGGCACTGATGTTGCGCCCGCAATTGATGATCATGGACGAGCCCACCAGTGGGGTGGCTTCTGAGGACAAGATGGTGTTGATGGACACCGTGATGCAGGCTATGCGTGAACGCCAAGTCACCGCCTGGTTTGTCGAGCACGACATCGACATCGTGAACCGTTATGCCACCCGCGTGGCTGCCTGGATTGCTGGCCGCATTGCAGCAGATGGCTCGCCCGAAGAGGTGTTGTCCAACCCCCAGGTCCGGCGCGAAGTCTTGGGGGATCATTGATGCTGCGCCTAGAACAACTCTGTGTCGACATGGCGGGTGTGCAAGTCTTGCGCAACATCAGTGCTGCCATGCCTGCTGGCACCACCGTGGCGGTGGTCGGGCGCAACGGGGCAGGCAAAACCACACTGCTGCGCAGCATCATGGGCTTGGTCCATGTCACATCTGGACAGGTTTGCCTCGACGACGCCCAACTCTTGGCCATGCCTGCACACGGCAGAGCTGGTTTGGGCATTGGCTATGCCCCTGAAGAACGCATCATCTTCCCCACACTGACCGTGCTGGAAAATTTGCGCTTGCCCTGCGAAGTTCAAGGTCTCAAACACACGGACATCCAACACCATTTGGATGCCGTGCTCGAAGTGGTTCCCCAACTCAAAGCCATGTTGCCTCGCTCAGGTGCAGCCCTGTCTGGCGGTCAAGGCAAGATGGTCGCCTTGGGTCGCGCCTTGATGGTAGGCACCCGATTGGTGTTGCTGGACGAGCCCCTGCAAGGCTTGGCCCCAGCTCTAGCACAGCAATATGTTGAATCCATCGGGCGACTGCGGCAGTGGCGCGCCGATTTGTGTGTGGTCATCACTGAATCCAACGCCCGTTTGCTCTCCAACATCCCCGACCAAACCTGGGTGTTGGAACGCGGTGCCCTGACGCACGAACACCACCCGACCCCCATCTGAATTCACACAGGAGTAAACCAATTGGCCAACATGATCATCGGGGGCAAAGCACTGCAAGCCCTCAGCGGCAAAACCATCGACGTGTATTCGCCAGTTGACGGCAATGTGTTTGAACAGATCCCACGCGGCGAAGCTGCCGACATTGACATGGCGGTGCAAGCAGCGCGCTCGGCGCTCGA
>CAJBOO010000097.1 GCA_903956845.1 uncultured Burkholderiales bacterium
AGGCAGCCACCCGGAAAAATGTACTGCTGGATGAAATCGGTAGATTTGAGATAGCGCTCGAACAACGCATCCTCGATCACGATGCTTTGCACGCAGGCGCGTTTTGCACTCTCGCCCGGCATGAGCGAGGCCTTGGTGCAAGCCGCCATGGACTGCCGCATGCCCTTCATGCCTGGCGTCATGACGCCCAGTGAGGTGATGCAGGCGCGCGACCATGGCTTTGGGCTGATGAAGTTGTTTCCCGCGGCTCAAGCCGGTGGCATGGCCATGCTCAAAGCCTTGTCTGGCCCCTTGGGCGACGTGCAGTTTTGCCCGACGGGTGGCGTCACACCCGAGAACATGACGGATTTACTGAAGTTGCCCAATGTCGCGATGGTGGGCGGCTCTTGGCTCACACCTGCCGACGCCGTGGCCCAGCAAGATTGGGCGCGCATCACCGAGTTGGCCCAGCAAGCCCTGGCCTTGGTGCCTTGAAGGCGGGTGTGGACTACAGTTAGCCGTCCTTGCCACCCCTGCCTCGACATGAACATTTGGATGCCTGCTGAGCGTCCACAACGAATTTCACCCTTTGGCTCATACGCATGACCCCATTCACACGCCCTGAACAACGCCCCGCTTGGCAGGCCTTGCAAGCCCTCGCGGATGCACCGATGCCGCACCTGCGCGACTTGTTGCCAGACCCAGTGCGCCACACGGCTTTGCAGTACGACGCCGCGGGCATCCAAGCCGACGCTTCGCGCCAACGCGTGACGCCTGCCGTGATGCAAGCCCTGCTGCAACTCGCCGATGAAAGCCAAGTGCTGACACAAGCGCAAGCCATGTTCCGTGGTGAAGCCATCAATACCACGGAACAGCGACCTGTGTTGCACGTGGCATTGCGGGGCAGCAGCCCCAACAGCGCTGCTGAGCCAAAGTCTGCGCCCTGGGGTGCAGCCATCACCGCAGACGTGCAACGCGAATTGACACGCTTCACCGATTTTGCAGAAGCCTTGCGTGCGGGCCATGTGCAAGGTTTCACTGGTGAGGCCATCACTGATGTGGTGAATCTGGGCATTGGCGGCTCAGACCTGGGGCCCCGCATGGCCACAGAAGCTTTGGGACAGTTGTCAACAGCGCTGGCGGCGCCTGCAGTGCGGGTGCACTATGTGTCGAATGTGGACCCCTGGTGTTTGGCCACCGCCTTGGCACCGCTCAACCCAGCGCGCACCTTGTTCATCGTGCAAAGCAAAACGTTCACCACGCAAGAAACCCTCACGCTGGCGGCTTCAGCGAAGCGTTGGTTGCAAGACGCGGGTTGCACCGCAACGCAACTGCCACGCCAACTCGTGGCAGTCACCGCCAAACCCACATTGGCCCAAGCCGATGGGTTTTTGCCCGAGCACTGCTTTGTGTTTTGGGACTGGGTGGGCGGGCGTTACTCGGTGTGGTCGGCCATCGGTTTGCCGCTGGCCATCGCCATCGGTCGCGATGCGTTCATGCAGATGCTCGACGGCGGTCGCGCGATGGACCGACATTTCACCGAGGCACCAGCCGCTCACAACCTGCCCTTGCTGATGGCCTTGTGGGGCGTATGGAATCGCAATTTCTTGGGTGCCCCCACCCACCATGTGGCGCCCTATGCCGCGCCACTGGGTCGCTTTGTGCCGTTCTTGCAGCAAATGGACATGGAGTCCAACGGCAAGCGGGTGCATGTGGATGGCAGCATTGCCAGCGTGGGCACCTCGTCCGTGTTGTGGGGCGGTTTGGGGATTGATGGTCAACACGCTTACTTTCAACTCTTGCACCAAGGCCAGCACCTGGTGCCCATCGACTTCATCGGCGTGCGTCAAGGCCATGCAGGCCTGCCCTTGGCAGCCGAACACCAGCGCGTCGTGCTGCTGAATTTGCAAGCCCAAACCCAAGCGCTGGCCCTGGGGCGAAGTGTGGCCGACACCGAGCAGATGCTGCTCGACAGCGGCATGACGGCCACCCAGGCACGCACATTGGCTCCGCACCGCAGCTTTGCGGGCAATGTGCCCAGCACGGTTTTATGGCTGGAACAACTCACGCCGCACAGCCTCGG
>CAJBOO010000098.1 GCA_903956845.1 uncultured Burkholderiales bacterium
GCCACAGTGGTCACCAGTGCATTCGATGGGTTGCGCCCCATCCAACGCCACCAAAAGGTGTATGCCACCTTGGGCAACACCATGGCCAACGACGAAGTGCACGCTTTGTCGATGAAAACCTTCACCCCTGCTGAATGGAAGGCGCAGGCCTGATCCCCGGCCTGCAGTGAGCCCATGGACAAATTGCTGATACGCGGTGGCCGCCCCTTGAACGGGCAGGTCGCCATCGCCGGCGCTAAAAACGCTGCCCTGCCAGAGCTGTGTGCGGCCTTGCTGACCGCCGACACCCTCACGCTGGGCAATGTGCCGCGTCTGCAAGACGTGTCCACCATGGTCAAACTGATTCGCCACATGGGCGTGAGCGCCGAGCGCAACGAAGCGGGTGACATGGTGCTTAACGCAGGTCAACTGCACACGCCTGAAGCCCCCTACGAACTGGTGAAAACCATGCGCGCCTCGGTGCTGGCGCTGGGCCCCTTGCTGGCCCGCTTTGGCCACGCCAAGGTGTCTTTGCCAGGTGGCTGTGCGATTGGCACGCGCCCCGTGGACCAGCACATCAAAGGCCTGCAAGCCATGGGTGCTGTGATCGATGTCGAGCAAGGCTACATGGTGGCCCGGCTCAAAGATGGCCGTACCCGATTGAAAGGTGCGCGCATCGCCACCGACATGGTGACCGTGACGGGCACCGAAAACTTCCTCATGGCTGCGGCCTTGGCAGAGGGCGAGACCGTGCTCGAGAATGCCGCCCAAGAGCCAGAGATCCCCGATTTGGCCGAGTTGCTGATCGCCATGGGCGCGAAGATCGAAGGCCATGGCACCAGCCGCATCCATGTTCAGGGCGTAGAGCAACTGCACGGCGCTGCCCACAGCGTGGTGGCTGACCGCATCGAAGCAGGTACGTTTTTGTGTGCGGTCGCGGCCACCGGCGGGGATGTGGTGTTGCAGCATGCGCGGGGTGATCACCTCGAAGCGGTGATCGACAAATTGCGCGACGCAGGCGTTCACATAGAAACCGTGACGGGCGGCTTGCGCGTGAAAGCGGCAGGCCCAGCCTTTGCGCACCTCAAGGCGCAAAGTTTTCGCACCACCGAATACCCTGGCTTTCCCACCGACATGCAAGCCCAGTTCATGGTGCTCAATGCGGTCTCGCAAGGCAGCGCCAAAGTCACCGAGACGATTTTTGAAAACCGCTTCATGCACGTCAACGAGTTGCTGCGCTTGGGCGCCCATATCCAAATCGACGGCAAAGTGGCGATGGTCGAAGGCGTGGCCAAGCTCTCGGGTGCCACGGTCATGGCCACCGACTTGCGCGCCTCGGCCAGCCTGGTGATCGCGGGCCTGGTGGCCTCAGGTGAAACCGTGGTCGACCGCATTTACCATCTGGACCGCGGCTATGACCGCATGGAAGAGAAACTGCGCGCCTTGGGCGCGGACATCGAAAGAAGCCGATGAGCATCACCCTGGCCCTCTCCAAAGGACGCATCTTTGACGAAACCTTGCCGCTGCTCAAAGCCGCAGGCATTGAGGTGCTGGAAGACCCCGAGAAGTCACGCAAATTGATTTTGCCCACCAACCAAGCCAGCTTGCGTGTGGTGCTCGTGCGTGCGTCAGATGTGCCCACCTATGTGGAATACGGCGGCGCGGACATGGGCGTGGCAGGATTGGACACCCTGATCGAGCACGGCAGTGCAGGTCTGTACCAACCCCTCGATCTGCACATCGCCCGCTGCCGCATGAGCGTGGCCGTGCCCAATGGTTTTGATTACGCCGCTGCGGTCAAACAGGGTGCGCGTTTGCGTGTGGCCACCAAGTACGTGGCCATTGCACGAGACTTTTTTGCCACCAAAGGCGTTCACGTGGATTTGGTGAAGCTCTATGGCAGCATGGAACTCGCACCCTTGACCGGCATGGCCGACGCCATCGTCGACTTGGTGTCGACCGGCAGCACCTTGAAGGCCAACCACCTGATCGAGGTCGAGCGCATCATGGACATCAGCTCACGCCTGGTGGTCAACCAAGCCTCGATGAAACTCAAAACCGCTGAGATACGTCACCTGATCGACACCTTTGATCAGGCGATTCGCCAGCGCTGACACCTTCAGTCCTTAACCCGCCACGCCGCCATGAACGCCCGACCGCTTCGCCTGTCCACCACCCAAGCCGATTTTGAAACCCAGTTTCAACAGCGCTTGCATTGGTCTGCCGACACCGACGCCGCCATCGAGCAACGCGTGGCCGACATCTTGTCCGATGTGAAGCAGCGCGGTGACGCCGCTGTGCTTGATTACACCGAGCGCTTTGATGGCTTGAAGGCCGCCAACATGTCAGCCCTGGAGATGACCCAGGCCGAATTGAAAGCTGCATTCGACAGCCTGCCAGCCATTCAGCAACAAGCCTTGCAGGACGCCGCTGCCCGCGTGCGCAGTTACCACGAGGCGCAAAAAAAAGCCTCGGGCGAGAGCTGGACCTACCGCGATGCCGACGGCACGTTGCTCGGCCAAAAAGTCACGCCCCTGGACCGCGTGGGAATTTACGTGCCCGGTGGCAAAGCGGCTTACCCCTCCAGCGTCTTGATGAACGCCATTCCAGCGCATGTGGCGGGTGTGGGCGAAATCATCATGGTGGTGCCCACCCCCGCCAAAGACCGCAACGCAGCAGGCGCGGCCAAGGGTGAGAAGAACCCCTTGGTGCTGGCCGCCGCGTATGTGGCGGGCGTCACCCGTGCGTTCACCATCGGTGGCGCACAGGCCGTGGCCGCTTTGGCGTATGGCACGGCCACCGTGCCTGCGGTCGACAAAATCACCGGCCCTGGCAATGCCTACGTGGCCGCCGCCAAGCGCCGTGTTTTCGGCACCGTGGGCATTGACATGATCGCCGGCCCCTCTGAGATTCTGGTGCTGGCCGACGGCAGCACACCGGCCGACTGGGTGGCGATGGATTTGTTCAGCCAGGCCGAACACGATGAGCTGGCGCAAAGCATTTTGCTCAGCCCTGACGCC
>CAJBOO010000099.1 GCA_903956845.1 uncultured Burkholderiales bacterium
AATATGTATTATTTTCTTGTTTTTTGATATTTAATACCGCATTAATATATTCTGAACTTGAATTATTCAAATTTGTTTCAGCAATCGAATTTAAAATACTTAAACCCATCCTCGACACCATCGTCCGCCCACTCATGGTCACCAGTGGCACACCCGCATTGATCACATCATTGGTAGTCGACCCGCAGTTGTATGGAAACGTATCTAAAAACACATCTGCCATTTTCAGCTTGACGCGGTACTCTTCATGCGAAGCCCGAGGTGTGAACAGGATTCGATCGACATCCGACCCAGCTTTCAAGGCATGGGCTTTCAAATTGGCGGTGGTCGTCGCGTTGTCATCAATCAACCAAAGCACAGCCCGTGGAATTTCTTTCAAGATGTCCATCCAAGTGGCAAACATCTCGGGTGTGATCTTGTAAACATTGCCAAAGGCTGCCATCACAAACGCATCTTCTGGCAAGTCAAACTCACTGCGCTTGGCCTCACGCACAGGCGTGTCATCCCGGGTCAGCGGAATAAAGCTGCCTTCCACATACAAAGGCTTTTCTGTGAAATAAGGTGTCAATTCTTCTGGTAGGGCATAGCGGTCGGCAATGACAAAGTCAAACCAGGGCATGCCTGTGGTGCCAATAAAGCCAAGGTAGGTGCCTTGCTTGGGGGCAGGGTGCAAGGCAAAGATACCTGGTCGTGCACCTGCGCTCAAGCCGTGCAAATCAATCAAGACATCGATTTCATCTGCCAGCACCTGTTCAGCCACTTGCCTGTCTGTGAGGCTGTGTATGGGGCGAAGATGGTCAAAACAAGCCTTCAGGCGTGTGCGAACGGCTGTGCCGTCCTCTGGGCTGAAGTCGTAGCCATAAATCTCAAACTGGCTGTGGTCGTGTCCTTCTAGCAGTTCGGGGAGCAACAAGCCAACTGCGTGTGTGCACAAATCGCCTGACACATAGCCAATGCGAACCTTGTCATGCTTGTACACACGACCTTTGCACAAAAATTCTTCTTTGAAGCCATAGGTGCGACCTACAAAGGCATGCGCTGTCAGCAATTGCTGCACAGGGTCATCTGTGAGGGCCAGCATGGCCAAAGGGGAGGTCGCCATCAGCATCTCGTTGCGGCTGATGCCTGGTAAATCGGTGTAAACAGGCCAAGCACAAGACTTTTGACGGATGTGTATCCAATGTTGCAAGACGCCTGTTTGCTTGGTATCAATCGCCAAGCTTCTGGCCAGTGTTTTTTCAGCCAATTCGTATTGTTTGTGGTCTTCCAAGACGCGGCCCATGTGGTTCAAGGCCATGGTTTGCATGTCTTCAGGGTACGCTGGCATGCCTGGCGCAGGATCACTGATCTTGGCCCATTCAATCAAGGCTTCAGGTTTACGTCCAGTTTTCTCGAGCAACAGCCCCAAATTGATGGTGGCTTGTGCCAGTGCGGGATTGATGGCCACACTGGCGCGGTAACTCGCTTCAGCGCCAATCGCGTCCCCCTGTGATTGTTGCAACGAGCCCATGTTGAAGTAAGCCATGTGCTTGTTTTCAGCCGCTTCATGGCTCACATAAGCTTGGTATAGCTTCAGCGCATGGTCCACTTCTTTTTGTGCGGTCAATGCTTCGCACTTTTGAAACAACTGGTCCAAACGCAGCATGCCCAATTCGGCCAATTTCAAATAATTGAGCCAATGGTCCAAGGGAAGCGCCGCAGCACTGGAGGGGGCAGGGCGCTTCATGGCTTTAGAAGGTATGCGAGCGTTCATGGACTTACTGAGCGTGGCGTTGCTGTTCCAAGGAATTCACATGGTGTTGCAACACAGCTTGGAATTCAGCCAAACCTTTGTCTTCTGGGTGGTGAACCAAGCCTTCGCAGGCAATGTTCAATGCCGCTTCAAAGTCCATGCGTTTTTGCATGGCAATGCACAGTGCGTGAAAAGTGGCCGCATCGGTTCGACCAGCGCGAACTTTGAGCAGTGGTTGCAGGTGTTCAATCACTTGAGCCCAGTCTTGACGCAACACAGCCAAAAAGCCGTTGACGGTCAGCATGTCTTCGTCTTCTGGATACAAAGCAATGCCAGCATCACCCAAGGCGTGCGCCAAATCATGGTGTTCAGGGGAGGCCAGCAATGCCTGGATAGTGACACGGATCTCAACAGGCTCAAACCGCTTGATCATGTCTTGCGTAAAGAAGTTGGCTGTTTGGGCTTGTTCGATCAAGTGTTGGTAAAGGGACATCTGGCACTCCATATGGGAAAAGAGACGCAGGGTCTCAGACATGCCTCTAAAGCAATTTATGTTCCAAGAACAGCAAACAGAGCGAATGCAAAGGGATTTGGGCCAGTTATTGCCGCATTTCTGCCGCAGTGGCCATGAAAACTAGCCATTCGTTGCCGCTCAAGCGCTGAAAGTGGCAATCTAAAGCCTCCCAAAGACAGTCTTGACAATCATTTTGTCGAAGATTTGACAAATATGGAGAGCGCTGCTTGGAGGTCAAAACCCTTGAAACAAGAAGTCAGCCAAATAATACAAAGCATTCATGCGGCCTGTAATTGGGTATATATAGAAACTTAAATATTGATATATCAACAAAAACACCTGATGCAGCGAACCAAACACACACTGTGAAAAGTTGGCACTGAGATTGCTTAACACCATGCATGGCCTCAGGCCAATGTGCAAGTAAATCCATATTCATCAGGAGTTAGACATGACCGTATTGGCCCAAGAGATCATCACCAGCGCAGAAGTTGGCCGCATGTTGAGCAACCGCGAGGTTTCTCGTTTCAAGCCCGCCGAAATCCGTGAAGCGATTCAAACCTTGGTTACCGAGGGTAAAGACGCATTGGCCATCGCCTTGGGCGATGCGGGACTGAGCCTGTATCCAGACAGCGAAGACATTTTGGCCATCACTGGTTTGTTGGCCCTGATGCGACAAGAGTGGACCTTGGCGGTTGAGCTGATTGAGAACCTCAAATCCATTCAAGGCGACAGCACACCTCCTTTCACTTATGTGATGTTGGTGCGTGCACTGCGCTGCAACCTCGAACCCGTTCGCGCTTTGGAAGTGGTGAATGAAGGTTTGAAGAAATACCCAGATCAAATTGAACTGTCTGCAGAAAGTTTGATCTTGCAAGACTTCAGCACTTCCGCTGTGGTCAAAGAAACCACGGCGCATTGAGCCGCTGACAACGGGCGGCAAGCCTTTGCATCAGGCGGCAATTCATTGCCACCCTGCGGCAAAAGTAAGCAACTCACCAAGTAAATTGAAGACTAACTGAAAAAGAAAATCGTCCAGGTGCATGCAAATTTGATTTGTAAAAGATGGCACAGGACTTGCATTAACACCTTGAAAGATTGACTGAAGTAAGTCAGGAGAAACAAAATGGCAGTGATCAACACCAACGTTAAAGCCTTGTTTTCGCAAGCGGCATTGAGAGCCACTGAGCGAAGCCAACAAGTGTCTATGCAGCAATTGTCGACAGGCAAGCGCATCAACTCATCACGAGACGATGCAGCTGGCATGGCGATTTCAACGCGCATGACGCACCAAATCCGCAGCTTGAACCAAGCCGTTCGCAATGCAGGCGACGCGATCACCTTGATTCAAACCGCTGAGGGTGCGACCAACGAGATCACTGACATGATGCAACGCATGCGTGAGTTGGCCATCCAGGCATCTAACGACACCAACAACAATGAACAGCGCAGTTATTTGGACCTCGAGTTCCAACAACTGAAGAAGCAAATTGTTCAAATTGCCAACAACACCGAGTGGAACGGATTCCCTGTGTTGAACGGCAGTACCGGTGAACGCGTTGGTATCAAACCTGTCTATAAAACCATTTCTGCACCTGCCAACACGGCAGCTGTTCAAGTCGTTGCGGGTACTCCTGCATCAACTTCAACTGCCATAGGTACCTTGGGAACCATTGAAAAGTCATCGGTGACCTTCAATGCGATGAACCCAGGCGAGACCATTGTGGTTGGCGATTTGAAATACACATCTGATGTGACAAACACAGCCACTGAAGTGGCGACCGCATTTGCCAACATCAAGATGCCTGAATCTCCAGTGGTCAGTGGAAGTACCATCACTTTCAAAGACCTGAAAGCGGGTCAAGCTGTCACAGTCAATGGTTTGTCATTCACTGCATACCCCAATGACATGTTAGCTGCGCAAGTTGCTGCTGCTTTCACTGGCATTCTGACCGGGGCGACCACTGGTCCAAGCACCTCATTGGGTGCTTACACCGGAACTTTCTCTGGCAGTGCTACAGCGACCACACGCAGTGGCGCTGTGTTGACATTGGCAACTGCACCCACACCGTCCAATGTGATGCCTGGTGTGGCTGGTGCCATCATGCCGGAATCACCCATCTTGGCAGTGACAGCAGGTACTGCTTCCTCCACAGAGACAGCCAGCGTGACTTTCAAGGGATTGAAAGCTGGCCAATCAGTCACAGTGGCTGGTTTGACACTCAGAGCCAAAACAGATTTAGATCCCGATGACGTGGGTGCCGCATTTGCAAGCAAGACTGCCAGTTCCACATTGACAGACACGAGCGCTTTGGCTTACACA
>CAJBOO010000100.1 GCA_903956845.1 uncultured Burkholderiales bacterium
AAGTGGTTGCAGATCATGGAAAGCTATGAAAATGGCTCTCATTCTTACCACACCACCATGCCAACGGATGCCCTGACCAGGTTGCGTGAAGTGATGCAAGAAACCAAGGCCTATGGCTTTGAAAAAGTGCGACAGGAACAGATTGAATTAGGTAAACGTGTCCGCGATTTACTTGAAACCAGATCCATTCAAAGCGTGGCTGCCGAGGGATACAAGGCTCCTGGTGTGGTGGTGAGCCACACCACAGACCCTGAGATCCAAAACAGCAAAAAATTTCTCGCATTGGGACTTCAAACCGCAGCTGGTGTGCCTCTGCAGTGTGACGAGCCTGCCAACTTCATGACTTTCCGAATCGGTTTGTTTGGTTTGGAGAAACTGCACAACATCGACCGCAGTGTCGAACATATTTCAATGGCCTTGGACAAACTCGGCTTCATCGAAAAAGTACCCATGGCTGCTTGATTTTCATGTTGACCCAAATCGGTCTTTTCCTCATTCAGACCATATTTGGGTTTTTGATTTTCATTTTTTTATTGCGGTTTTACGCATTTGCCTGCAGAGTTAACCTGAGTCTTACGGGCCACCAGGCGGGACAGTTTATTTATGCTTTGAGCGACTGGGCAGTTCTTCCTTTGAGAAGATTGCTTCCCAAATGGGGGCGCCTGGACCTGCCGAGTCTCCTGCCTGCCATCGGACTGGAAGTTATCTTGTCAGCGGTCTCATCATTTCTATTGGGCGCATGGCATCTGAACTTGCCAGGTCTTTTGGTGACAGCAGTGTTTGCATTGCTATCACTCGCCATCAGTGGCTTGATGGGTTTGGTCATCGTTTATGCGCTGCTGAGTCTGGTGCAACCCCATTCGCCTCTGTTCATCCTGATGAGCAAATTGTGTGAGCCATTTTTGCAACCCTTGAGGCGCTTTTTGCCTTTGATCGGCGGCATTGATTTGAGCGCATTTGTCGCACTCATGGTTTTTCAGATTGCCTTGATGATCATCAAATCCTTGCATTTGTCTGCGCTCTACTGACTTGAGCGCATAAAAAAAGCCGCTCGTGCATGACGAGCGGCTGATCTTTAGAAGCGCAATTGAACTGATTGCTCAGAGTCCTGCGTTTTGTTGAGCCACCATCATGTACAGCATAGAGATGGAGAGCATGGTGTTGATTCTTGACGTCAACATGGCAGTACGAGCTGCTTTGGCCTTTTCAGGGGCTTCAACCACCACGATACCCAATGCCTTCTTTTGATTTGGCCAGATGATGAACCAAACATTGAATGCCATGATCAGAGCAATCCACATACCCAAGCCAATAGCGACAACACCAGGCTGGAGAGTCAAGGCCAAAACCAAATAACCTTGCATCCATGCCACCAGTAAGCCGGTGATCACGGTGGCCAGTGCGGCATAGCGAAACCAGAAAAGGGCAGTTGGTGCAATCACTTTGCTGATAGCAGGTTTTTGTTCATCCGGGATGCTGGGCATTGAGGGGATTTGCACAAAATTGAAATACCACAGTAAGCCAATCCACATCACACCAGCAGTCACATGCAGCCAGCGCATGACGAAAGTACCCCAAGCATGACTGAATGGAATGGCCTGTCCAGACACGGAAGTTTCAACGATCAGGATGAGAACAAGTAAGACCACACCCGCGATGACGGTTTTGAGCAGAGATTGAAGGATTTGAGCCATTAAGCACCTTTTGGTTAGAAGAACACTGATACAAAAGTTAAAAAGCTTGAGACAAGCCCAACTGATGTTGATGTAATTTTGCCATTCTTTGCCTAGCCTGACATTAATCAGGGTTGATCATGACCAATTTACCTTGAACTGCCCTTGAGTTCATGCGTGCATAGGCTTCCATCAATTCGTTCATCGGCATCGTTTTGTCGATCACCGGTGTGATTTTCTTGGCCTCGTACCATTGCATCAAGGTATCCATCATGTCTGCGTTGTTTTGTGGCTCGCGTTTGGCAAAGTCGCCCCAGAACACTCCGACGATGGATGCACCTTTGAGCAATGCCAAATTCAAGGGCAGGGACGGAATGGGACCAGCAGCAAAACCCACGACCAAATACCTGCCACGCCAAGCGATGGACCGGAATGCTGGCTCAGCATATTCACCACCAACGGGGTCATAGATAACATCAGGCCCTTTGCCATCCGTGAGTGATTTGATCTGCTCTCTCAAATTTGCTTCGGTGTAATTGATGGTCTCGTCAGCACCTAAGTTTTTGCACAGTTGGCATTTGTCGGCATTAGAAGCTGCCGCAATCACTCTGGCACCCATGGCTTTCGCGATTTGTATGGCAGCTGTGCCCACACCGCCTGCCGCACCCAAGATCAAGACGGTTTCCCCGGCCTTCAAAGCCGCACGATCGACCAAGGCATGGTAGGAGGTGGCATAAATCATGATGAACGCGGCCGCATCCACTGCTGAAAATCCGGGTGTCAATGGTAGACAGAGCGCGGCAGGCGCCAGGGTATGGGTTGCAAAACCGCCCGTGCCTGACAGGCATGCCACTCGTTGACCGATTTTCAAGTGTTTGACATCTGCGCCAACAGCCTCGATGACCCCTGCATATTCAGAGCCAGGAACAAATGGCAAGGCTGGCTTCATTTGGTATTTGTTCTGCACGATCAGCAGATCAGGGAAATTCAAACTCGCCGCTTGAATGCGGATCAAAACCTCCCCCGCTGCAGGTGAGGGTGTCGGTAAATCGGTCCATTTCAGCGCTTCAACGCCAACGGGGTTTTCACACAACCAAGCTTTCATGATGAATTCCTCTGTTCAAGGTGGGATGGGGGTATCACGGACTTGCTTGAGTGTCGTTCAAATCAATCGTTCACTCAAACTACAATAGGCTTTTACATGGGATGCGCATGAGAATTTTGATTTCCAATGACGACGGATATCTGGCCCCAGGCATTATCGCCTTGTATCAAGCGCTGAAAACCATGGCCCAGGTCGAAGTCATCGCACCAGAACACAACAACAGTGCCAAATCAAATGCCTTGACTTTGAATGCCCCCATCTATATCCGGCAAGCTGAGAACGGTTTCAAGTACGTCACAGGAACCCCCGCAGACTGTGTCCACATTGCGCTCACAGGCTACTTGAATTACAAGCCAGACTTGATCGTTTCAGGCATCAACAATGGCGCCAACATGGGTGACGACACCATCTATTCTGGGACTGTGGGTGCTGCCATGGAGGCATACTTGATGGGTATACCTGCCATCGCTTTCAGTCAGGTAGAGCGAGGCTGGACTTACATCGATGATGCGGCTGAAAAGGCCAAACAATTGGTCACGATATTGATGCAAGACAGCAAAATCAATGATGCGCCTTGGCTCGTGAATGTGAATATTCCCAATCGACCTTTGTCTCAAATGGGCGAGGCCAAGTTAACGAGGCTCGGTCGACGTCACCCCGCTCAGTCATACATCACCCAAGAGAGCCCCAGGGGTGAGACCATGTACTGGATTGGGAGTGCAGGGGCAGCCAAAGATGAGGCGCATGACACTGACTTTCATGCCACTTCGCAAGGCCATGTTTCTTTGACCCCCTTGCAGGTTGATCTGACTGACCATGATGCGCTGCCTTTCTGGCGTGATTCAGAGGCAGCATGGAACAAGCTTGCATGAAGCCTCGCCCAAGCTTTCCCGCCAAATTGGAAACCACTGCACCGAAAGCGCCCAAGCAGCCGTTGTCTTCCAAAACCTGGGCGGCGCAATTGCAGGCGCAGTCCAAAGGCGTCGCCTCGCCAACTCAAGCCTCAGGCCTAGGGCTTGATTCGGCCACAGTGCGTGAAAACATGGTCCGTAAATTGATGGACCAGGGAGTTGAAGATCCCATGGTACTTTCTGCTTTAGGAACGATAGAGCGCCACCGCTTCATTGACAGCGCATTGGTTAATCAAGCCTATGAGGACACCAGTTTGCCCATCGGTTTCGGGCAAACCATCTCTAAGCCGAATGTGGTTGCGCGCATGATTGAATTGTTGCGGCAAGGGCGTAATCTGATGATCACGGGCAAATTAGGAAGGGTCCTTGAAATTGGCACGGGATGTGGTTACCAAGCGGCGCTCCTCAGCATGGTGTCCAAAGAGGTCTACAGCATTGAAAGAATTCAAGGCCTACACCTGAAAGCGAAAGATCATTTGCGCCCAATGCGCTTACCCAACTTGCACTTGATATTGGGGGACGGCATGCTGGGGTTTCCTGATGGAGCGCCATACGCTGGCATCATTGCGGCGGCGGGAGGAGATGCCATTCCTCAAGCTTGGCTAGACCAATTGGACATGGGGGGGCGCATTGTGGCTCCCATGGCCATGGCTGACGGTCAACAAAGTTTGGTTGTGATTGACAAAACACCTTCAGGCTTGCAACGCAGTTTGCTCGAGCCGGTCCACTTTGTACCTTTAAAATCGGGCGTGATTTGAATGACGATTCCTATGCCACGTTCATCATCCTTGGTGCTTTACTTTGTTCATGCCTGCATGATTTGCGCATTGTCAGCATGCATGAGTGCTGGAAGAAGCATGCCAGCTCCGGTAGAAGACCGCGCCAATGCCAAAGCGGGATCGCCTGCCAAAACATCTGACAAATCAGCCTCGGTCAGCAAAGCCTCAACCATTCCATTGACCCCCGAGACTGGCCATCGGTCTGATACTTACACTGTCAAGCAAGGCGACACCCTTATCAAGATTGGCTTGGACCATGGACACAACTGGCGTGACATCATGCGTTGGAACGCCATTGACAACCCGAATGTGATCGAGGTTGGACAAGTTCTCAGGGTCGCACCTCCTGCCACCGACATTGGCAAAGAGGAAGTGGTGGTCAAACCTGTTGCAGCGCCATCCACGGTGACCGGTGCTGCTGCTGACGCCAAGTCCAACCCAACCACCGCTGGTAACCCCTCTCCTGCTGTAGCCGCATCTGCAGATGTCGCTGAGGAATCACTGCCATTTTCATGGCCTGCGCAAGGCAGTGTGTTGTCCGGGTTTGATGAAGCCAAAAACAAAGGCATAGACATCAACGGTAAATCAGGTGACCCCGTCTTGGCCTCAGCCGATGGGCGTGTGGTTTATGCGGGGGCAGGTTTGCGGGGTTATGGCAATTTGGTCATTCTCAAGCACAACAACACTTATCTGACTGCGTACGCTCACAATCAATCCATCTTGGTCAAGGAAGACCAGGTGATCAAACGCGGTCAAAAAATTGCCGAAATGGGCAACAGCGATTCAGAGCAGGTGAAGCTGCATTTTGAAATTCGCAAATCGGGTAAGCCTGTAGACCCCATCAAGCTTTTGGCACCGCGTTGATAAGCATTGATCCGTGACTGACATTGCTGATACCCATTCTGCCATTGCATCGAAACACCTGTGGGTGGAATCGATGGACATGGATGCCCAAGGCATCGCCCACCGTTCGGATGGGAAAGTGGTTTTCATTGATGGCGCATTGCCTTTTGAAGAAGTCAGTGCCAATATCCACAAAAAGAAAAACAATTGGGAGCAGGGGAGCTTGGTCCAAGTCCACCGAGCTTCTTCTCAGCGTGTGACACCCCATTGCCCTCACTTTGGCATGCATGCAGGCGCTTGTGGTGGTTGCAAAATGCAGCACTTGAATGCAAGTGCACAAGTGGCAATCAAGCAAAGGGTTATGGAAGACAACTTGTGGCATCTGGGCAAGGTCCAACCTTCACAAATCAGTCGTGCGTTGCAAGGGCCAGCATGGGGTTACCGTTATCGGGCCAGGTTGTCAGTCAAGTACGTCCATAAAAAAGGGAAAGTATTGATTGGCTTTCATGAGCGCAAAAGTCGCTATGTGGCTGACATGGAAAGTTGTGCAGTATTACCTGATCACGTGAGCCGAATGCTCATTCCGCTGCGACATTTGATTGGTGACTTGGATGCCAAAGACTCATGCCCGCAAATTGAGTTGGCTTGCGGCGATGCGGTGACGGCACTGGTGCTTCGTCACCTGCATCCCCTATCTGAATCCGACATCCAAAAATTAATGCAGTTTGGTCGGCAACAGGCAGTTCAATGGTGGTTGCAGCCTAAAGGGCCAGACTCCATCACCTTGCTGGACGAGCAGGTAAATGCAAGCTTGTCTTATGGATTGCCTCAGTTTGGTCTGAACATGCAGTTTCGCCCAGCTGATTTCACTCAAGTGAACCCGGATATCAATCAAGCCTTGGTATCGCGTGCCATCCAACAACTGGATATCCATCGGGAAGACAAACTCATTGATTGGTTTTGTGGACTGGGTAATTTCACTCTGCCAATGGCCACGCAAGCGGGTTCAGTGACTGGGGTGGAGGGCAGCCAATCCCTTTTGGATTGGGCCGCGCATAACGCAAGGTTCAATGCGCAAGCACTTTCCCAGAGAGATGCAACTCGTTCATTGTGTGCAGTTGAGTTTTTAGCGATGAACTTATTCGACATAGATGCTGACGCTTTGCTTAAACTGCCGCATGCCAATAAGTGGTTAATCGACCCACCCCGGGAAGGTGCCTTTGCGTTGGTCAAAGCCTTGGCAGCCGGCCTTGAAAACACAGCCCAGTGGACGCCACCCTCAAGAATTGTTTATGTCAGCTGTAACCCAGCGACCCTCGCACGGGATGCAGAAGTACTCGTTCACCAAGCAGGTTATGAATGCACCAGTGCTGGGGTTGTGAATATGTTTCCTCACACGGCGCATGTGGAAAGCATGGCGGTATTTGACCGCGCATGAAAAAAGACCCCGAAGGGTCTTTGTGTGAAGGAAACAGAGGAATTTACTCTCGTTCGCCACCCATCAAGCCCAGCAATACCAGCAAGCTTTGAAAGACATTGATCAGGTCCATATACAGAGCCAGTGTTGCGCTGATGTAGTTGGTCTCGCCGCCATCGATGATTTGCTTTATGTCATAGAGCATGTAGGCACTGAAAATACCAATCGCGAGCATTGAGATGGCCATCATGCCAACTGAGGAGCCAACGAATACATTGATGATGCTGCCCACCATCAAGACAATCGCGCCCACAAACAACCACTTGCCCATGTTGGTCAAATCACGCTTGATCACGCTGGCCAAACTTGCCATTAAAAAGAAAACACCGGCAGTTCCGCCGAAAGCAATCATCACCAGTTCAGTGCCATTTTTGAAACCCAACACCATCGCAATCAAGCGAGAGAGCATCAAACCCATGAAGAAGGTGAAACCCAACAAGACAAAAATGCCAGTTGAACTCTCTTTGGTTTTTTCAATGGCGTAGACAAAGCCAAATGCGCCAGCCATGAAAACGATCAGTCCCAAGCCGCCGGAAAGGGCATAACTCAAACCTGTGTAAATGCCGAACCAAGCGCCTAATACCGTTGGCAGCATGGTCAGGGCCAACAACCAATAGGTGTTGCGTAAAACTTTGTTGCGCTCTTGCGAAGTCAGACTGAGATCGTTGTAGTCGATGGTTTGGACTTGGTCGTTCACGTTGGATACTCCTAAAAGAACATGTAGCCAGATTCTATCCAAATCAAGTACTTTTGCAGGAATATTCAATTTGTCCCTATGAAGCAATGAACGGTGTCAATTGCATGACTGTCGTGTGATCTCTTTCAAGCTATGCTCGTGCTTTCTTATCAGCCATCACGAATCAATCATGCTCACCAAACATTTCTTGCAATCATCCGATGTCAAAGCCATAGCCAGCGCCGCTGAAAATGAGGCTGTCAAACACAGCTGGCCAGTCACGATTGCGATTGTGGATGACGGTGGACACTTGCTTTGGTTGCAACGCATGGACGGTGCTGCGCCTGTTTCAGCCCATATAGCGCCTGCCAAAGCCCACACAGCGGCTATGGGTCGTCGCGAATCCAAAGTTTACGAAGATATGATTAATTCCGGCCGTTACTCTTTTTTGACCGCGCCCGAACTGCATGGTTTGCTGGAGGGCGGCGTTCCCATCATCAAGGACGGTCACGTGATTGGAGCCGTCGGAGTGAGTGGTGTGAAATCCAACGAGGATGCTCAGATCGCCAAGGCAGGTATCGCCGCCTTGGGTTTGTAAATCTCTTGGTGGCTAGTAAACCAGTCTTTCAGGGCGAATTTCTTGAAGGATAGTGGTGGCAATTTCTTCAATGCTTTTGGTGGTGGTGGACAGCCAACGGATGCCATACCGACGCATCATGGATTCGCCTTCGCGCACCTCTTGTTGACAATTGGCCAGGCTGGCGTATTTTGAGTTGGGGCGGCGTTCATTGCGAATTTCGCTCAACCGCTCGGGCAGGATGGTCAAGCCAAAAACTTTGTCCAAATAAGGCAGCAGGGCTGATGGCAATTGCTGACGCTCAAAGTCTTCTGGGATCAGCGGATAGTTGGAGGCCTTCAGGCCATGCTGCATGGCCAAATACAGGCTTGTGGGCGTTTTGCCACTGCGGCTCACACCAACCAAAATCACATCCGATTTATCCAAATCGGTGTTTTTTTGTCCATCATCATGTGCCAAACTGAAATTGATCGCCTCGATACGGTCATGGTAAGCGCGACTCTTACTGATGTCTGAAAAGCGCCCGATCCGGTGGTTCGATTTCACGCCAAATTCGATTTCCAGAGGCTTCACAAAGGTACTGAACATGTCCAGCAACACTGCGTGACACGACTCAGCCAGAACTTGCAGGACCTCGTCCTTGGCCAATGTCGTGAATACGATGGGTTTGACCCCTTCGTTGCGAAATACCTCATTGATTTGCTCGGCGGCTTGCTGTGCTTTGTCAACCGAGTCAATGAAGGGAAGTCGCACATGCCTGGGTTGCATTTCGAATTGCGCCAAGATGGCATTCCCGAATGTTTCTGCGGTGATACCCGTGCCATCTGACACGAAAAATACGGTTCTGTTGGGCATGGATTGTCCTGCGGCTGAGTATATTTGGGGCCTAAAATGTGCAATTACCCAATTACAACATGACCGATTGAGCCCACCTGTGCCCATGACAACTTCTATCAAGCACAGGGACCATCGCGCATTTTTTGTGTTGCCATCCCATCAAGGCGCTGGCACATACCCCGTTTTAACTTTTGGAGCCTTCCCATGTCTGCTTTATTCAGTGCGACCGATCTGGTCGTCCCGTTTGAAAATTTGAGGATGTCCGACGTCGAGTCGGTCGGTGGAAAAAATGCCAGTCTTGGCGAAATGATTTCCCAATTACCCAGTGGCGTGAGTGTTCCAACCGGTTTTGCCACGACATCTCATGCCTTCCGGGTGTTCCTTGCTCATGACCAGTTGGATCAGCGTATCCATGGGGCTTTGGATGCGCTGGACACCGACAACCTGCATGACTTAAGCGCCACGGGAGAACAAATCCGCAACTGGGTGATTGCACAACCTTTTCCTGCTCAACTAGAAAGTGACATTGCGCGGGCATACCAGTTGTTGAATGGAGACTCCACAACAGCTTCTTACGCTGTGCGTTCATCTGCCACGGCTGAAGATCTTCCCGACGCTTCTTTCGCCGGACAGCAAGAAAGTTTTTTGAATGTGCAAGGTATTGAGGATATTCTTCACAAGATCAAAGAAGTATTTGCTTCGCTCTACAACGACAGGGCCATCAGCTACCGTGTTCACAAAGGGTTTGCCCACGCCGATGTGGCCTTGTCCGCTGGTGTGCAACGCATGGTTCGATCGGATCTGGGTGCGGCGGGTGTGATGTTCACCATGGATACTGAATCGGGCTTTGAAGATGTGGTTTTCATCACCTCTAGCTACGGTCTCGGTGAGACCGTTGTGCAGGGGGCTGTCAATCCAGATGAGTTCTATGTGCATAAACCCATGTTGGCCGCAGGTAAGCGAGCCATCGTTCGTCGAACACTCGGGTCGAAGTTGATCCAAATGAACTTTGCCACGCCCGAAGACCGTCAAAAATCAGGCAAGTTGGTTGCAACGCAAGACGTGCCTGCTGAGTTACGTAATCGTTATTCCCTGACGGACGAAGACGTCATTCAACTGGCCAAATATGCACTGACCATCGAGCAGCATTACGGTCGACCGATGGACATTGAGTGGGGCAAGGATGGCACAGATGGCAAGCTTTACATCCTTCAAGCCAGGCCTGAGACGGTCAAGAGTCAAATGAAAGGCCAGGCTGAGCTGCGTTATCAATTGAAGGGTACTGGCACTGTTTTGGCACAAGGCCGCGCCATCGGTCAAAAAATTGGCACTGGCCCTGTGCGTTTGGTCAACAGTTTGGCTGAAATGGATTTGGTTCAGCCTGGCGATGTGCTTGTGACCGACATGACCGATCCCAATTGGGAGCCAGTGATGAAAAGGGCGAGCGCCATTGTGACCAACCGTGGCGGCAGAACTTGTCATGCGGCCATCATTGCTCGCGAGCTAGGCATCCCCGCGGTGGTTGGCTGTGGCGACGCAACCAGCAGCTTGCAATCGGATGCCATCGTGACGGTCAGCTGTGCTGAGGGAGACACAGGTTTTATCTATGACGGTTTGCTGGAATCAGAAATTTCAGAAGTGCAGCGTGGCGAAATGCCTGTACTGAAAACCAAGATCATGATGAACATAGGCAACCCAAGCTTGGCATTTGATTTTGCGCAGTTACCGAATGCTGGTGTTGGCTTGGCTCGCCTGGAGTTCATCATCAACAACAACATTGGCGTTCACCCCAAAGCCATTTTGGACTATCCGCACATTGATTCAGATCTCAAAAAAGCCGTTGAGTCTGTGGCCAGAGGTCATGCATCGCCAAAGGCATTCTTTGTCGACAAGGTCGCTGAAGGTATCGCCACCATTGCAGCTGCTTTTTGGCCTAAGCCCGTCATCGTCCGCTTGTCAGACTTCAAGTCGAATGAATACAGAAAGTTGATCGGTGGCAGTCGTTATGAACCAGAAGAAGAAAATCCCATGCTCGGTTTTCGTGGCGCAGCACGCTACCTGAGCAAAGATTTTGAAGAAGCTTTTGCCATGGAATGCGAAGCCTTGCGTCGTGTCAGAGGGGAAATGGGATTAACCAATGTCCAAATCATGGTGCCCTTTGTGCGCACCATCAGCCAGGCC
>CAJBOO010000101.1 GCA_903956845.1 uncultured Burkholderiales bacterium
CGATTCGACCTGTCGCATTGACGATGTTCTACAGGCCGCGGCAGACGATCAGCAGCCCGCTTTGGCCATCACCGACCTGAGTAATTTGTTTGGCGCCATCAAGTTTTACAAGGCCGCTCGCGGCAAGGGTGTGCAGCCCATTTTGGGGGCTGAAATCTTTGTGGACGGTTTGGGCGCCGATCCCTTTGTTTTGTCGCGGGTCATTGTTTTGGTTCAAAGTACGCAAGGCTATTTGAATCTGTCCGAATTGCTGGCGCGTGCTTGGACGCAGAACATGGTGAAGACCAACGCAGTGGTCAAGCTTTCTTGGCTTCAAGAATTGTCAGAAGGCTTGATTCTTTTGTCTGGCGCGCAAGCCGGACCCGTGGGTCAGGCTTTGGTGCAAGGTGATACATCCCGTGCTGCCGAAATTGCGTTGCAGTTGGCCTCTATTTTTACGCACCGTTTTTATTTGGAACTGCAACGTGCAGATCGGCCTGAAGACAATGCGCATGTGATTGCCGCAGTCAAATTGGCTTCCCGATTGAGCTTGCCTGTGGTGGCCACGCACCCTGTACAGTTTTTGACCGAAGACGATTACGAATCGCATGAAGCGCGGGTCTGTATTTCTGATGGCGAAATTTTGGGCAATCAGCGCCGTGTGCGCAAGTTCACGCGTGATCAGTACTTCAAGTCTTCTGCGGAAATGCAAGCGCTGTTTGCCGATGTGCCCAGTGCCTTGGCCAACTCGCTTGAAATTGCCAAGCGCTGCAACTTGTCCTTGGTTTTGGGCAAGCCGCAATTGCCCAATTACCCCACCCCACTGACCGATGGCAAGCCCATGCCCATTGAGGATTATTTCCGCTTGTTGTCAGTCGAGGGCTTGGAAGAGCGTTTGGTGCATTTGTACCCAGACGCTAACAAACGTGAAATTGAACGTCCACGCTATGCCGAGCGTTTGGAATTTGAGATCAATACCATTTTGAACATGGGCTTCCCCGGTTATTTCTTGATCGTGGGTGACTTCATCAACTGGGCTAAGAAAAATGGCTGCCCTGTGGGGCCAGGACGAGGCTCTGGTGCCGGTTCTTTGGTCGCTTATTCTTTGAAAATTACCGACCTCGACCCTCTGCAATACAACTTGCTGTTTGAGCGTTTCTTGAATCCTGAGCGGGTGTCCATGCCCGACTTTGACATTGACTTTTGCCAAGCCAACCGCGATCGCGTGATTGACTATGTCAAAGACAAATACGGCCGCAATGCAGTCAGTCAAATTGTCACTTTCGGCACCATGGCAGCGCGAGCGGCCATCCGTGACGTGGGACGTGTGCTCGACATGGGTTACATGTTCTGCGATGGCATCAGCAAACTCATCCCCAATAAACCTGGCCAGCACATCACCATCGATGGCGCCATCAAGGCCGAACCCATTTTGGCCGAGCGTTTGGAAAAAGAAGACGAAGTCAAAACTTTGTTGGCGCTGGCGCAAAAATTGGAAGGCATGACCCGCAATGTGGGCATGCACGCTGGTGGTGTTTTGATTGCGCCAGGCAAGCTCACCGATTTTTGTCCTTTGTACCAACAGCCCGGCAGTACTTCGGCTGTCAGTCAGTACGACAAAGACGATGTGGAAGCCATTGGCTTGGTGAAGTTCGATTTCTTGGGCTTGGCCACCTTGACCATTTTGGAGTTGGCGCGCGAGATGATTGTGAGGCGCCACAAAGGTCAAGAAAATTTTGCGTTTGAAAATATTCCTTTAGACGATACGGCCACCTACAAACTGTTTGCCGATGGTCGTACCGAGTCCGTGTTCCAGTTTGAAAGTCGCGGCATGCAAGGCATGTTGAAAGATGCGCGACCAGATCGTTTCGAAGACATTATTGCCTTGGTTGCTTTGTATCGTCCAGGTCCTATGGATTTGATACCAGACTTTTGTCGTCGCAAACATGGCGAACGATTTGATTATCCTGATCCGCGTACTGAATCTATCCTCTCTGAGACTTACGGCATCATGGTCTATCAAGAGCAGGTGATGCAAATGGCGCAGGTGATAGGTGGCTACTCACTAGGTGGTGCTGACTTATTGCGTCGAGCTATGGGTAAGAAAAAACCCGAAGAGATGGCGCAGCACCGACAAATTTTCCGTGCAGGTGCAGAAAAAAATGGTTTAGATGAAAACCAAGCCGATGCAATTTTTGACTTAATGGAAAAATTTGCAGGCTATGGTTTTAATAAATCTCATGCAGCTGCATATGCCTTACTTTCTTATCACACCGCTTATCTTAAAGTGCATCATGCTGCTGCGTTCATGGCTGCCAACTTATCGATGGCGATGGATGACACAGATAAAATTAAAATCTTAGTAGAAGATGCAACTGAAGTATGTGGCCTCACACTACTACCACCTGATATTAATTTATCAGTCTATCGTTTTACGCCAGTCGCTGATGCAGGTAAAAAAGCAGATCGCATACGTTATGGCTTGGGTGCTATTAAAGGTAGTGGACAAAATGCGATTGAAGCCATCATCGCAGCACGTCAAGAAAAACGCTTCACCGATCTGTTTGATTTCATACGCCGTGTAGATAAACGTCAAATCAATCGTCGTACGATAGAGTCCTTGATAAGAGCTGGCGCATTTGATTCCTTTAATGTTGATAG
>CAJBOO010000102.1 GCA_903956845.1 uncultured Burkholderiales bacterium
GTCGAGGTGAGCCAGCCGTATTACGTCAATCTCGCCCCTAACCGCGACCTGACCGTGACGGCCACACCCATGACCCGACGTGGCGTGAAGTTCAGCAACGAGTTCAGGTACATGGAGCGCCCATTGCCGCTACCGCCGTTCCAAGGCACTGCGCGCCTCGAGCTCATGCCGATAGATGACTTGCGCGGCCAAGCACGCTGGGGCCTAAGCTTGAACCACACCGGCTGGGGGGATGTCAGTCAACCGATCGGGTTTGGCTTCAACCTCAACCGGGTGAGCGACGCCAATTACTGGCGTGACTTTGCCTCGGCCAGCGGCGACCCCTTGGCACAGCGGATCTTGCCCAACAGCGCCAACATGACCTGGGCGCGTGGCACCTTGACCACGGGCGTGAGCGTCCTGCGGTGGCAGACCTTGCAAGACGCCGACCCCTTGGCGGCGATCGCCCCGCCGTTTGACCGCTTGCCACAGTTGAATGCCAACTACCTGCGCGCCGACCTGCCAGGCGGCTTCGACTGGAACCTGGGGGGAGAGCTCACCCGCTTCAGCGCTGACCGCAGTTTGTATTGCAACCTGTCTGGCAACCAACTCAGCAGCGCCTGTCTGCAACCGAATGCGGTTCGCATGGTGGTGACCAATCAAGTGAGCAGACCGGTGTTGGTGCCCTATGGCTATGTCACCCCCAAGGTGATCTTGCACGCCCGCCAATACCAGTACGACAGCAGCTATTCAGGCATCTATGGCAACAGCGCCGCCACGCAAACCGGCAGCGCGGTGGTGCCCACGTTCAGCTTGGACACGGGCGCGGTGCTGGAACGCTCTGCCAAGTTGTTTGGCTTGCAATGGACACAAACCTTGGAGCCGCGGGCCTTTTACGTGAACACACCCACACGCACGCAAAACGACCTGCCCAATTACGACACCGGCTTCAATGACTTCAACTTCGCCACCGTGTTCACCGAAAACGCCTTCTCAGGCAACGACCGCATTTCTGACACCCATACCTTCACCATGGGTGCGACCTCGCGTCTGATCAACCCCGCGACCGGCGCGGAAGGCGCGCGATTTGGCCTGGCGCAGCGTTTGCGTTTGAGCGATCAAAAAGTCTTGTTGACCCCGACCGACACCCCGATCAGTGGCACCTACAGCGACGTGTTGGCAGGCGCCAGCCTCTACATCACGCCCCGCTTGAGCGTCGACAGCATGTTGCAATACAACCCGGTGGTGCGCACTTCCGAGCGCGAATCCTTGGCGGTGCGCTACAACCCCACGGGCTACCGCGCCATCAGCGCGGCCTACCGCCACCAGCGCGCCTCCTCAGAAACCGCAGAGACCGCCTGGCAATGGCCGATCAACGACTTGTGGGGAGACCGTGGTGTGGACCAACGCCAGGGCCGCGGTTTGGGCGAACAGCAGTGGTACAGCCTGGGCCGCTTCAGCTACAGCTTGCAAGAAAAACGCTTGGTTGATTCGATGCTCGGGTTTGAATACGACGCGGGTTGCTGGGTCGCCCGTGCGGCCATGACCCGCAGTCAAATTTCCTTGACCAACGCCACCACGCGCTTGATGTTCCAATTGGAGCTCAATGATTTTTCCAAATTGGGCGTTGGTGGTGTTTCAACCCTCAGAGACAATGTTTCCCGTTACCAACATTTGCGCGAGCCTTTCAGGCTCGCACCCAGCCGATTTGGCCAATATGACTGACACACGCATGCCACTTTCATTCAAACCTGCCTGGGCCATGCTCTGCGCTGCCTTGGTGCTCACCCCGGTTGCGGTGGTGCAAGCGCAAGCGCTCAAACCCATCAAACCCAAAGCGGCCAACGGCCTGAGCATGCCCTCGGCCGAGCCCTCGATGCCCATCAGCGCCCGGACCCCGGAGACGCCCAAAGCGTTGGACTTCATCGTGGCGGTGGTGGACAACGAGCCGATCACCAATCTGGAGGTCAACCGCTTGGCCGCCATGGCCGACCCCGCTGCCGCCAACATGAACCGCAACGTGTTGTTGATGGAGGTCTTGGAAACCTTGATTGACGAGACGGCGCAGTTGGGGGTGGCGCGGCAAAGCGGCATCCAAGTCAGCACCGAGGAGTTGGACCAAGCGGTGGCGGGCACCGCCCAGCGCAACCAACTGAGCCTGAACGACATGCGTCAGCGTTTGAAAGAACAAGGCATTTCCTGGGAACAGTACCGTGGGCAAATCCGCCGTCAAATCATGTTGCAGCGGGTGCGCGAGCGCGAGGTGACGGGGCGCATCAAAATCCAAGACTTTGAGGTGGATGCGTTTTTGCGTGAAAGCAAGCTCACGCAAGCCGGCGCCAATGCCGATATCCACATTGCCCACATCTTGATTGCGGTGCCCGAAAAAGCCTCGGCGGACGACGTGGCCAAGTTGATGACCAAGGCCGATGAGGTGCTGACCCGCGTCAAGGCGGGGGAAGATTTTGGCAAGTTGGCCGCGCAAGTCTCTCAAGCCTCGGACCGTGCCAATGGGGGACAGCTGGGCTTGCGCAGCCCAGACCGTTACCCAAGTTTGTTTGCAGATGCCGTCAAGTCCTTGGCGGTGGGTGCGGTCACGGGCCCGATTCGTTCGGGCGCGGGCTTTCACATCCTCAAATTGCTGGAGCGCCGCAGTGCAGACGCGATGCCCAGCACCGTCACCCAAACAAGAGCCCGGCACATCCTGTTGCGCCCGGGTGGCAAGCTCAGCCAAGACGCGGCTCGTGCGCAACTGGCCACATACAAGAAACAAATTGAAACCGGTTTGGCCACATTCGAAGACCTGGCGCGTGCCCAATCGCAAGACGGGAGTGCCGCGCAAGGGGGTGACTTGGGCTGGGCCAATGCCGGCATGATGGTGCCGGAGTTTGAGGCGGTGATGAACAACCTGGCCCCCGGTCAAATGGCCGACCCCTTGGTGTCCCGGTTTGGCGTGCATTTGGTGCAGGTGATGGAGCGGCGTGAAGCGCCTTTGAGCCTGCGCGACCAACAAGACTTGGCACGCAACATCCTGCGCGAGCGCAAGTTTGACCAGGCTTACAAAACCTGGGAGCGCGAGGTGCGTGGCCGCGCCTATGTGGAATACCGTGAAACGCCGCAATAAGCAGCCAAGCATCTGATGGCGCAGCACCAAGCCCGCAAGCGCTTTGGTCAGCACTTTCTGACCGATGGCGCGGTGATCGAGCAGATCGTGCAAGCCATCGCGCCGCAGCGCGGCGAACCCATGGTCGAGATCGGCCCGGGTTTGGCCGCCATGACCCAGCCCCTGGTCGAACGCTTGGGCAAGCTGCATGTGATCGAGCTTGACCGTGACTTGGCGGTTCGCTTGCGCCAACACCCCCAGCTGCAAGTCACCGAGTCGGATGTGCTCAAGGTCGATTTTTCTGCGCTGGCGCACAGCATGCCAACCACCGCACTCAGGGTGGTAGGCAACCTGCCCTACAACATCTCCACGCCCATTTTGTTTCACCTCCTCGAGCACGTGGCGGTGGTGAAAGACCAGCATTTCATGCTGCAAAAAGAAGTGGTCGAGCGCATGGTGGCCCAGCCCTCAACCGCCAACTACGGCCGCTTGAGCGTCATGCTGCAGTGGCGTTACGACATGGAGATGGTGCTCTTGGTGGGCCCGCAAGCGTTTAACCCGCCGCCGCGCGTGGACAGCGCGGTGGTGCGCATGACGCCTTGGGCGCAGCCTGCGGCGTTGGATGCCCGACTGCTCAGCGAGTTGGTGCAAGTCGCGTTCAGCCAGCGCCGCAAGTTGTTGCGTCACACCTTGGGCCAGTGGTTGCAAGCCCGTGCTTTTGGCGGGGTGTTTGATGTGAAACGCCGCGCCGAAGAGGTGGCGGTGGCGGAGTATGTGGCGCTGGCGCAAGCCGTGTCAGCTTGACAGGCTGGCCAGCAACTCGTCTCTCATCAAGCGCTTCATCAATTTGCCGTTGGCGTTGCGCGGCAAAGGGGTGTCGCGCAGGGTGAAGCTCTCGGGCACTTTCTCGCGCGACAAACGGGTGCTGCAAAACGCGCTGAGTTCGGCCTCGTCTACCGCGTGGCGCAGCGAGATGAAGGCATGCACCCGCTCGCCCAAGACGGGGCAAGGCTTGGCCACGATGGCGCATTCGGCCACGGCCGGGTGCTCGTACAGCGTGTTCTCCACCTCGATGCAGTAAATCTTGTAGCCGCCGCGGTTGAGCATGTCTTTTTTGCGGTCGAGGATGCGCACATAACCATCGGCATCGATGCTGCCCATGTCACCTGACTTCCAGTAGCCGTCGACAAACTCCTGGGCCGTGGCCTCGGGGTTGTGCCAGTAACCCGCCACCACCATCGGTCCTTTGATCCATATTTCGCCCATCTCGCCCGCGGGCAAGTCGCGGCCATCGTCGTCCACCACCTTCATGTCGGCGCACGGCACGGGCACACCCACGGTGTCGTTGTGCGTGGCGGTTTCACCGGGCGGCATCATGGTCGCGGGCGAGGTGGTTTCGGTCGCGCCATAGCAATTCATCAACACCAACTGCGGCAGCTTGGCTGCCAGTGCCTCGATGCTGGCCACCGGCATCGGTGCCCCGCCATAAGCCCCCACCCGCCAAGCGCTCAGGTCGAGCGTGGCGAACGAGTCTTGCAGCAGGCACAGGTTGTACATGGCGGGCACCATCAGGCTGTGCGTCATGCGCTCGCGCACCGCCAGGTCCAAAAACAAAGGCGCTTTGAACGTGGGCAGGATGACCAATTTGCCCGCAGCGTGCAGCAGGGTGGTGACCAGCGCCACCAAGCCGGTGACATGGCTGAGCGGCACGGCAGCGATGCTGCAATCCTGTGGCCCCAGCCCCATGCCGACTTGGAAATGCATGCAGGAATGCACCACCCCCATGTGGCTCAGCATCGCGCCCTTGGGGCGCCCCGTGGTGCCCGAGGTGTACAAAATCACCACCGTGTCTTCTTCGTTAACCGCGGCGGCTTGGGTCAGCGGCACATCCGCCAGCAGGTGGTGAAAGTCCAGCGCATCGGCGCAGCCATCGAAACTCACGCGCCACTTCAGGCCAGGCAGGCTCGCCGCGTCCGGCAACACGCTGTGCAAAGCCGCGTCATGCACCAGCAGGGTCGCGCCGCAGTGCTCGAGCATGTAGTGCAAGCCAGGGGTTTGCTCGCGGATGCTCAGCGGCACGGTGATCGCCCCCAAGCGGGTGGCGGCCAGCAGGCTCAGCACAAACTCGATGCGGTTGCTGAGCAGCAAAGCGATGCGGTCACCGGCTTGCACGCCCAAGGCGCGCCAACCGGCGGCCAGGCGGCCGACTTGCTGGTCGAGCGCTGCATACGTCAGGCGGGTGTCTTCACAGACCAGTGCCGTGCCCTGGGGGTTGCGCGCCACCGCGTTGGCCAGCAAGGCGTGCAAGCTGCGTGGGCGTTCAGGAAAGCAGCGCACCTGCCGGGTGCCGGCGAAGTGCGTTTCGGGGGACATCGTTGGCCAGGGCAGGGCAGGGTGTGTCATGCGGCTGGCCCAAGTCAAGTCAAGCGGCCAAGCGCTTGGCGATGGCGGCTTTGGTGGCCGGCAGTTGAGGCGGCAAGTGGTGTGCGAGTTGCTGGAATAAGGCTTCATGCAGCGTCAATTCTTGCGTCCAAGCGGCTTTGTCCACATGGGTCACGGTGTTGAACTGCTCGGCTGTGAAGTTCAAGCCGGTCCAGTTCAACTCGTTGTAGTTGGGGCTGATGCCAAACACGTTTTCCGCGCCTTGGGCCGTGCCTTCGATGCGGTCGATCATCCACTTCAGTACGCGCATGTTCTCGCCGTAGCCAGGCCAGACAAACTTGCCGTCTTCGCCCTTGCGGAACCAGTTGACGCAGTAAATGGCGGGCAACTTGGCGCCACTGGCCTGCAGCTGGTGGCCCAGTTGCAGCCAGTGTTGGAAATAGTCGCTCATGTTGTAGCCCATGAAAGGCAGCATGGCGAAGGGATCGCGGCGCACCACGCCTTGTTGGCCTGCAGCCGCGGCGGTGGTTTCCGAACCCATGGTGGCCGCCATGTACACGCCTTCCACCCAATCACGCGCTTCGGTGACCAAGGGCACGGTGGTCGAGCGACGACCACCGAAGATGAAGGCGTCGATGGTGACGCCTGCCGGGTCGTCCCAGGCGCTGTCGAGCGCGGGGTTGTTGGTGGCGGCCACGGTGAAGCGGGCGTTGGGATGCGCGGCTTTGGCGCCGGTTTCCTTGGCGATCGCGGGCGTCCAGTCTTTGCCTTGCCAGTCGATGCAGTGGGCGGGCGCGTCGCTCATGCCTTCCCACCAGACATCGCCATCGTCGGTCAGGGCCACGTTGGTGAAGATCACGTCGCGGTCCAGGCTGGCCATGCAGTTGGGGTTGGTCAAGGTGTTGGTGCCGGGGGCCACGCCAAAGTAGCCCGCCTCGGGGTTGATGGCGCGCAGGCGGCCATCGGCGCTGGGCTTGATCCACGCAATGTCGTCACCGATGGTGGTGACTTTCCAGCCGGGCATGCCTGCTGGCGGGATCAACATGGCGAAATTGGTTTTGCCGCAGGCGCTGGGGAAGGCTGCAGCCACGTGGTATTTTTTACCCTCGGGGTTGGTCACACCCAAGATCAACATGTGCTCGGCCAACCAACCCTGGTCGCGGCCCATGTTGGAAGCGATGCGCAGCGCGAAACACTTTTTGCCCAGCAGCGCATTGCCGCCGTAGCCCGAGCCGTAAGACCAGATTTCACGTGTTTCGGGGTAATGCACGATGTACTTGGTGGTGTTGCAAGGCCAGCTGACGTCTTTGTCGCCGGCTTTCAACGGCGCACCCACGGTGTGCACGCAAGGCACGAACTCGCCGTCTGTGCCGAGCACGTCATACACCGCTTTGCCCATGCGGGTCATGATCTTCATGTTGACCGCGACATAGGCGCTGTCGGAGAGCTCGATGCCGATGTGGGCGATCGGGCTGCCCAAGGGACCCATGCTGAAGGGCACCACGAATAGGGTGCGTCCCGCCATGCAACCGTCAAACAGCGGTTGCAGGGTTTGGCGCATCTCCGCGGGGTCCATCCAGTTGTTGGTGGGGCCGGCGTTTTCTTTTTTCGCCGAGCAGATGTAAGTGCGGTCTTCCACGCGCGCCACGTCCGAGGGATCGGAGCAGGCCAAGAACGAGTTGGGGCGTTTGGCCGGGTTGAGCTTTTTGAAGGTGCCGGCGTCCACCAGGACTTGGCACAGCTGTTGGTACTCGGCATCGCTGCCGTCACACCAATGCACCGCTGCCGGTTTGCACAAGCCCACCATGTCGGCGACCCAGGCAATGAGTTGGGGGTTTTTCACGAAAGATGGGGCGTTCAGCCCCGCGCCTGCTTGGGCGGTGGTGGTCATGCTGGTCTCCTGAGCTTATTGATTCAGCTCAACCCCCTGCGGTCAAGGGGTTCAGCTCAAGCCAATAAAAAAGCGCCAATGGGCTGGCGCTGTGGTGTCTGTTTGGGTTTACCGGGTGCTCAAGCCATGAAAACGGCGATGAAGGCCAGCAAGAAAATCAGCACGCCGCCGCCGATGGGCAGCACATAGGGCATGTAAGGAACGATGGACTCGACAACGTCTTGGTTGTCGTGGTCGTGTGGTTGGTTGTTGGACATGGAGTGACCTTTCACAAGAGGAGCCGCATTCTAAAACACCCTGCCTGACCGAAACCTTATGATTCAGACCCCGAAAGCGTCTCCTTGGTGACCATGTCCAACCCCCCGAAATACACCCGCGGCCAGGCCCTGCCTGGCATTTTGAAGCAACGCATCGCCGTGTTGGACGGCGCCATGGGCACCATGATCCAGCGTTTCAAGCTGAGCGAAGCCCAGTACCGTGGCCAAGGCTACAGCGGCCCAGGCAGCCAGGGCAAGCGTTTCACCGACTTTCACCGTGACATCAAGGGCAACAACGAGCTCTTGAGCCTGACCCGCCCGGACGTGATCCGCGACATCCACGCAGGATATTTGGCCGCTGGCGCCGACATGGTGGAAACCAACACCTTTGGCGCGACCACCATTGCCCAGGCCGATTACGACATGGCGGACTTGGCTATCGAGATGAACCGCGCCTCGGCCCAGCTGGCCCGCGCCGCCTGCGACCAATTCAGCACCCCCGACAAGCCCCGCTTTGCCTTGGGTGCTTTGGGCCCCACGCCCAAAACTGCCAGCATCAGTCCGGACGTGAACGACCCCGGCGCGCGCAATGTGGACTTTGAAGAACTGCGCCAAGCCTATTACGAGCAAGTGCAGGCCCTGGTGGAAGGCGACGTGGACGCGCTGCTGCTGGAAACCATTTTCGACACCTTGAATGCCAAGGCGGCGCTGTTCGCCATCGACGAGTATTTCGAAGCCAGTGGCGAGCGGCTGCCGCTGATCATCAGCGGCACCGTGACCGATGCCTCCGGGCGGATTTTGAGCGGCCAAACCGTCACCGCGTTTTGGCACAGCGTGCGCCATGCCCAGCCCTTGGCCATTGGCCTCAATTGCGCTTTGGGTGCAGCGCTGATGCGCCCCTACATCCAAGAGTTGGCCAAGGTGGCGGGCGACACCTTCATCAGCTGCTACCCGAACGCGGGCTTGCCCAACCCGATGAGCGAGACCGGCTTTGACGAAACGCCGGAGGTGACCAGCCGCTTGCTGCACGAGTTTGCCGCCGAGGGCTTGGTGAACATCGTGGGCGGCTGCTGCGGCACCACGCCCGAACACATCGCCGCCATCGGGCAAGCGGTAGGACCTTTGCGGCCCAGGCTGTTTCACACTTGAACCAGACGCGCCATCCACCAGGGGTGATCGATATCCCAGCCGTGCCCGACAACCCTCAGGTTGTTTGCGCCAGCGCCTGCGCCATGGTTTTGCCCAGCTCCACCCCCCATTGGTCATAAGCATGTACGCCCCAAATGGCGGCTTGGCAAAACACCTTGTGTTCATACAGCGCAATCAGAGCCCCGAGGCTGTGCGGCGTGAGTTGTTCCAGCCATAAAACCGTGCTGGGCACATTGCCCGCAAAGCTGCGGTGCGGAGCCAATGTGCGTGCCTGGGTGGCCGTCATGCCGCTGTCGAGCAGCATCTGCTCGGTGTCGGCCACA
>CAJBOO010000103.1 GCA_903956845.1 uncultured Burkholderiales bacterium
ATAACGCTCATGGGCAGAGCCTTTGGGGGCGGATGAATTGATTGACGTTTACGTAACGTCAATTTAACAGATCAAGAAAAGGCGCTCAGCCAAGTGGGCATGAGCGCCTGTGGCTGGGGGCTTAAACCAGCTCGATGGCCATGGCCGTGCCTTCGCCGCCGCCTATGCACAAGGTGGCCAAGCCTTTTTTCAAGCCTTTGGCTTGCAAGGCGTGGATCAAGGTGACGATGATGCGGGCGCCAGACGCACCAATGGGGTGACCCAAAGCGCAAGCGCCGCCATTGATGTTGACGATCTCATGGGGCACTTTGAGTTCGTGCATCAGTGCCATGGGGACCACGGCAAAGGCTTCGTTGACTTCCCAGAGATCGACATCGCCGACTTTCCAGCCAGCGCGGGCCAAGGCCTGCTGGGTGGCGCCCACGGGGGCGGTGGTGAACCATTCTGGCTCTTGGGCAAAAGTCGCATGGCTCGCGATGCGTGCCAGGGGCGTACAGCCGAGTTTTTTGGCGGTGCTTTCACGCATCATCACCAGGGCGGCCGCGCCATCGTTGATGGACGAACTCGAAGCAGCGGTGATGGTGCCGTCTTTCTTGAATGCCGGACGCAAGCTGGTGACTTTGTCGAGCTTGACCTTGCCAGGACCTTCGTCGATGCTGACCACGCGGTCGCCCGTACGCTCTTTCACGGTGACGGCAGTGATCTCTTTGGCGAATGCGCCAGAAGCGGTGGCGGCCTTGGCGCGCTCCACGCTGGTCATGGCGAACTTGTCTTGGGCTTCACGGGTGAAGCTGTACTTGGCGGCACAGTCTTCGCCAAATGTGCCCATGGAGCGGCCCGCTTCGTAAGCGTCTTCCAGGCCGTCGAGCATCATGTGGTCGTAAATTTTGTCGTGGCCCATGCGGTAGCCACCACGGCCTTTGAGCATCAGGTAGGGGGCGTTGGTCATGCTTTCCATGCCGCCCGCGATCAACACCTCTTGTGTGCCAGCGACCAACATGTCGTGGGCAAACATCGTCGCACGCATGCCTGAGCCACACATCTTGGACAAGGTGACTGCGCCAGCGCTTTTGGGCAAACCGCCTTTGAAAGCCGCTTGACGGGCAGGCGCTTGGCCTTGGCCAGCCATCAAACAGTTGCCAAAAATCACCTCGGTGACCGCGTCGGGGGCAATGCCCGCACGTTGCACCGCGGCAGCAATGGCCACGCCACCCAAATCATGGGCCGACAACGCGGAGAAATCACCTTGAAAACTGCCCATGGGGGTGCGGGCTGCACTCACGATCACGATAGCGTCTGACATGTTTGTCTCCTCTGGAATAAAAATTAAGATTGGCTGGAATGGATCAGCCGTTGCACGGCAAAGCGTTTGTCAGCCTCATAGGGAAACACGTCATGGACATGTCCTTGGCTGATTTTCTCTTTGTGACCTTGCCAAAAGCTTGCGTCCAGCAAATCGGCATGGTGTTTCATGAAAACCGAGCGAACCGCTGGGTTGCCTAATAAGAATGGGCCAAATGTCTCTGGAAACACATCGCGGGGGCCCACGTGGTACCAAATCTCCCCGGACATTTCGTCTTCCTCGTTGCGCGGGGCCGGCACGCGGCGGAAATTGCAATCGGTGATGTACTCGATCTCGTCGTAGTCGTAGAACACCACTTTGCCATGGCGGGTCACGCCAAAGTTTTTCCACAACATGTCGCCGGGGAAAATATTGGCAGCCACCAAATCTTTGATCGCGTTGCCGTATTCCATTACTGCACGCTCCATTTGGGCTTGCGCCTTGGGGTCTTCGAGGCCCGCATCAAACGCCTCTTGCAAATAGATGTTCAAGGGAATCATGCGCCGTTCAATGTAGGCATGCTTAATCACCACCTCTTGCCGGCCAGTGTCTGCATGTGTGTTGATTTCTATCTGGCTGGGCGCGAACTTTTGAATCTCGGCAATCAACTCATCCTCGAAGCGCTCTCGTGGAAACGCCACATTGCTGTACTCCAAGGTGTCGGCCATGCGGCCGACCCGGTCGTGTTGCTTCACCAGCAAATACTTGCCCTGGATTTGCTCGCGTGTGGTGTCTTTTTGGGGCGGATAAAAGTCTTTGATGACTTTGAACACGTAAGGAAACGATGGCTGGTCAAACACCAACATCACCATGCCCTTGATACCGGGTGCGATGCGGAATTTGTCTGTGCTGTGACGCTGGTGGTAGAGCAAGTCTCGGTAAAACAAGGTCTTGCCCTGCTTGGCCAAGCCCAACGCGTTGTAAATCTCGGCGCGCGGTTTGCGCGGCATCATGCTGCGCAAAAACTGCACATAAGCCGACGGGATGTCCATGTCCACCAAAAAATAGGCCCGGGCAAAGCTGAACAACATGAGCAAATCATCTTCGCCAAACAAAGCCGCATCGATCAGCAACTCACCCTGTGGGTTGTGCAAAATGGGCAAGGCAAAGGGGATTTCCTGAAAGCCGTTGATCACCTTGCCAACGATGTAAGCGCCTTTGTTGCGGAAAAACAAGTTCGAGAGGACCTGCACCTGGAAGTTGGCGCGCAAACGGGTGTTGTCTAAGCGGTTTTGCACATTGCGCAAAATGTCCGCCACGTCGCGATCCAGGTCTTCAAACGGACAGTCCAATTGAAAATGCCGGACCATTTTCCCAACGATGTCGCCCAGGTTGTGACCCGATGGATACCAGGCTTTGTAGGTTGGCAGAGCGCCCGCTTCGTCGTTTTCAATGTACTCGGTGCTGACCGCAGGCCGCACAAAAATGAATTCATTTTGGAAATAGCTGCGGTCCAAAATTTTGGTGGTCACGGAGTTGAAAAACGTCTCCGCCAACTCGGGCTGGAAATGGTCCACCAGCAAGCCGATGTAGTGCAATTTCACCTGTTGCCAAATTTCTTTGGGCTGGGCTTCGGCGTGGTATTCATTTTCCAAACGCTCTGAACACTCTTTCACGCGCAAGTCGTAAAACTCGATCCGCTCGCGTTGCGCACGCTGTTGGCCATGCCAATCCTGTTGCTCAAACCGACGCTTGGCCTGCGAAGATTCCAGACGAAACAGCTCGTAATGGCGATTGAAGCCGTCCATCATCGCTTTGGCGATGTCGTAAGCCACGGTGGAATCTAAGCGTTGAGGAAACATGGGTCAGGCCCTCAGGGATTGCCGCGCGGGTAGCGTTTGAAGGCCGTGCGAAACACATCGACCACCTCTTCTGCACGGCTCATGGTGACCTGCAAGTCTTTCACCAAGCCATCACTCAAACCATAAATCCAGCCATGCACGCTGACCTTTTGGCCACGCGTCCAAGCGTCTTGCATCACGTTGGACAAGGCCACGTTGCCCACTTGTTCCAGCACATTCATCTCGCACAACACGGCTTCCATCTCGGCTTGGGGTAAATGGTTCAGGCGCTGGCGGTGGCGCAAGTGCACATCAGACACATGGCGCAGCCAGTTGTCGGCCAAGCCGATGCGGGTGCCACGCGCCGCTGCCAACACACCCCCACAGCCGTAATGACCGACCACCATGATGTGCTCGACCTTGAGGTGCTCAACTGCAAACTGGATCACTGACAAGGCATTCAAGTCGGAATGCACCACCACGTTGGCGACATTGCGGTGCACAAACACCTCGCCCGGGTCCAAGCCAATGATTTCATTGGCAGGCACCCGACTGTCAGAACAACCGATCCACAGGTATTTGGGCGACTGCTGCTTGGCCAGTCGCTCAAAAAAGCCTGGGCGCTCTTGCGACATGCGCCTGGCCCAATCGCGGTTGTTGTCAAACAAAGTAGTGATGGAAGCTGTCATCTGTCAAACCCGTTCATCGGTGTTGTGCTTGGCCATCAACTGCTTGGCTTCGCGTTCGTGTTGTTTCACTTCGTCCAAATTGGCCTGGACCTCTTGCATTTGCAATTCCAGTTGCTTGCGGTGTTCAGCGAGCACCGCGATGAATTTTTGCAGTTGCGGCACGGTGTCACGCGGGCTGTCGTACATGTCAATGATGTCTTTGGCCTCGGTCAAGGACAAGCCCAGGCGTTTGGCACGCAAAGTCAGACGCAAGCGGGCGCGCTCACGCGCACTGTATATCCGGTTGCGCCCCCCTGGACCGTGCCGCTCAGGGCGAAGCAAACCCATGTCCTCGTAAAAACGGATGGCACGGGTGGTCAGGTCAAATTCTTTGGCCAGGTCGCGAATGGTGTATTGGGTCGCCATGGGACAATTGACGTTTACGTAAACGTTAATTATCAAGCAAAATCCCTCGATGAATCTGCTCGAACAAGAACTGCATTACCCCTTGGCCGACGCCCTTCCCGCCAAAGGCCACAGCTTGCAAGTGGCCGACGGGGTGCAGTGGTTGCGCATGTCATTGCCTTTTGCCTTGGACCACATCAACTTGTGGTTGCTGCGTGACCGCATCGATGGGGTGGACGGTTGGACCGTGGTCGACTGCTGCCTGGACAATGTCAGCGCCCGTGAACAATGGGCACAGGTGTTCGAGCATTGTTTGGCTGGGTTGCCCGTGTTGCGGGTGATCGCCACCCACATGCACCCCGACCACTTGGGCCTGGCGCATTGGCTATGCTCCCATTGGCAAGTCCCTTTGTGGATCAGCGCCACCGACTACCACACCGCCCACACCTTGATCTCCACCATCGACAGCCATGATGGCGCACAAGCCAGCGCTTTTTTCCAGTCGCATGGCTTGCAAGACGAATCGGTGCATGCCGCGCTGAAAGACAGGCGATTTCAATTCGGCCACATGGTGCCCGCTTTGCCTGCGCAGTTCGTGCGCTTGATCGACGGCATGCGCGTGCGCATCGGTGACCATGACTGGCATTGCATCAGTGGTTATGGTCACGCGCCAGAGCACATCGCCCTGCACTGCCCTGCCATGAATGTGTTGATCAGCGGCGACATGGTGTTGCCCCGCATCTCCAGCAACATCAGCGTTTACGACAGCGAGCCCGAAGGCAATCCTTTGCAGCTGTTTTTGGATTCCCTCAAACGGTATGCCACGCTTGCAGCTGATTGCCTGGTGTTGCCCTCGCATGGCAAACCATTCACAGGCTTGCACCAGCGCATTGCACAGTTGCAACACCACCATGCCGAACGCTTACAAGACCTGATGGACCATTGCCCCACCGAAGGCATGAGCGCCAACGATGTATTGCCGGTGCTGTTTAAACGTGAGTTGGATGCCCACCAAGCCACTTTTGCGCTGGGCGAGTCCTTGGCGCATTTACACCTGTTGTGGCATGCGGGCGACTTGAGCCGCCAGCGGGGTGTGGACGGCATCTACCGTTTCAAGCCCACTGGGGCAACACCTCGTCCTTGAGTTGCGCACGCCGTTGGGCATAGTCGGGCACCACCGTGCGCACCGTGTCCCAAAACAAGGGGCTGTGGTCCATCACCCGCAAATGGCTGAGTTCATGGACCACGACATAGTCGATGATGTCTTGTTTGAAATGCACCAAACGCCAATTCAGGCGAATCGCGCCATCGGCACTGGCCGTGCCCCAGCGGGTGCTGGCGTTGCTCAAGGAAAGCTTTTTCCACTGCACGCCCAGACCAGGTGCAAAGTGGTTCAAGCGTTCAGTGAAATTGAGTTTGGCTTGCTGCATCAACCAGGCTTGTACCGCGTCTCGGATTTGCTTCTCGCTCGCGGTTTGTGAAACCGCCACGCGCAACACACGTGGTGTGCCTGTTGGGTTGTCGTGCGCAGCCTCTTGCAAATGCGCACCCACGGTCTTGAAGCCATGGCTGGCGTCTAATTGGAGCACCACGGTTTCACCCAAAAACGGCAAGGTCACACCATCGCGCCATTGGATGATGCTGGCTTGCATTTGACGCTGCCGCTCTTGCATTTCCTGCAATTTATTCAGTATCCAGTCGGCTTTTTCCAGCAAAAACGCTTCGATGACGCCTATACCCACCCAGCGCGGTGCGCGCACATCCAGGCCATCCGGTCCGACCGACATGCCAATGGTTTTGCGAGGGCTGCGCTTCAAACAATAAGCGACCGACGTTGAACCCAGGTGAATGCCGCGGTTGGCCTGTGGGTGTTGAAAGTGACTGGCCGTCAGCACCTCTGACAAAGGCAACACCGGTTCTGCAGGCTCCGTCAGTGGCGCAGGTGCCGGTGGCTTGGGGTCCAACCAATCGAGGGCCAGTTGGACAAAGGCTTTCATAGGCCCTCGTGTCCCGGATAGGCCTCAGGGTCTAAGCGTCGCATCTCGGATTCGATCCATTGCTGCACCTCGGCCATGAGCTCATCCGGATCACGACCCACACTGTCGATCGGCTTGCCAATCGAGACCGTGACCACGCCAGGGCGTTTGATGAAAGCTTTGCGCGGCCAACACACGCCTGAGTTCACCGCAATGGGCACCACAGGCACGCCCGCATCGATCGCCAAACGGGTGCCGCCTGATTTGTATTGGCCCGCTTGACCGCGTGCAATGCGCGTGCCCTCAGGAAACATGATGACCCAAATGCCTCGCTGCAACAAATCTCGCCCTTGTTGCGCCACTTTGTGGAAGGCCTGTTTGCGCAAACGGCGGTCGATGTGAATCATGTCGAGGCGGCCAATCGCCCAGCCAAAAAACGGCACATACAGCAATTCTTTTTTGAAGACATAGGCCAGATCGCGCGGCATGATGACGGGCATCAAGAAAGTCTCGTAGGTCGACTGGTGCTTGACGAGCAGCACCGCAGGCTTGTCATCGGCAGGCAAATGCGCTTGGCCTTCGACCACGTAACGGATGCCCAAAATGGTTTTGGCGCCAGCAACGCTCAACCACAACCAAAACCTCGCCATCCGATAGAGCCGATGGCCACTGGCCCCCAACAAGGCGCTGGTCAACAAATACACCGCCACCGGCACCACGGTGACCAACATCCACAGCAAGTGCAGACATGAACGCAGAGCAGCCATCAGGTCTTGGCCTCTTGCGGAGCTTGGTCAATCAGCCATTCGACAAATGCTGACAGGTCAGCATGCACCCGCGTATCCGAAGGAAAACCATCGGGCAGTTGGTTGCTTGGCACATCCCCGCTCTTGCCTGTGCAAACCAAATGGGTATGGCAGCCCACCGCCGCTCCCGCTTGCGCGTCGCGCAGGCTGTCACCGACCGCATGGACTTCGGTCAACTGAACCCCAAAGCGCTCGCCGATTTGCTCAAACAAGCCTGGCAAAGGTTTGCGGCAATGACAGCTTTCATCCGGCGTGTGGGGGCAGTAAAAAATCGCATCCACACGTCCACCCGCTGTGGCCAACAGCTTGTTCATCTTGTCATGCATTTGGTTGAGCGTCGCCACATCAAACAAACCTCTGCCCAAGCCAGATTGGTTGGTGGCGATCACCACATGCCAGCCCGCATGGTGAAGTCTCGCCATGGCGTCGATCGCACCAGGCAAAGGCAGCCACTCGTCTACTGTTTTCACATAGTCATCGCTATCTTGGTTGATGGTTCCATCTCGGTCGAGGATGACTAACTTGGTGTGCATCATGGATCAGGCAGACAAACGTGACAAATCAGCAACGCGGTTCATGGCCACGTGCAATGACTTCAACAAACCCTGGCGGTTCAATCGCAATGCAGGGTCTTCTGCGTTGACCATGACACCATCGAAATACGCATCCACCGGCTGCCTCAAGGCGGCCAAAGTCTGCAAGCTGGCGGTGTAATCGCCCGCCTCAAATTGGGCCAGCGATGTGGGCAGCAGTTGTTGCATGGTTTGGTGCAGTTGCGTTTCAGCTGCCTCTTTGAACAGCGCGGGATTGACATGTGGCGCCACATCACCCGCTTTTTTCAAGACATTGCCAATGCGTTTATTGGCAGCAGCCAGCGCGGCACTTTCAGGCAAGGCGGCAAAAGCACGAACGGCCAGCAAGCGCTGACGCACATCGCCTAAGCGCTGGGGGTTCAATGCCAAGACCGCGTCCACTTCTTGCGCAGAGTAAGACTGGTCACGCAAGCTGACCGCCATGCGGTCGTGGATAAACGCGGTCAAGACCTGTGCCACGGGTTCTATCTTGTCACCAAAGACCGCTTCGCATTGCGCAAGCAAGTCGTCTAAGTGGAGATCGACATCGCCATCGCTCAACATGCGCACCACGCCCAAGGCGTGCCGACGCAAGGCAAACGGGTCTTTGTCGCCCGTGGGTAAGTTGCCAATGCCAAACATGCCCACCAAGGTTTCCAGCTTGTCTGCCAGTGCCACGACCAAGCCCACGGGGTTACGCGGCAATTCATCGCCCGCGAATCGGGGCTTGTAGTGGTCTTCAATCGCCTGAGCAATCTCTTCACCCAGGCCATCATGGCGGGCATAGTAAGCACCCATGGTGCCTTGCAACTCTGGAAACTCGCCAACCATGTCGGTGAGCAAATCGGTTTTGGCCAATCGGGCGGCCGTGTCCACCGCCGCACGGAATGCAGCGTCTGTGGCCTGCGGCAACCTATCGCCGATGCGGTTGGCGAGCAAGCGAACACGCTCGGTGCGTTCGCCTTGGGTACCCAATTTGTTGTGATACACGACTTTGCCCAAGCCCTCCACGCGTGAGGCCAGTGTTTTCTTGCGGTCTTGGTTGAAGAAAAACTGTGCATCAGCCAAGCGAGGGCGCACCACGCGCTCATTGCCACCAATGACTGCACTCGGATCGGCTGGGCTGATGTTGCTCACCACCAGGAACCGGTGGGTCAATTTGCCGGACGCATCGAGCAAGGGAAAGTATTTTTGATTGGCCTTCATTGTCAGGATCAGGCACTCTTGCGGCACGTCCAAAAAGGCTTGGTCGAATTGACAGACCAACACATGGGGTCGCTCCACCAAAGCGGTGACCTCGTCTAGCAATTCAGGATCATGGATCGCAGCGACGCCTGAACCGATGCGTTGAGCAGCCGCTTGGAGCTGTTGGGCAATGCTGTCTCGACGCGCCTCGAACGAAGCGATCACCGCACCGTCTTGCAGCAAGGTGTCGGCATACGCGTCAGCATGCTTGAGCACCACGGGCGACACCTTGGCTTCAAAGCGATGGCCGTGGGTGACATGGCCGGCATGCAAACCCAGCACCGAGATCGGGACCACTTGGTCGCCATGCAGTGCCACCAAACCATGTGCAGGACGCACGAAACTGACGCTGTCCCAGCCCGGCATGGCGGTGTCAGCCATCAGTTGGTAGGTCATGGTCTTGGCGATCGGTAGTTTGTCCAAGGTGTGTAAAAGCGCTGCCTGCAACGCATGCGTCAAGGTTTGGCCTTCAACCTGTTGATCCACAAACAAGGTCTCGGCTTTGCCATCTGTTTTTTGGTGAAGTTGCCCCACCGCCTCAGCACCCAACCCCATGCTTTGCAGCTTTTTCAACAAGGCGGGTGTGGCTTGTCCTTGTGCATCCAAGCCCACACTCACGGGCATCAGTTTTTGCGTGACATGTTGGGTGGCGGCTTTGTCAGCGACTTGGGTGATGTGAACCGCCAAACGACGAGGAGTCGCAAACATCTGGGTTTGGCTGTGAGGCTGAAGCAGTCCGTTGTCTTGCAAGCCCTTGGCAATGCCATCGGCAAATGCTTGGCCCAACTTGAGCAGCGACTTAGGCGGCAACTCTTCGACAAACAATTCAAGCAACAGATTGTTCATGCTGGCACCGCCTTGCTCATCTGCGCCACCCATTCGGGTGGTGCCATGGGAAAGCCCAATCGCTCACGGCTGTGCAAATAACTTTGTGCCACGCTGCGCGCCAGTTGACGGATCTTGCCAATGTAGGCGGCGCGTTCTGTCACGCTGATCGCACCACGTGCGTCAAGCAAATTGAACGTGTGCGCCGCTTTGAGCACCTGCTCATAGGCTGGCAAGGCCAGTTCGGTTTCCATCAGGTATTTGGCTTGCTTCTCATGGGCATTGAAAGCCTCAAATAAAAAAGCCATGTCGCTGTGCTCAAAGTTGTAGGCGGACTGCTCTTTTTCATTTTGTAAATACACGTCCCCGTAACTCATGGTGTCTGTCCACTGCAGGTCGTACACATTGTCAACGCCTTGCAAATACATGGCCAAACGCTCCAAGCCGTAAGTGATTTCACCGGTGATGGGCTTGCAGTCGATGCCGCCGACTTGCTGGAAATAGGTGAATTGGGTCACTTCCATGCCATTGAGCCAAACCTCCCAACCCAATCCCCAGGCGCCTAAGGTGGGGTTTTCCCAGTCGTCTTCCACGAATCGGATGTCATTTTGTTGGAGGTCAAAGCCCAGCGCTTTCAAAGACCCCAAGTACAAATCCAAAATATTGGCTGGCGCGGGTTTGAGCACCACTTGGTATTGGTAATAGTGTTGCAAGCGGTTGGGGTTTTCGCCATAACGACCGTCTTTGGGTCGTCGCGAGGGTTGCACATAGGCCGCTTTCCATGGCTCAGGGCCAATGGCGCGCAAAAATGTCGCTGTGTGCGAGGTGCCCGCACCGACCTCCATGTCATAGGGTTGAAGCAAGGCACACCCTTGCGCATCCCAGTATTGTTGCAATTGAAGAATGATTTTTTGAAAGGTCAGCATTCATGCATTTTACTTATAGGCAGGTGCTGTCTGCCCTTTGCGTGAACGCCAGGTTTTGACTGCCGCCCAAAGCATGATCCCTAAGCAGATGGCCCATAAAGGCTTCAATCCCCAATGGCCCGCCCAATAGGCAAATGGCGTGACGACGCCGGCTTGGCTGGCTACTTCACCCTTCAGCACACCGCGTGTGTATGGCGCCAATTGGTGTGTGATCACACCCTGGGCATTGATGATGGCTGTGCCGCCTGAGTTGGTGGCACGGATCGTGGGTGTTTTGAATTCCAAACTGCGCATGCGCGCAATCTGCAAGTGCTGAGGAATCACCACCGTGTCTCCAAACCAGGCAATGTTGCTGACATTGACCATGACCGTTGGTGTGCGATTCGCATCTCTGACAAAGCTTTTTGCCAATTCTTCGCCAAACAAATCTTCATAGCAAATGTTGACTGCCAGCTGCTGCCCCCGCCACGCCATGGGCAAGGGACCTTCCTCGCCCCGGTTGAAGTCTGCAAAATCCAAACGCAGCCTCTGGGTGAACCACTTCAAGCTGTCGGGCGTGAATTCGCCAAAAGGCACCAAATGGTGTTTGTTGTATTGCTTGGGGCCCTCGTCCAGTCCGAGCGCGATGACTGAATTGCCAAAGCCTTTTTGGCGGTCTCTTGTCGGCATGCCTATCAGTGCAACTTGTTCACCCGATGCAAAGGTGTTGCTGATGGTTTCCCAATAGGCAGTGGGCAATTCTTCTTTGAAGTAGGGAATGGCAGTCTCTGGCAACACGGTCACTTGCGCTTGACTTGTTAACAATTGTTCTTGATACCAATGCAG
>CAJBOO010000104.1 GCA_903956845.1 uncultured Burkholderiales bacterium
ATCCTCTGCTTGGCTTGCTGCACCGTGTATTCGCCATAGTGAAAAATGCTCGCCGCCAGCACCGCATCTGCGCCGCCGGTTTGTATGCCGTCAGCCAAGTGGTCGAGGTTGCCCACACCACCGGATGCAATCACGGGCACGGGCACCGCGTCGCTGACTGCGCGGGTCAGCGCCAAGTCAAAGCCGCTTTTGGTGCCGTCGCGGTCCATGCTGGTGAGCAATATTTCGCCCGCGCCGTGTTCGGCCATTTGCGTGGCCCAGGCCACGGCGTCCAGTCCCACGTTTTGTCGCCCGCCGTGGCTGAACACATCCCAGCCCGGGCCCATGGGCAAGCCGTTGGCGCCCACGCGTTGCTCATCTTGGGCTGATCGGCGCTTGGCGTCGATGGCCACCACGATGCACTGCGCACCATACTTTTCAGAGGCGTCGCGAATCACTTGCGGGTTGGCAATGGCGGCCGAGTTGAAGCTGGTTTTGTCGGCACCCGCATTCAAGAGGCGGCGCACATCGTCCACGGTGCGCACACCGCCGCCCACGGTCAAAGGAATGAACACTTGGGAGGCCACGGCTTCGATGATGTGCAGAATCACGTCCCGCCCGTCGCTGGTGGCGGTGATGTCGAGGAAGGTGAGTTCGTCTGCGCCTTGCTCGTTGTAGCGGGCGGCAATTTCCACCGGGTCTCCGGCGTCACGCAGTTCCACAAAGTTGATGCCCTTGACGACCCGTCCGGCGGTCACGTCCAGACAGGGAATGATGCGTTTGGCCAGCATCTCAGCCGTTCAGCTCGTCGGCGCGGGCTTGGGCTTTTTCGAAGTCGAGGTCGCCGCTGTAAATGGCGCGGCCGCAAATCACGCCTTCAATGCCCTCGTCTTCCACCGCGCACAGGCCTTCGATGTCCTTCATGCCGGCCAAGCCGCCAGAGGCGATAACGGGGATGGTGAGGGCTTGCGCCAGCTTGACGGTGGCGTCGATGTTGATGCCACTCAGCATGCCGTCGCGGCCAATGTCGGTGTAGATGATGGACTCGACGCCGTAGTCCTCAAACTTCTTCGCCAGGTCCACCACCTCGTGGCCGGTGAGTTTGCTCCATCCGTCGGTGGCCACTTTGCCGTCTTTGGCGTCGAGCCCCACGATGATGTGGCCGCCAAACGCGCTGCACGCGTCTTGCAAGAAGCCGGGGTTTTTGACAGCGGCGGTGCCGATGATGACGTAGCGGATGCCGCCGTCGATGTATTTTTCAATCGTGTCCAGGTCGCGGATGCCGCCACCGAGTTGCACCGGGATGTCGTCGCCCACGGCCTTCAAGATGCTGCGGATGGCGCTGTAGTTTTGCGGCTTGCCGGCAAACGCGCCGTTCAAGTCCACCAGGTGCAAACGGCGTGCGCCTTTGTTCACCCATTGCAAAGCCATTTGGGCCGGGTCTTCGCTGAAGACGGTGGATTGGTCCATGTCGCCTTGAACCAGGCGAACGCAGTGGCCATCTTTGAGGTCAATCGCGGGGATGAGCAGCATAAGTTGAAGGTGAGAGACGAGGAAATCAAAAAAGGGTCAGGGCGACCAAGAGAGGAAATTGCGGTAGAGAATCAAACCCATGTCGGCGCTTTTTTCGGGGTGAAACTGGGTGGCAAAAATATTATCCCGAGAAACCACCGAGGTAAAGGCTTGGCCATACTCGGTAACCCCTGCTGTGTGGTGCGCATCTAACGGGCGGGCATAAAAACTGTGCACAAAGTAGAAGTAGCTGTTGTCTGGCACGCCTGCCCACAAGGGGTGCGCCTGGGTTTGGCGCACTTGGTTCCAGCCCATTTGAGGCACTTTGTAGCGGCTGCCATCGGCTTGGTGTTGGCCCGCCAAATCAAATTTCACCACTTCGCCGGGGATCAAACCCAGACAGGGTGTGCCTTGTTCGCCGCCCTCGGCACTGTGGTCCAGCAGCATTTGCATGCCGACGCAGACCCCAAACAAGGGTTTGCTGGCCGCGGCTTCCAGCACGGCGGGCAGCATGCCGCTGTCGTGCAATTCGCGCATGCAGTCGCGCATCGCGCCTTGGCCGGGCAACACCACGCGTTCAGCGGCATGCACTTCGTCTGGGTTGGCCGTGATCACCACGTGGATGTTGCTGTCATGTGCGGCAGCGATGACGGCCTGCGCCACCGAGCGCAAATTGCCCATGCCGTAATCGATGACTGCAACGGTTCGCATGAAGGGCTTAGAGCGTGCCTTTGGTCGATGGAATGACACCCACCGCGCGGGGGTCGATTTCGATGGCGTCGCGCAAGGCACGGGCAAACGCCTTGAAAACGGTCTCGGCTTGGTGATGTGCGTTTTCGCCACGCAGGTTGTCGATGTGCAAGGTGACAAACGCGTGGTTCACAAAGCCCTGGAAAAACTCAAATGCCAACTGCGAATCGAAGTGGCCGATCATGCCGCTCTTGAAAGGCACGTGCATTTCCAAACCTGGACGACCAGAAAAATCGATGACCACACGGCTCAAGGCTTCGTCCAAAGGCACGTACGCATGGCCATAACGGCGGATGCCTTTTTTGTCGCCCACCGCCTTGGCCACGGCTTGGCCCAAAGCGATGCCGACATCTTCCACGGTGTGGTGGCCGTCGATGTGCAGGTCGCCAGTGGCTTGGATGGAGAGGTCGATCAGGCCGTGACGCGCGATTTGGTCGAGCATGTGGTCAAAAAAACCAATGCCCGTGGACAACTCGGATTGGCCCGTGCCATCCAAATTGACGCGGACCTGGATTTGGGTTTCTTTGGTGTCGCGGCGAATGTCTGCGGTGCGTTGTGTCATGGTGGGTGTTTGGTCGGTTAAAGCGTGGCCAGCACTTCTTGCAAAGCCTTGAGCAATTGATCGTTCTCTGCCGGGGTGCCCACGGTGAGCCGCAAGCAGTGGTGCAGCACCGGGTGCATTTTAGAAACGTTCTTCACCAGCACACGGCGTTCTTTCAAGGCTTCGAACACGCGTGTGGCCACTTGTTCGTCGCCACTGAAACGGGCCAACAACATATTGGCTTGGCTGGGGTAAGGCATGACACCCGGCAAGGCGGCCAAGGCTTGGGTCAAGCGCTCGCGCTCGCTGCGAATGGCCAGGGCTTGGCGTTCAAACTCGCTGCGGTGTTCCAGCGCAAACAAAGCGCACTCGGCGTTCAACACACTGACGTTGTAGGGCGGGCGGATTTTGTCGAGGTGGTTGATCACCTCGGCGCGACCCACCATGTAGCCAATGCGCACACCCGCCAACCCCAACTTGGACAAGGTGCGCATGAGCAAGACCTGGGCGTTGGCGGCAGGGTCTCGCTGGATCTCGTCAAGCCAAGTGGCGCTGGAAAACGGTTGGTACGCCTCATCCAAAGCCACCCAACCACCATAGGCCGAGACTTGCGCGATCAAACGGCGCATGACCTCAGGGTCCCACACATTGGCCGTGGGGTTGTTGGGATAGGCCAAATACAAGATGGCGGGTTGGTGCTTGTCAATGGCCGCACGCATGGCGGCTTCATCGAGTTCAAAGTCGTCGCGCAGTGACACGCCCACATAAGCCAAGCCTTGGAACTTGGCGCTCATGCCATACATCACAAACCCAGGCTCTGGCGCCAAGGCAGTCGCACCTGGCAAGTGGCAGGCAGTGGACAACAAGGAAATCAGTTCATCTGAGCCGTTGCCCAGCATCAAGGCGTGTCCTGCGGGCAAACCGATGAAATCCGACAAGGCTTTTTTCAGGTCGTCGATGCGCTCGCCTGGGTATCGGTTGATCGCGACCGCGCCTAAGCGCGCACCCAATTGGGCTTGCAAATCGGCAGAGAGGGTGTAGGGGTTCTCCATCGCGTCCAGCTTGACCATGCCAGCGGCGGATTGGACATGGTAGGCCTGCATGTCTTGCAGGTCTGGGCGGATGAATTTCAGAGGGCTCATGAGGTCTGAAGCATTATAGACAGGGGGTTTGAGATGCCACCTTTGGATCAAAGGGGCCAAGCCATGCACCATGAAATCGTATATTTTGATAAATAAATGAATAGTATGGTTAATTACTAACAAATTTCACTTTTTTGAACTTATTTGTGATTTTATTGAAAAAATCATGTAGCATTCATAACCCATAAGACATCATTTGATGGGTAAACGAGTACTTCATGGTAACAGTCAAAACAGACACTCCTCAGGCATTGGTTGAAAGGCTGGAAGCCCGGGTGGCGCACAACCCCAAGGACGCCCAAGCCAAGATGGCGCTGGCCCTGGCGTTGAGCGAACGACGCCAACACGACCGAGCGATCCAGTTGCTCAAGCCTTTGCAAGCCAAGCGCCCGATGGACCACGAACTGGCCAACCTCTTGGGTGTGATGCACAAACGCGCGGGTGATTTGAAGGCGGCCTTGCGCATGCTTGAACGCGCACACCGTTTGCAGCCTCTCAAAGTCGCCCCTTTGCTCAACGCGGGCAATGTGCACGATGCCTTGGGGGATTACCCCGCGGCCATTCAAGCCTATCAACGCGCCTTGGTCATCGACCCCAAACATGCCGAGCTTTGGCGACTGCATGCCCGTGTGTTGGATTTGACAGGCGCCAGCGAACAAGCCTTGATCAGCAATGACCGCGCCCTGGCATTGGCACCCGATGACGAACTCCTCGTTCAGCACTGTGTGCAATTGCTTCTCAAGCACAAGCGTTATGCCAAGGCCAGCACCGTGGTCGAGCAGTTTTTGACCCTGCGCCCAGCATCTTTGGCAGGCCAAGTGATGTTGGCGCGCATCACTTTGCGACAAGGCAACCCAGCCCAAGCATGTGCGATGTTGCGCGAGGTGATCGCACAAGAGTCCGGGCATTTCCAAGCCAATATGTTGCTCGGCTTTATTTTGGGTGCAAGCAACCGCAGCGAAGCCAATGAAGCCTATCGCCGCGCATGGGATGCGCAGCCCAACAACTTCAGCGCCTTGGAGCAATTGATTGACAGCCTGTCGCGCAGCCGGCATGGCAACGAAGTGGCGCACCTCGAGGAGGCCTATGCCTTGGCCCTCGAATTGGAAAGCCGACACCCCGAACAAAGCACGAACGCTGCCCGTACTTTGCGCACCATCCATGGACGCATGATGGACCTCGATCGCTTAGAGGCCACAGGCCACTTGAATGACTTGCTGCCCATGTGGCAGCGCCTGGGCAACCACTGGGCAGTGCATTACGAGCTGGGCCAGGTCAATAGCCTGGAAGACCGATTGCGCTTAGTGGAGTGGCACCGTGCCTGGGGTCGGCAAGTGACTCAACAGGTGCAGCCGGTCCAACCCATGGCCATGCCTGCCCTGCATACCGGCCGCAAGTTGCGCGTGGGTTTCATGTCCAGTGACTTGCGGGATCACCCAGTCAGCTACTTTGCCAGGCCTTTGCTCGAGCAATACAACCGCGACAAAGTCGAGGTCTATTGCTATTCGTTTTATGAAGGCGCGCAGTCGCGCTACCAACAGCATTTGGAAAGCCAAGTGACCCGCTTTGGCTGGTGGCCCAAGCTGCCTGACGAACAGGTGGCCGAGCGCATTGCCGCTGACGGCTTGGACATGTTGTTTGAGTTGGGCGGCAGCTCGCACATGAACAAGCTCGAAGTCATGGCCTACCAACCCGCCAGGCTGAGTGCGAGTTGGTTGGGCTACCCACACTCGGCAGGGCTGGAAACCATTGACTACATCTTGGTGGACCCTTTCCTCAAACCCAGCGACGAGCGATTGCTGATTGAAAAACCTTTTGACATGCCGCACACCTGGGTCACCGTCGGGCCGCACACGTTTCAACACATCCCCATCTTGCCCAGCTTGCCCGAGCAACGACGGGGCCACCTGACTTTTGGCACCGCCAACAACCCCTACAAATACACCCG
>CAJBOO010000105.1 GCA_903956845.1 uncultured Burkholderiales bacterium
CAGCAACTGAATTGAAGCGCGCAAGCCAGGCACAGCGCTCATCAATGCTTGCTCCACACTGGTTCGCAACGCCGCGGCTCGGCCCAAGGACCATGAAGCAGGCATGTGCATGTGCATGTCAACAAACAGGCGTTGACCTGCTTTGCGTGTGGTCACATGGTCAAAACGAATGATCGAAACCGCATCTCGTTGGTGCGCAAAGCCCGCCAATGTTTCATTGATCTGCGCAATCACTTCAGGCTCAACGGCCTCGTCCATCAAGCCTTGCGACGAACGCCAAATAAGGTGCACGCCTTCTTTCAAAATGTTCAGTGCCACAGCAATTGCGACTAACGCATCGAGCCATAGCCAGCCTGTCAAGCTGACCATCGCAATGCCAATGACCACACCCGCCGAGGTCCAAACATCGGTCACCAAATGTTTGGCATCGGCCTCCAAAGCAATGGAGCGATGCCTCTTGGCTGCACCAAACATCACCCAAGCCAACAGGCCATTCAATGCGGAACTGCCTATCGACAAGGCCAAACCCCAGCCCACTTGCTCAATGGGTTGCGGATCAAAAATGCGATGGCTGGCGGCCCAGATGATGGCGATGGCCGCCACAATGATCAAAATGCCTTCAAAGCCAGACGAAAAATATTCTGCTTTGTGATGGCCATAAGGATGTTCTGCATCGGCCGGTTGCGCCGCCACAGTGACCATCACCAAACCAAAAATGGCGCTGGCCAAATTGACCAATGACTCCATGGCATCGGACAACAAACCCACAGAATCTGTGATCCACCAAGCCAAAGTTTTGAGTGTGATGGTGATGATGGCAACCACCACCGAAGCCCACATTAGCGTGCGCGGCGACCATGCGGGTAATTTTGAAATCATGCGCTCAAATGCACACGCGCAAATTTGCGTTTGCCCACCTGCACCACATACGTTCCAGCTTCCAACTTCAGTCCTTTGTCGCTGACCACCGAAGAGTCCACACGCACACCACCGCCATCGATCAATCGATTGGCTTCAGAGCCCGAAGGCGCCAAGCCGGCCATCTTGAGCAAATTGCCGATGCCCAAAGGCGCGCCGCTCAAGTTCACTTCAGGAATTTCATCGGGCACGCCGCCCTTGCTGCGGTTGATGAAGTCTTGCTCGGCCGCTTCGGCCGCGGCAGCGCCATGGAAACGCGAGGTAATTTCTTTGGCCAAAGCCACTTTGGCTTCCTTAGGGTTCAAACCCTCAGCCACTTGTTTCTTCAAAGCTTCAATGTCAGCCATCGACTTGAAAGACAACAAGGTGTACCAACGCCACATGAGCACATCAGAGATAGACAGCACCTTGGCAAACATGGTGTTGGGCTCTTCGCTGATGCCGATGTAGTTGTTCTTGGACTTGGACATTTTGTCCACGCCATCCAAGCCTTCCAGCAAAGGCATGGTCAAAATGCATTGCGGCTCTTGGCCATACTCGGCCTGCAAATGGCGACCCATCAGCAAGTTGAACTTTTGATCGGTACCGCCCAATTCCAGATCGGACTTCAAAGCAACGGAGTCATACCCCTGCATAAGCGGATACAAAAACTCGTGCACGCTGATGGGCGTGCCAGCCTTAAAGCGGTCATGAAAATCGTTGCGCTCCATCATGCGCGCCACCGTGTACTTGGCCGCCAACTGAATCATCCCCATGGCACCCAAGGGCAAACTCCACTCGCTGTTGTACCTGATTTCGGTTTTGGCAGGGTCCAGCACCAAGCTGGCCTGGCGGTAATACGTTTCGGCATTGGCCTTGATTTGTTCCGGCG
>CAJBOO010000106.1 GCA_903956845.1 uncultured Burkholderiales bacterium
GTTTGAAACCTTGCTGCGCGGCAAAAGCACGAGTTACCACATTCACCATCCTTTTCACGTCATGATGGCCGAGGGCAAGCTCAACGCCGCGCAGTTACGCGGTTGGGTGGCCAACCGGTTTTATTACCAAATCTCCATACCTCTCAAAGACGCCGCGATTTTGTCCAACTGCGACGACCGCGAGATTCGCCGCGAGTGGATTCAGCGCATCTTGGACCATGACGGCTTTCACCTGGGTGAGGTGCACGACGAGGGCGGCATCGAAGCCTGGATTCACTTGGGGCAAGCCGTGGGTTTGAGCCGCGATGATGTCACTTCCTTGCGCTTTGTCGCCCCTGCGAGCCGGTTTGCTGTGGACGCGTATGTCAACTTCGCCCGCCGCCAGCCATGGCAAGAAGCGGTGGCCTCCAGCTTGACCGAGTTGTTTGCGCCGCACATCCACCAGCAGCGCATTGACACCTGGCCTGAGCAATACCCCTGGGTGGACCCAGCGGGTTTGCAGTATTTCAAAAACCGCCTCACCCAAGCGCGACGAGACGTGGCGCATGGGCTGACCTTCACCTTGCACTATTTCAGCCAAACCCGCGCTTTGCAAGAGCGGGCGCTGGAGATATTGCAGTTCAAACTCAATGTGCTGTGGGCCTTGGCAGACGCCATCATGCTCGACCAATGCCAGGTGCAGATCACGGGGCCCAAATCGTGACCGATATCGATGAGGTGCTCAGCAGCTCGCCACGCGTGGCCAGCCTGTTTCGTTTGCAATGGGAAGAAGTCCAGCAGAGCTGGGTGTTGCTCTACCCCGAGGGCATGGTCAAACTCAACGGCAGCGCGGGAGAAATCATGCGTCGATTGAATGGCGAAAAAACCGTGGCCAGCTTGATTGCCGATTTGGAAACCGACTTTGGTGCGACTGGCTTACAAGCCGATGTGCTGGCTTTTTTAGAAATAGCAGGCCAACAAGGTTGGGTAACAGCATGAGCGAAGTCGACGCTGCTGCTGGCTTGCAAACCACACCAACCCCACCAACCGTTGGCCCACCTCTGTGGTTATTGGCTGAAATCACTTACAGCTGCCCGCTGCATTGTGTGTTTTGCTACAACCCCGTTGACTACACCCAAAGCGGGCCCGAGCTCAGCACCGAGGAATGGTTCAAGGTGCTGCAAGAGGCACGCGCGGCAGGCAGTGTGCAATGCGGTTTTTCAGGCGGAGAGCCGCTGGTGCGCGACGACCTCGAGCTGTTGGTGGCTGAGGCGCACCGCTTGGGTTTTTACACCAACTTGCTCACCTCAGGCATTGGCTTGACCCCCGAGCGTGCCAAGGCGCTCAAGGCCGCAGGCTTGGACCATGTGCAACTGTCTTTCCAAGACTCGACCCGCGAGCTCAACGATTTTTTATCGCACACCAAAACCTTTGCCCTCAAGCAACGTGCAGCCGAATTGATCCAGGCCAACGGCTGGCCCATGGTGCTCAATTGCGTGATTCACCGTTTGAACATCGATTACATCGACAAGATCATTGAGCTGGCGGTCGACTTGGGTGCGGAGTACCTCGAACTGGCCAACAACCAATACTACTCGTGGGCGCAAATCAACCGGGATGGTTTGATGCCCAGCCGCGAGCAACTCGAACGTGCTGAGCGTGTCACCAACGAGTACCGCAGCAAGTTGGGCAAGAAACTCAAAATCTTCTTTGTGGTGCCCGACTACTACGAAAACCGTCCCAAGAAATGCATGAACGGTTGGGGCAATGTGTTCCTCACCATCACGCCCGATGGGTCAGCGTTGCCGTGCCACACCGCCAAAATGATCAAGCACCTGGATTTTCCGAATGTGAAAACCACCTCGGTCAAAGAGATTTGGTATGACTCCCATGCGTTCAACCATTACCGGGGTGACGCCTGGATGAAAGACCCTTGCCGTACGTGTGAGGAAAAAGAAAAAGACCTGGGTGGTTGCCGTTGTCAGGCCTTGATGTTGACCGGCGACGCGGCCAATGCCGATCCGGTGTGCGACAAATCAGCGCACCACCCTGTGGTGCTCGAAGCCGTGGCTTATGCCCAAATACCCGATGCGCAGCGCGTGAGTGTCAAACCGCTGGTGTTTCGAGACCCGATCAATTCGCGCAAACTGAGCGCCAAGGTTTGAAACCCTGGGGCGCTTGCACTCAAACGGTCACTGCAGGCCGAGCGACCACAGTTGCGTGGAGCGGGCACCACTGCGGCAAAACGCCAACACAGGGCCATCAGCAGCCTCTACCAACGATGCCATTTGGTCGACTTGCTCGGGTGTGATCGCGCCACTCACCACGGGCAAGTAGTGGTAGGTCAAACCTGCCGCCAGTGCCGCGCTTTGCATTTGCGCTGAGGTGGGTTGGTCTGGGCCGCCCTCCATGTCGGGGCGGTTGTTGATCACGGTGGTGAAACCGTGGGCGGCAATCGCGGCCATGTGCTCAGGTGCGAGTTGCGGTGCGGTGGCAAAAGTGTCTGTGTGTTTGGTGACTTGCATGGGGGTCCTTGAGGATCAATGGCCTGCGGCGGCCGGCGCGGGTTTGCTGTCGCCGTGACCAGCGTCTTTGCCGCCACCCTTGCTGCCTTCAGCCGATTTGGCGTGGCCTTTTTTGTGGCCACCGTGGCCGCAGAGCATTTCGATGACTTTTTCACCCACCGTGTCACCCGTGACGGGTTTCCAGTTGGTGGCTTGGGTGCTGGTGAACAGCGTTTTGCCTTCGCCCATGGCGTCGGATTTAGAGGCAAAAGCCAAAGACCGGCGACGTGCGTCATGGCAGTCGTATTCCATCAGGACCAAGCGGGACTTGACGCCTGCTTTGGTTTTGTCGAACAAGTCGAACAAATGCCAAGCCTGGGGGTAAACGCTGCTGGCGCGGACTTTGTCGGGGTCAATGTAAACCACGGCCAAATGGTTTTCATCCACGGGTTCCCAGTCAGCCAGCACCGGGCCGACGTGGCTGAGCAAACACAAAGTCAAGATCCAAGGAAGACGGCGTATGGATGTCATGCCTTCATTTTGCCACCGTTGATCTGGGGTCTCCAAGGGCGGCCAAACCCCCGCTGCGTTGCACCGTGCGCTCGCAGGCGGTGATCAAGAGTGCGGGGTCAGGTGCCCACACACACAGTTGTTGGCGGGCTCGGGTCATGCCGGTGTAGACCAGTTCGCGGGTGAGCAAAGGCGCGGGCTGGTCGGGCAGCACCAGCAAGACCTGCTCAAACTCAGAGCCCTGAGACTGGTGCACGGTCATGGCAAACACGGTGTCGACCGCGGCCAAGCGACTGGGCACTTGCCAGCGTATGCCGCCTTGCCCGTCGGCAAAGGCCACGCGCAAGCGTGCTTCGCCATGGACCCAACGCAGCAGGCAAAGCCCGGTGTCGCCATTCATCAACCCCAAGGCATAGTCATTTCGCCGCGCCATGACCGGTCGCCCCACATACCAAGGCGCATCTGCAAACCCCAAAGCGCCTTGCAACTGGGCATTGAATGCGTTCACGCCCCAGGGTCCCTCGCGCATGGCACACAACACGCCTACCCGCGAAAAAGACGCCAGCAAGGCCAGGGCTTGGGCGTCATCGCAGGGCTGGCCGTGCAAGTGCGGCTCAAGCAGAGTCAGCCAAGGTGTCCAGGCTTGCCGCAAGCCTTGCAAGGTGTCGCTGTCATGGCTGTGGATACGGCTGATGCGGCTCACCGCTGCGCCCTCACGGAAGCAGGCTTGCGGGGCTTGTGCCCAAAGCGTTTGCAACGTGGGGCTGTCACCCGCATTGGCCGCGCGTGCCCAAGGGCCGATGCCTTGCTCGGCATCAAAGCGGTGGCTTTTCACCAATGCCATGGTGTGCTGAGCCAACCAAGGGGCTTGGCACAGCTGCGCCATGACCGCGCCTGCTTCGACCGAGGCCAGCTGGTCTTTGTCGCCCAGCAAGACCAAGCGGGCTGACGATGGCACGGCTGTGACCAAGCGTGCCATCAATTCCAGGTCGATCATCGAGGCCTCGTCGACCACCACCACATCGGCGTCCAACCGGGGGGTGGCGTCGCGCTGGGTTTGCAACAGTTTGTGCAGGGTGTGCGCAGCCGAGGGCCAATGGGCGTGTTCCAGGGCAGGCAACTGGCCGCGGGCTTGGCTGATGGCTTGCGCCAAGCGGGCGGCGGCTTTGCCCGTGGGAGCTGTCAAGAGGATGCGCAAGGGCGCATCGGCAGTGGCTTGCAACAAGCGCAACAGCTTGACCACGGTGGTGGTTTTGCCGGTGCCTGGGCCGCCAGTGATCAGGGTGACCGCGTGTTGCACCGCATGGGCGCAGGCGGCGCGTTGCATGTCGCTTGGGTCGGGTGCAAACAAGGCGTCAAGCTGTGGCGACAAGGCAGTGGGGGTGGGCAGGACGCGGTGTTGCAAAGCCATCAAGCCATGGTGAATGCTTTGCTCTGCGTCCCAAGCGCGACGTAAATACAGGCGTTGTCCTTGCACCACCAAAGGCGAATGTTCACCCATGGCCCAGGGCAAGGTGGGCACAGCCTCAGCCAGTTGGCTGGGCAGGGCTTGCACTGCAGCCGTCGGCCAGCCCAGCACATCGGCTGCGCCGTCGGGCCAGGCATGCACATCCAAACAGGCATGGCCTCGGCCCCATTGGTGGCTCACCAGAGCGGCCAACCAAAGGTGACGCTCATCAGCGCTGGCTTGCAAACTGTTGAGTGTGCGGGCGAAGGCCAAGTCCAGCTGGGTCAAGGGCGTGTTGGCCTTGCCGGGCCAAGCGGAATGGAGCAAGGGGCGCAAGCTCATGCAGGCACCTTGGCAAACAGCTGGTCGAGTTGATCGATCAAGGCAAAGGAGGGGCGAGTCGCATGCACGCCGGCGTTGGCTTGCGAGACGCCGCGCAAAAACACATAAACCGCACCACCCATGTGCTGCTCGTAGTGGTAGCCGCGCAAACGTTGCTTGAGCAAGCGGTGCAGGGCCAAGGTGTAGAGCACGTATTGCACCTCGTAGCGTTTATCGAGCACGGCAGCTTGCAGGCTGGCATCGTTGTAATCACCCAGCTTGTTGGATTTGTAGTCCAGCACCCAGTAGCGGCCATCGTGGTGCACCACCAGGTCCATGAAGCCAGTGAGCATCCCTTGCATGACGGTGGCTTGCAAGGCGGGACGTGCCTGACCTGGAAGCACGTGTTGCTGGATCACCGCATCGAGCTGGCCGCTCGACACTTGGCCAGCCGGCAGGTTGAAAGCCATTTCGGCCCACAGCTGAGACGACTGAAGGTGGGACAACACCAAGGGTGTGGCGGAGGCTTGGCTGGCAAGGGCTTGGGCGTGCATGTCACCAGCGCCAGTGGTCAGCGACAAGGGGGTGCGCAAGGTGGCTTGCAACCAGGGGGTGAGGCTGTCTTGTTCGGCAGGTGAGAGTTGCAACCCATCGGCTTTGCGTTGCAAGAGTTGTTGCCAGGCTTGGGCCTGCCAAGCAGGCGGCGGGTCTTGCACCAAGGGCCAGCCATGCACAGCTTGCCACTCCAGCAGGTCGTGCAGCAAGGTGCCGTAACGCGCACCGGCAGGAAAGCTTTGCCAGGGGTTGGCGTCGGCTTGGGTCAAGCTGGCGTCGAGCAAGGTGGCATCGGTGTGTGCATCGCTGAAAGCTTCCTCGCGCTCGGTACCTGCTTCCAAGCCACGGGTGAGGCTGCTGAAGCTCGCGGTCCACCAGCGGGCGTGGCTGTGACGCTTGGGTCGCAACGCGGCTTGGTGGTCAAGCTTGCCGACAGGGGCTTGGTAGGTCTGGCGATCTGGGGGCGGCAATTCAAGCACAGCGATGTCAGGGCAACTGCCCCACAGCGCATGCAATTGCGCGATCAAATCGGAGTGGATTTGCCGTTGCAACAGCTGGGACACGGCGCTGCGCTTGATGGGCTTGGTGCTGACCGCCAAGCTCTTGGCGGTGGGCGCAAGCCCCAACCACAAGCCTCGCTTGGCGCGTGTCAGGGCCACGTAGAGCAAGCGCATGTCTTCTTCCACAGATGTCTCGGTGGGGTCGGGGGCTTCATCGTCGTCCGACGGCGGTTTGCCCGATGGGGACTTGCCCGTGTTGAAGCTGCCCAAGAAGGGCACGAACACCAGTGGGTACTCCAAGCCTTTGCTCTTGTGATAGGTGACGATTTGCACGCAAGCGGCGTCGGTTTCGAGCCGCATTTTTTGTGCTTCTGGGTTGTCGCTGCTGCTGTGGATGTTGTCAGCCAGAAATTGCAGCAAGGCTTGCGGGCCTTGCAGGCTTTGGGAGGCGTGTTGCAGCAATTCTCCTAAGTGGAGCAAGTTGGTGAGTTGCCGCTCACCCGACGTCGAGGCCAACAAACGCGCAGCGATGTGTTGCTCATGCAACCAGCTGTGGATCATGGGCAAGACGCCTTGGGATTGCCATTGCTGCAACCACCGCTGACAAGACTCGGCCAAAGCATCGGACTGGGTGTCGTCTTGCAAGGTGGCTTGCAACTCGGACATGTGCAAGCCCCAGACCCGGCACGCCAAGGCGCTGCGCAACCAGGCGGTTTGTCGCGGGGCACTGATGGCGCGCAACACCCGCCACAAGTCGAGCGCTTCGGGGCTTTGGAAGACGTTGGCGTGGTCAGACAAATACACGCTAGACAAGCCACGCTGTTGCAGTGCGTGTTGCATGGCTTGGGCATGGGCTCTGCCTCGAACCAACACAGCCATCTGGCCTGGGTGCAGCGTGGGGTGTTGGTGCAGGAGTTGCACCATTTGGGTGGCAAAGCCTTGCGCCATCTGTTTCAAATGGGCAGCTGCGGGGTAAGTGGTCTGGTCGCTGTCGGGTGGCGGCAAATGCCACACCGTGAGCGGCTGGATGGCTTCACCGTGCAGGGACGGCAGGGGCATGGCCTGGCTGGCGCTGTCGACTTGCACAAACTGCACCTGTTGTTCGGCAGGGCGGTGGGCTTGGTGAAACGGGTTCTCGGTTTGCCCAAAGCTGAACACATGGTTGATGGCCCGCACCAAGCCAGCAGTGGATCGGTGGTTGTGCGCCAGGCTGTGCACGGCATCAGGGTTGAGCGTCAATGCATCCTGGCGGGCTTGCAGGTAGGTGTTGAGGTCGGCACCCCGAAAACCGTAGATGGCTTGCTTGGGGTCGCCGATCATCACCAAGGCATGGCGATGGTCTGTGTGGTCGGGGTGGTAGATGCGGTCCAGGCTCTCGTATTGCCATGGGTCGGTGTCTTGGAACTCGTCGACCAAGGCCACCGGGTATTGGGCGCGGACCGCGGCGGCCATTGCCCCTTGGTCGGCATGCAAAGCATGGTGCAAGCGTTGCAACAAGTCTTGGAAATCGAACACCGCTTGTTGCTGCTTGGCTTGCGCATACAGCGCCCGCAAGGCCACCGCGGCATGGTCGAGCAGCGGTTCTTTGCAAGGCGGCTGCAGGGCTTGGTGAAGGGCGATTTGCTCGATGCATTCAAACAGCGGGTATTGATCCGCTTGCGCCCAGCTTTTGGACTGCAGGTTGCTCCGGGTGAAGCGAAACAGGGTTTTGTCGTCGATGGACGCGCCTTGCTCGGCCCAGGCTTGTAAGTCGGCCACCCATTTTTTGAAATGCGTCTTGCTGATGCCCGACCCTCTGATGAACTTGTCTTCTTGCGCGCTCAGCAGTGTCTGGGCCAGCTCTGATTGCCAGGCTGCTTTGGCAGTCGATTCAAGCGCATCGTGCGCGGCTTGCCACACCACAAAGGGCGCCAAGGTGTCTGCGGGCAAGGGAGTTGCGCCAGAGACCGCGTGAACAGGGGCGTCCATGTCCACAGCGCTGGGTGGCGTGTGGTCCATGTCCTTCCAACGCTTGTCAAGCAACTTCAACAAGCCCTCGGGTGACTTGCACACCTGCTTGAACAAGGCCTGTTGTGCGGCTTGAGGAAGGGGGTAGTACCAATGCCGCCAATGGTCGCTGGCCAGTTTGAGCAGCAGGGTGTTCGGGTTGTCCAGATGGGTTTGCTCGAACAGGTCGCGGCTGTGCAGCGCAAAGCTGCTGAGCATGCGGCGGCTCCAGCCATGGATCGTGAAAATGGCCGCGTCGTCCATGCTGTGCGCTGCCTGGTGAAGTTGCGCCGCGCAGCGTGGCCAATCGGTGGCATCGACATCGAGCGCCAAGGCGTCTAAAAACGCGTCGGCCTTGGCTACGCCAGCGCACTTGGCGTCGAACCAGACCGCGGCTTGGTGCAGGCGGTCACGCACCCGCTCGCGCAGTTCGGCGGTGGCGGCCTCGGTGAACGTCATCACCAAAATCTGTGAAGGCAACAAAGGCTGCAGACCCTCGCGCCCATGGGCCAGCACCAATCGCAAATAGAGTGCGGCCAAAGTCCAGGTTTTGCCCGTGCCCGCGCTGGCCTCGATGACTTGCCGACCGTGCAGGGGGAGGGTGTGCAGGTTCAGGCTGCTCATGCGGCGTCCTCGGCAGGCGTGGCACTGCCCGCCACGGTGCAGGCGCTTACCAGCGGTCCGTACACACGTTGCGCCCATGTGACCAGGTGGTCTTGGATGTCTTCAAAACGCTCGAACGCCCGTTGCAGATGCGCCGAGGTGCTGGCCTCACCGGTGAAAAAGCCGCCATCAAACGCCTGTTGTGCCGCGAACATGGCCAGTGCAGCTAGACGCTCGGCATCTGACTCGGCGGTGTCGGCTTGGGTGGCATCGGTTTTGGGGCGGGCCTTGGGGCTGGGCCAGTGCGTGGCCGCCAGCCAGGCGCAAGCGGTTTTGCAGGCCAGCGGCAGTGGGGCTTGCCACGCTTGCAGGTAGACCTCGGCCAAATCGGCCAAGTGGTTTTGCGCTTCTTCAGGTGTGAGGGCTTGCAAGATCAGCAGGCCATCCTCGCCACTTTGCAAGCTGGTGGTGGCCAAACCTGCGGCATTGGCACTCAAGTGGCCTACCCACAAGCGCGTCAAGGTGTGCAGGCGCGGCGCTTTACCGTTCATGATCTTGGAGGGGCGCAGGTCGATTTGCAACGCGGTTTGGCCTTGCTTGCGCCAGGTGTTGGCGTCCCCACCAAAGTGCAACCGCAACTCGGTGGCTGCTTGCATGACATGCACCTGCTCAGGCAAGGCCTGGTCGGTTTCAAACAGGTAGCCTGACAGCCGCTGGTGAACCTGTTCGCGCAAGGCCAGCCAATCGCTTTGCTGGGTTTGGCCAAATCCACCCAGGGCCAACTGTCCTTGAAGGTACAGGCGACGCAACGCTGCCTGCGGGTCGGGGTGATTGAGCACCTCGGCTTTGAGCACAAAGGCTTCTAAGCCTTGTGGCTCAAACGGTTCGTCTTCGCTGCCCAAGGCCTGGGGTTCATCCAATTCGACATGCAAATGGTCGGTGAAATGCACATCCACAGGTTGGCGCAGCAGGCGTTGCAAGTCTTGCTCAGTGAGCACAGTGGGGGGCGTGGCCACCACGTTTGGCACGACAAGGATTGGCTTGGACAGCGGTTGTTGGGCCGCGTCCCAATCGTGGGCATACGTGACAAAGCCGCTGCCTTGGCGAAAGTACTTGGGTGAGAAGGGCTGCAAGGGTTGCAAGGGCGTGGGAAAAGCCTCGCTGCCATCGGCACTGACATGGCATTGCCGCAGGTGGTCGAGCAACTGGGCCACCAACACCGACGGCGGCAGCTCGGCGTGGTCGCTGGCGCGCCTGCCTTGCCACGAGATGTACAAGCGTTCTCGGGCAGACAACAACGCTTCCAAAAACAAGTAGCGGTCGTCTTCACGGCGAGCACGGTCGCCAGCTCGGCCCAGGGTGGGGTGGCTCATCAAATCAAAGTCGCGCGGCGCTGGTGCACGTGGGTAGTCGCCATCGTTCATGCCCAGCAAACACAGCCGCTTGAAAGGAATGGCACGCATGGGCATCAGGGTGGCGAACTGCACCCCGCCACCCATGAAGCGCTGTTGCAAGCCCGCCGTGTCGATGTGGGCCATCCAATGGTTGCGCACCACCGACAAGGGGACGGGCTGGTCAAACTGCGCCAATGCGGTGTCTGCCAACCAGTCTTCCAGGGGCGCCATGACGCGCTCGAGCAGGCGTTGACTGGCCTCGTCCTCGGTCTTGAAAAACCGCCGCACCAGCTCGTGCATCAAGCGCACCCAAACACTGGGCGTGTGGTCTTGCTGCAGCAAAGAAAGGCTGAGTTGGGTGTCGGCAAGCCATTGCAGCAAAGCCGACACCACGCGGGCATCCAAGCCTTGCAACCCCGCCTGCGCCAGGGTGTTTTGCCAAGGGTGTTGCGCGGCTTCGGCACGGCCTGTGGCGTAACCCATCAGCAGGCGTTGCAGGCCAAAGTGCCAGCTGTTTTGGTCGCTGTCGGGCACGGCGCTGTCCATGCCCCAGGTTTGCCTGTGCATCGCGTCCAAGCCCCAACGCACCCCGGCTTGGTTGAGCAAGGTGTGGAGGTCTTGCACGTCGGCCACATCAAGGCCGTAGCGGGCACGCACCGCTTGCACCTGAAAAAGGGCGAGCCATTCACCCAACCCGAAGCGAAGTTGAGGCAATTGCAACAAGGTTTGCAAAGCCTGCACCAGCGGTTCGAGGTGAGCGGTGGTGTCGGCCACCGAATACGGCAGGTAGCGGCTGTCAGCCGACTGCCCACCCTGTGACGCAAAGCGCCCAAACACCGCGTGGATGTGCGGCGCAAACTGCGCCATGTCGGGCACCATCACCATGATGTCACGCGGCTGCAGGCTGGGGTCTTCATCCAACCAAGCCAAGAGCTGGTCGTGCAACACCTCGACTTCGCGTTGCGCCGAATGCGCCTGGGCAAAACGCACACTGTGGTCTTCGGGCGTGCGAAGCGCCTGGCCAGCCGGCGTGAGCGGCGGCGGGGTTTGCAAGTGCAACACCGCTGATTGAAGTTGCTCCAAGACAGTGGGTTCGCGCTCAGCGTCTGTCGCTTCTTGCGCGGGGTCGATGAAGGCGTCTACCCGCGCAAAGGGAGGTGCGGTTGGGTTGGCTTGCTCGAATTGGTCGATGGCATGCAAGTAATCGCGACCGTGTTTGCCCCAGGCCGCCAACAGCGGGTGTCCTTCGGGCACAGGGCTGTCGGTCAGGTGACCCCAATGCGCTTGGCTGGGGTTGTGGACGAACATCAACACGGGGATGAAGCGACCCAGTGCGACCAAGGCCTCCAAGGTTTGCATGGGCAAGGCGGTGATGCCAAACACCAAGAGTCGTTCGGGCACCCCAGGCAATGCTTGGCCTGCAGGGTGTTGTGACAAGGTGCGCATGAAGGCTTTGTGCACATCCGAGCGGGCTTGGAAACCTGTCAATGGCGCTGCCGACGGGGACTGCAAATCGTTCAACAGATCGCGCCACATGGCGGCTTGCCAAAGGTGTTCGGCAGGCAAGGCGTGAGCGCCGTGCAAGCGGTCGTGGCCTTGCGCCCAGTGATCAAGCCAGTCCGCGCGGTAATTTTGGTAGCCGTCGAGCACGTCGGCGAGTTGTTGCGCCAGTCCATAGGCGCGGGTGCCTTGGGTGTCGTCACCGAGGTAATGCGCCAATGGGGCGAAGCGCGGGTCGGTCAGCCAAGCTGGCATGCGCCTCAGGATGCGCCACACCAAGGGCGATTTGTCCAAGGGCATGCGCGAAGGTAATCGGTCTGCCCCCAACACCGATCGGTAGATTTGCCAGAGCTGGGCCGAGGGCAACACCAGTTCGGTGGCGGCGCAGATGCCCAGCGCTTGGTCATCGGCCAGCGCCAGGGTGAGCCAGTGTTTCATGCCGTTGCTTTGCACCAAGATGGTTTCAGCGGACAAGGGCGGCAGCGGATCGTTCTTGACGAACTGCACCAGCAGGTCGCGCAGACCTTCCATGCGGTTGCTGTGCAACACCATGAAACCTGGGGGACGGGAAGCGTTCATGAGCAAGGGTCAGTCAAACAAGGTGTCAGCTTAAGGCAGACCCAGGCTCAGGGGGTGAGCTTGGTTACCCATGCCTGACCTTGCACCGTCAAACCTTGTTCAGACAGTTTCTTGGCGGTGGCTTGACCCATGCCTCTCACGCGGCGCATCAGGTCGGGCCAATCGACAAAGGCTTGCTGTGCGCGGGCAGCGATGACCCGTCGGGTGAAAGCCGGCCCTAAGCCGCGCAGGTTGTCAAGCTCGGCCTCGCTGGCTTGGTTGATCTCCAGCGCCGCCATGGGGCCGCTGAAACACAGGGTGAATAAGCAAAGTGCAGTGCGCATGAAGACTCCTGGGAAAACCCAGATTTCAATGGGATGGCAGCCTGCCATGTGTGAGTCGCGCTCTCAAAAACAGGGAGTCAAACCTTGGCCAGCCATTGCATGTAGCTGCCAACGCCTGTCTGAACATCGGCAAACTCGTGGTCGCAGCCGCTGGCGCGCAAGGCCTTCAGATCGGCCTGGGTGAAGCACTGGTACTTGCCACGCAAAGCGTCTGGGAAAGGGATGTAGCGGATGAGCTGCTGCGCCACCGCCTCACCCAAGGCCAGGGGCTGCTTGCCCTGTGCTGCGAGCTCGGCATTCACCACCGCCAACGCGACGTCGTTGAAAGGCTGGGCGCGGCCAGAGCCGAGGTTGAACAAACCGCTTTGCTGGGGATGGTCGAAAAACCAAAGGTTGACCGCCACCACGTCGTCGATGAAGACAAAGTCGCGCTCTTGCTCGCCGGCCGCGTAGCCACCGTACTCACCAAACAACTTGACATGGCCGTCTTGCTTGAACTGGTGAAATTGGTGAAACGCCACGCTGGCCATGCGACCTTTGTGCTGCTCGCGAGGGCCATACACATTGAAGTACCGAAACCCCACCACCTGCGCTTGGTTGCGCTTGAAATCCCCGCCCATTGCTCGGCGCAGGCGCTGGTCAAACAGCAGTTTGGAGTAGCCGTAGACGTTGAGCGGTTGTTCAAATTCGGGCGTTTCCACAAAGCTGCTCGAGCCGCCATAGGTGGCGGCTGAAGACGCATACAGCAAGCGTGTGCCTTGCGCCTGGCAAGCCGTCCACAACTGGCATGAAACGCCATAGTTGTTGTCCATCATGTAGCGGCCATCGGTCTCCATGGTGTCGCTGCACGCGCCTTCATGGAACACCGCTTCGACTGGCCCATAGACGCCGTTGGCAAACCGCTCATAGAACACCGTGTGGTCCACATAGTCGGCAATGTGCAAGTCGGCCAGGTTGCGGAACTTGTCGCCGTCGCGCAAATCGTCGACGGCAATGATCTCGCTGATGCCGCGTGCATTCAAGCCACGCACGATGTTGCTGCCAATGAAACCGGCCGCGCCGGTGACCACGATCTTCATGCGGACAACTCCTGGTAAGTCACACCTGCGGTGCCAAATTTACCCACCACCACGCCACCGGCCTTGTTGGCCCAAGGGAGGGCTTGGCGCAAAGGCATGCCACTGCCCATCAAACTCGCCAAGGTGGCGATCACGGTGTCACCTGCGCCAGTCACGTCAAAGACCTCCCGTGCTTGCGCAGGCACATGCATGGCGCCATCGGCATCAAACAAGCTCATGCCTTCTTCGCTGCGGGTGAGCAGCAAGGCGTCCAGGCGCAGTTGTTCGCGCAACTGTTGCGCCATCTCAAGCAAGTGGTTTTCGTCGCGCCAGTGGCCAATGACTTGTTGCAATTCAGCGCGGTTGGGCGTGATGACCGTGGCACCCGCATAGCGCGAATAGTCACTGCCTTTGGGGTCGATCAACACCGGCAGACCCGACAAGCGGGCACTGGCCACCATCTCCGCGACATGGGTCAGGCCGCCCTTGCCGTAATCTGAGAACAGCACGGCGTGGTGACTGCCCAGCAACTGCTGGAACAACTGGGTTTGCGAGGCCAACACCTCGGACTGGGGTTGGTTCTCGAAGTCGGCGCGAAGGAGTTGCTGCTGGCGGCCAATGATGCGCAGCTTGACCGTGGTTTGCAGTTGCGCGTCGCGCCCAAAGTGCGCTTGGATGCCAGACTTCTCCACCAAGCGGCTCAGGCGAACGCCGTTGTCGTCGTCGCCCAAAACGCTCACCAGGCTCGCTTGCGCGCCCAAGGTGACGACGTTGAAGGCGACGTTGGCGCTGCCGCCCAAACGCTCTTCTTCGCGGGTCACGCGCACCACCGGCACCGGGGCTTCTGGGCTGATGCGGTCGACGGCGCCATACCAATAGCGGTCGAGCATCACGTCGCCGACGATCAGCAGTTGGGTGCGTTGGAGTTGGGCAAGCGTGGGCAGGGTCATGGGGGTCTGCTTAAAGTTCTTCGATGCGGCGCGCCGGGTAGCTGTCCCAGGCCTGGCAACCGGGGCATTGCCAGAAATGTTGCAAGGCCTCGAAACCGCAGGCCGCGCAGCGGTAGCGTCGCAGTGGCTTGGCGGCTTGCTCCAAGGCGCGTTGCACTTGGGGTTGCTCAGCGGGGTTGAGGTGTTCACCTGCCAGCCATTGGGTGGCTGCGATCAGCGAGGGGTGTTTCAACAGGTGTTGGGCGTAGAGCTCGCGTGCCAAGTCTTGGCCCATGGCGCGTTGCAAGGCGATGATGGCGTCGAGCACGTCCAGGTTTTGCAACTGGTGGTAGCTGTCTTGCAGCAAGGTGAGCACGCCCACTTGCCGTTGCACCAGGGGTGCCAAGGCGGCGAGTTTGCCAGCCACCAAGGGCATGGCCGAGGGGATGTCTTGTGCCAAGGCTTGCAAACGGTCGCAGGCCGCTTCTGTTTGGCCGAGCTTGACCAGTAAATCGGCCAGCGCGATACGCGGGCGGGCACTGTGGGGTGCGGTTTGCACTGCTTCTTCAAGCAGGTTTTGCGCTTGCGCTGGGTCGGCGCTTTCCGCTGAGAGTTCGCACAGGTAATGTGCGCGACGCACGCCAAACTGGCCTTGCCCCGATTGGTCAAGGCGCAAGGAAATGTCAGCGGCTTGACGCCAGTCGCGGGTGCGTTCGTGAATCGTGAGCAAGGCCAGCAAGGCTTGCGGTGCCAAACTCGATTGCAACACCGGTTGCAACGCCGCTTCAGCGCGGTCGAGGATGCCGGCCTTCACATAGTCCAGCGCGAGGTCGTACTGGGCACGCTCGCGGTCGCTGCTGCTGAGGTCGGCACGAGCCAACAGGTGCTGGTGTACCCGCACCGCACGCTCGAATTCGCCACGGCGGCGAAACAAACTGCCCAAGGCGAAATGCAGCTCGGTGGTGTCGGGGTCGCGTTGCACCGCTTCGATGAAGGCGTCGATCGCTTGGTCTTGTTGCTCGTTGAGCAGGTGGTTCAAACCTTTGAAGTAGGCCTTGGGGTTGCTGCGGTTTTCCAGGCGCAGCTGGCGCAAATCAAAGCGGGACGCCAACCAGCCCAGCACAAACGCCAAAGGCAAGCCAACGAAGATCCAACCGATTTGCAATTCCATCAGACGGGCCTGCTCATGGGGTGTAGGGCAGGTCGGGTGCCACAGGTGCAGCCGCGCTCACAGGCGCGGAGCTCACCACGGCTTGTTTGGCGAGTCGACGCTGGCGCCACCAGCGAGGCACCATGCCGATCACACCCACCACCACACCCAGGGTGAAAACGCACAGCAAGACCAGCACCATCGGTGCTTGCCAGGCCAAGCCCCAGAAAAAATGCACCGCGACTTCCTCTTTGTTGTTCAAAGCGAAAGCCAGCAGGATCAAAAAAATGGCTGCTTTCAGTATCCACTGAAGCAGCCTGAAGAGTTGTTTCAACTTGTGTTCCCAGTGTGGGTGAAATTCTAGGACTTGGGCGCGTCGCTTTGCAGCAGCTCTTTGGTGCGTACTTCCACTGCTTCGCGCAGCGCCTTGCCTTGTTTGAAATGGGGCACTCGCTTTTCGGGAATCGCCACACTCTCGCCAGAACGCGGGTTGCGTCCCATGCGAGGCGGGCGGCGGTTCACCGAGAAGCTGCCAAAGCCGCGCAATTCGATGCGGTGACCTTTGACCAGGGCGTCGCTCATGGCGTCAAGCAAAGCTTTGACGGCAAATTCGGCGTCCCGGTGGGTCAGCTGCGGAAAGCGGGCTGCCAGTTCTTCAACCAAATCACTTCGGGTCATGGGTGAAGCTTACTTCTCTGTGTTGTCCAACTTGGCACGCAACAGGGCACCCAGGCTGGTGGTGCCGGCATTGCCTGAGTTTTGGCTCAGGGTTTGCATGGCTTCTTGCTGGTCCGCTTGGTCTTTCGCTTTGATCGACAACTGGATGTTGCGTGTTTTGCGGTCCACATTGACCACCACAGCCGTGACTTCGTCGCCGACTTTGAGCACTTGGCTCGCATCGTCCACGCGGTCGCGGGAGATTTCAGAAGCGCGCAAGTAACCGATGATCTCTTCGCCCAGATCGATCTCAGCACCCTTGGCATCCACGGTTTTCACGGTGCCAGTGACGATTTGACCTTTGTCATTGACCGACACGAAGTTGGTGAAGGGGTCGGAGTCGAGTTGTTTGATGCCCAAGGAGATGCGTTCGCGCTCGACGTCGACTGCCAAGACCAAGGCTTCGACTTCTTGGCCCTTCTTGAAGTTACGCACAGCGGCTTCGCCGGTTTCGTTCCATGACAGGTCAGACAAGTGCACCAAGCCGTCGATGCCAGCAGCCAAGCCGACGAAGACGCCGAAGTCGGTGATGGATTTGATCGGGCCTTTGACGCGGTCGCCGCGCTTGGTAGCGGAGGCGAACTCTTGCCAAGGGTTGGCTTTGCACTGCTTCATACCCAAAGAAATGCGGCGTTTGTCTTCGTCGATTTCGAGGACCATGACTTCGACTTCGTCACCCAAAGCAACGATTTTGGAAGGGGCCACGTTTTTGTTGGTCCAGTCCATTTCAGACACGTGCACCAAGCCTTCGATGCCGGGTTCGAGTTCGACAAACGCGCCGTAATCGGCGATGTTGGTGACCTTGCCGTGCATGCGGGTGCCTTGGGGGTAGCGGCGGTTCACGCCCATCCAAGGATCGTCGCCCATTTGCTTCAAGCCCAAAGACACGCGGTTTTTCTCGGTGTCGAACTTGAGGATCTTGGCGGTGATTTCTTGACCAGCGACCACCACCTCGGAGGGGTGACGCACACGGCGCCAGGCCATGTCGGTGATGTGCAACAGGCCGTCGATGCCGCCCAAGTCGACAAACGCGCCGTACTCGGTGATGTTTTTGACGACGCCGTGAACGATGGAGCCTTCTTTCAGGTTTTCCATCAGCTTGGCGCGTTCTTCGCCCATGGAGGCTTCAATCACGGCGCGGCGTGACAACACGACGTTGTTGCGCTTGCGGTCGAGCTTGATGACCTTGAATTCCATGGTCTTGTTCTCAAAGGGAGACAAGTCTTTGATGGGGCGGGTGTCGATGAGTGAGCCGGGCAAGAAAGCGCGGATGCCGTTGACCAACACGGTCAGGCCGCCTTTGACTTTGCCGCTGGTGGTGCCAGTGA
>CAJBOO010000107.1 GCA_903956845.1 uncultured Burkholderiales bacterium
GCATGCAACTGCGACTGAATGACTGTTACCGACAACAGCGGTTCCCCTACGCCGTGTTTGGCAGCGATGCCAGTGCCGCTTTGGGTGTGTATTTGGGCGTGACAGCCAAAGATGTGGCCACCACGGCACCAGCAATTCGACGTTGATAGGCGAAAGAGAACACCATGAACATGAACACCATCCGCGTTTGGGCTTTGTCTTTTGTCGCCCTGGCCTTGGCTTCTTGCGCCACGCCCAACAACACGTCATACCAAGACGATGTCCAACAGGTCTTGGCCGCATCCTTTCGAGCCGAGGGTCAAGCTGGCATGGACAGGTTGACGCCTGATGAAGCCAACCGCTTGTGCAGCGAAGCCGACTACAAGGGCAAGCCTTTGAGTGACAAAGTCGCTGAAAAAATCCGCTCGGAGAATTTCAAAGCGATTCAATGGCCCACCAATGGGCAATTCATGGGGGACTACAAAAAAGGTGAAGTCATCGCTCAAGATGGTCGAGGCAAAACTTGGTCAGACAAAGAAGGCTCGGTCAATGGCGGCAATTGCTACAACTGTCACCAGATCAGCAAGACCGAAATTTCGCACGGCACCTTGGGTCCGAGTCTTTACAACTACGGCAAGCTGCGAGGTGTCACTGACGTCAACAGCCCCACGGCCAAGCCCATCATTGAATACACCTGGGCCAAGCTGTGGAATGCCAGAGGCTACAACGCCTGCTCGAACATGCCACGCTTTGGCCACAACGGCATCTTGACCGAGACCCAGTTGCAGCACCTCATGGCGTTGCTGCTCGACCCGAAATCCCCCATCAACCAATAAGCAGGACCGGCCATGAACTTGAGCAAACGTGAATTCATGCAGGTGCTGGGCGCAGGGGTGATGGCCGGGCTGCCCATGGGCAGTTACGCACAGAAAGCAGCTGGCGACGCCGAAGGCCTCTATGAGATGCCGCGTTTTGGCCAAGTCTCTTTTTTGCACATGACAGACTGCCATGCGCAACTCTTGCCCGTGCATTTCCGCGAGCCCACCATGAACTTGGGGCTGGGCGGCATGAAGGGCCAGTTGCCACACTTGGTGGGTGCCGAATTGCTCAAGGCCACCGGCGTCAAACCCGATACGGCCCAGGCACATGCCCTGAGTGCTTTGAACTTTGAAACCGCCGCAAAACGCTACGGCAAGGTGGGCGGCTTTGCGCACTTGGCCACATTGGTCAAGCGCATGAAAGCGTCACGACCAGGCGTATTGTTGCTCGATGGTGGAGACACCTGGCAAGGTTCCGCCACGGCGCTGTGGACCAAGGGTCAAGACATGGTGGATGCTTGCAAATTGTTGGGCGTGGACATCATGACAGGGCACTTTGAGTTCACCTATGGCCAAGAGCGAGTCACGGAATTGGTGGAGCAAAAGCTGGGTGACCAAACCGCTTTTGTCGCCCAAAACATCAAGACCAAAGACTTTGGCGACCAAGTCTTCAAGCCCTATGTGATGCGCGAGATGAACGGCGTGCCCTGCGCCATCATTGGCCAGGCTTTTCCCTACACCCCCATTGCCAACCCGCGTTACATGGTGGCGGATTGGGAGTTCGGTATTCAAGAAGAGAACCTGCAAAAAACGATTTTGGAAGCACGTGCAAAAGGGGCCCAAGTGGTGGTCTTGTTGTCGCACAACGGCATGGATGTGGATTTGAAATTGGCCTCTCGCGTATCAGGCTTGGACGCCATCTTGGGTGGTCACACCCACGACGGCATGCCCGTGGCCAAAGTGGTGGTCAACAAATCCGGTCAAACCTTGGTCACCAATGCAGGCTCCAACGGCAAGTTTTTAGGGGTGCTGGAC
>CAJBOO010000108.1 GCA_903956845.1 uncultured Burkholderiales bacterium
CCTCCGCTGGCCAATAGTGCTGCAGCGCCTGCACCTCGGTCACCAAGGGTTGGCTGAAACTGGCCTGCAATTCGCTCAGCGTTTGCATGACCACCGCTTCATCGCTGGGCTCACTGACATACACACCGCTGCGGTATTGCGTGCCCACGTCGTTGCCTTGGCGGTTCAGGCTGGTGGGGTCGTGGATGCTGCAAAAAATCGTCAGCAAGTCGGGCAGGCTGATCACCTGGGGGTCGTATTGCAAGCGCACCACCTCGTTGTAGCCCGTGTCGCCGCGGCACACGTCTTCGTAGCTGGGCTGGCGCGCTTGCAGGCCATTGCAATAGCCTGACTCGACATCGATGACGCCACGCACCCGCACGAACACCGCTTCGGTGCACCAAAAGCAGCCGCCGCCCAATGTGATGGTTGAAGTCTTCATGAGGGCATCTTAATGACTGTGGGACACTTCAAATTCCATGTCCCTGATTGGCCCCCTCAAACCCCTGCTCACAGCGCTGGTGATGCCACCCGCTGGCCCACTGGTATTGATCCTGCTGGGTGGCCTGTTGGCCCGCACCCGCCGACGCTGGGCCTGGGGCTTGGTGGGTATGGGCGCGGTGATGTTGTGGGTCTTGAGTTGCCAAGCCACCGCCTACGGCTTGAACCAGCGCTTGCTGGCCACTTACCCGCCCGTGAGCACCGCACAGCTCAAGGACAGCCAGGCCATTGTGGTCTTGGGCGGCGGAGTCAAACTCAAAGCGCCTGAATATGGCGAACCGATCTTGGCCCATGATGCCCACATGCGCCTGCGCTATGGCATCCACTTGGCACGTCAAACCCAGTTGCCGCTGGTGTACAGCGGCGGCAAGGGCTGGGCCGCACCCAGCCAACAAACCTTGAGCGAAGCAGCGGTGGCTGCCAGGGTCTTGCAACTCGACGCGGGCATGCGCTTCGCTTGGGTCGACGAGCAGTCCCGCGACACCCAAGAAAACGCAGAACTCAGCTACGCGCAATTGGCTCCCAAAGGCATCACCCGCATCGCCCTGGTGACCAACGATTGGCACATGCAGCGCAGCCTGCGCCACTTTGAACAAGCGGGGTTTGTGGTTCACCCCGCACCCATGGGCTATGTGCAACCCCCGTTGCGCTGGGAAACCGATTACCTGCCCAGTGGCCATGGCTTGAGCGCCACTCGACAAGTCTTGCGTGAGTGGCTGGGGCAGTTGATGGACAGGTTACATTAATAACCAGTCAGTCATTAACATGCCCCACCACCAAGCCATCCCCGCCAACCCTGAAGCCGTGCACAAACGTGAGCGGCGAAAAGAGGCGCGCCCGGTGGAATTGCTCGAAGCCGCATTGACATTGTTTGTGGAAAAAGGCTACGCGGCGACCAAGGTCGAAGAAGTGGCGCTTCGCGCAGGTGTGTCCAAAGGGACCTTGTTCTTGTATTTCGACACCAAGCAAGACCTGTTCAAAGCGGTGATCCGTGCCAATTTGGCCGACCATTTCCCCGTTTGGAACCAAGAGTTTGAGAGTTTCCAAGGCAGCACCGCCGAGATGCTGCGCTACGCCATGAACTCCTGGTGGGAGCGCATTGGCAACACCAAAGCCAGCGGCATCACCAAGTTGGTGACCAGCGAAGCGAGCAACTTTCCAGAGGTGGTGCGGTTTTACGAAACCGAGGTGATGCAGCCAGGCAACCGGCTGTTTCAAGCCATCTTGCAACGCGGCATCGACAGCGGTGAATTCAAACCCATGGCCACCGACGTGGCTGTCTACAGTTTGATCTCCACCATTTTGTTCATCACGATGTGGAAACATGCTTTTTCAGCCTGTGCCTCACCACACGTGTTGAACCCCGAAGTGTTTTTGCAGCAACATGTTGACACCTTGATTCAGGGGTGGCAGCGGCCAGCCTGAACTTTGATTGACGGAGAAGCTTGAGATGAAATCACGATCCACATGGGTCTGGGCGTTGGTGATTGCCGTGGCCTTGGGTGCCGCTTACATGGTGATGCGCAAGCCCGCCGCGCCAGCGTCGCCGCCTTCCGTGGCCACCACGCCAGCTGCGTTCATTGAACTGCAAGCCAGCGAATTGGTCTTGGCCCAAACCCAATCCTTGCTTCATACCCTGCCCG